>CAYTCB010000070.1:0-5393 GCA_964436195.1 uncultured Elusimicrobiaceae bacterium
CTTTTGTGGCGATAGAGTCTCTTCAGATACCGGCATGGATGGTCATAGCAATAATAGCAAGAGAATTTATTATTACGGGATTAAGATCTTTGGGGGCTTCAAAGAATGTTATAATACCGGCAAGCATATTCGGAAAATTTAAAACAACGTCTCAGATAACGGCTATAATTACGATACTTGTAATTTTAATAGCCGAATCGGTTCTTATAAAGTTTTTTAAACTAACGCAGTATGATTTATTTGAAATGTCAGGCTGGCAGTATATTATAGGCTGGATTTTAATAAATTTGCCGTATTGGCTGATGTTTATAGTAACTATTCTGACTGTTTATTCCGGATTGAATTATGTTTTACAGCATAAAGACGTATTCAGGGACAGCCCTAAATGAGCGGGCTGAAAGTAGTTTGCGTAATTTCAACAGGTTTTATTGAATCAAACTGTTTTGTGGTTTATGATGAAATTTCAAAGAAATGCGTAATTATAGATTCCGGCGAGAAAGCTGATGCCGTGATAAATAAAATTGATGAGCTTGGCTTAACACCGGAAATTCTTATAAATACCCACGGCCATTTTGACCATATAGCAGCCGATGACAAACTAAGAGTAAAATATAATATTCCTCTTGCAATACATGAAATCGATGTTGAGATGCTTTCCGATCCTTATAAAAATGCTTCCGTAATGACAGGAAAAGACTTATACGTAAAAGCGCCTGAAATTATTCTTAAAGAAGGAAGTTATAAAACAAGTTTTTGCAGTTATTCCGTTATTCATACGCCAGGCCATACGCAGGGTTCGGTGTGCATTTTAATTGACAAATGGCTTTTTGCAGGAGATACTCTTTTTAAAGGAACGATAGGAAGAACCGATTTTCCCGGCGGAAGCTCGCAAATGATGAAAAAATCTCTGCAGAAAATAAAACAATTCGATAAAGATACGGAGGTTTTTCCGGGCCACGGAGATTCTACTTTTATCAGCGAAGAACTTGCCAAAAATATATATTTGAGATAAAAAATATTAAAAATACCGGAAACTATTTGAATGGAAGAAGAAACGCTTAAAGAATTCATCAGTTATATTCTTATGGAAAAAGGGCTGGCAAAAAATACGGCTTTGTCTTACAAGAGTGATTTATGCGTGTTTTTAAAATATATCAAGGACAAAAACATTTCGGCAGACGGAATTTCCCATGAAGAAATTACAAATTTTCTGTGGCATCTTAAGTCAGATAAAAAACTAAAAGCAAGAAGTATTTACAGGATGATAGAATCTGTCCGCCAGTATTATAAATTTCTTATTTCAGAAAACATAATAAAAACAGATCCTACAGTATATCTTACAGTTCCTAAAATTCCGGTTAATCTTCCCGACGTTTTAAACAGACAGGAAGTTGAAAAATTGCTCGGTTCCGTTTCGGGAGTTGATGACTGTTCAATAAGAAACAGGGCAATGTTTGAACTTTTGTATGCGACAGGCCTTAGAGTTTCGGAACTCATAAATCTTAAATTCTCCGATATAAATTTAAATGAAAAATTTATAAGGATTTTAGGAAAGGGAAATAAAGAAAGGCTTATTCCGTTCGGAGAGACTGCCAAGGTATACATTAAGAGATATCTTAAAATCAGAAAAGATAAAAAACAGACCGATACGGTTTTTCTTACAAGGCTTGGCAAAGGGATTTCAAGAGTCGAATTCTGGAGACAGCTTAAAAATATGGCCGTAAAAGCAGGTTTGGTTCAGAAAGTAAAGCCTCATACTTTAAGGCATTCTTTTGCAACGCATCTTTTGGCAGCAGGTGCAGATATAAGATTTGTTCAGGAAATGCTGGGGCACAGTTCAATATCGACTACGCAGATATATACGCATATATCGAAAGAGTACCTCAAGGAACAACATAGTAAATATCATCCCCGCAGCTGATTTATATCGGCTTCAAATCTTCGCCTGCAATTTTGTATTTTCAAAACTCATTTACCAGCCGCTTCGCTTTCATCTCAGTAAACTTCGTTTTAAAAATACTGCATTTCGTCAGAAACTTTGAAGTCTCTTACGACAATTTTTTTGTACACCGCGTCTTTAAATTGCCTTACTTCGCTCCAAACTATAAAACCTAAAACGACCAAAAAAATTCGGCAGAAACTTTAAAGTCTTCTGCTTCAATAATTTATTTTTTTGCCGGATTTAGCGGCTGTGGTTTTAGCTCCGGATGAATTGTTTTTATTACAGGCTGAGTCTGTTCAATTTCTATTTTGTTAAGGTCGCCGACTGCGATATCTCTGCGTATTTTAAAAAGATCTTTATCCTGTCCTTTCAATATCAAAGAAGCCGGCATTTTCATTTTTAGAAAATTAAAAAATTTGCCGTTGTTTTTTATTCTGAAATCAAGATGAGGGCCCGTTGCAGTGCCCGTCATTCCTACAAAGCCTATAACCTGTCCCTGTTTTACTTTTACTCCTCTTCTTACGCCTTTTGCATATCTTGAAAGATGTCCGTAATAAGTTTCGTATCCGTTGGGATGTCTTACGATTATAAGATTCCCGTAACCGCCGGATGGTTGTGATTTTGTTACTATGCCGTCTGCAACTGAAGAAACGGGTGTTCCTGTCGGAGCTGCGTAATCTATTCCCTCATGAGGTCTGTAATATTTCAAAATAGGGTGAAATCTTTTTTTTGTGAAAAACGAACTGATTCTTGTAAATTGAAGAGGAGCTTTTAAGAAAGCTTTTTTCAGAGAATGGCCTTCTTCATCAAAATACGATTCGTTTCCTTTTGTGTTTTTATAGAGGATTGCAGTAAAGGTGCTGTTTATCATGCTGTATTGTCCGGCCAGAATTTTTGCCGAAATTATTGTATTTGTTTTTTCTACAAGATCAACTTCATACACTACTTTAAAAGTATCGCCTTTTCTTACTTCGGTAAGGAAGTCTATTTTTGAAGCAAAAATATCGGCGAATGACATTATTACGTCGGGTTTTAATTTCTGCAGCGCCATTGCTTCCCATAATGAATTTTCTATTGTTCCGCCTGCTGACAGCGTTTTCTTTACCGTTTGCAGTTCGATTTTATCGCATGTAATCACATTATCCGTCGATTTTCTTAAAGAGTAATAATAAATATCCTGCGGGAAATAATTAAAAACGGACCAGCTTCCGTCCTGCGAATAAGTTACTTCATAGTAGTCGTTCGGTTTGCATTTGTTTACGTTAAACATTTTCTGAAGATGTTTTAATATTGCGTTTGCATCCTGTTCGGACAGCCTTGTCTGTTTGAAAGTATTTATTAAAATATCGCCGTAGTTAAAAAGAACGGTTTGGATTTGGTCAAGATGAAACATTTCTTTTGCAGTTTGAACCGGCTGTTGTTCAGTTTCAAACTCATCTTGTTTATATGCGGAACATCCCGATATTAAAATAACGAACATAAAAAATAAAAAGTAAGCAATTTTTTTCATAATAGCATCTCAAAAGTAATAGATTTCAAAATATTGAAGAAAAAATGTTACAAAATAATATCTTATTTTTCAATAAAATTTTGTGAAAAATTTTTAAAATTACTGATAAGCGGATACAAATTTTGTTAAAAACGTATTGGTTTGACTATATAAAAATGTTATAATAACATGGTATGCAGTTGTATTGCGGTAAATTTTATTAGAGGGAAATCGATGAAAGAGATGACAGGAGCTGAAATTTTTGTTGAAAGTTTATTGTTGGAGAACGTTGACGTCGTGTTCGGCTTGCCGGGCGGCGCGCTTCTTCCTATTTTCGATAAAATACACGGTTCAAAATTAAGATTTGTCCTTGCCAAGCACGAGCAGGGCGCTTCTCATATGGCTGACGGTTTTGCAAGAGCAACAGGCAAAACGGGAGTTTGTCTTGCCACATCAGGCCCCGGAGCTACAAATATAGTTACAGGTCTTGCTACGGCATATATGGATTCTATTCCTATGGTTGCTTTCACCGGACAGGTCGCAACGACGCTGATCGGCAATGACGCTTTTCAGGAAGCGGATACGACAGGAATAACAAGGCCGGTTACAAAACATAATTTTCTTGTTAAAGACGTAAAAGAACTTGCTCAAACAATAAGACAGGCTTTTCATATAGCAAAAACAGGAAGACCGGGTCCGGTTTTGGTTGATATACCTGTTGATGTCCAGCGCGCAAAATGTAAATTTGTATGGGAAGATCTTGTAGAAATTCGTTCTTATAAACCCAACTATGAAGGCCATAAAGGCCAGATAAAAAAAGCGGCTGACGCCATAAATGCAAGCAGTAAACCTGTTTTGTATATAGGTGGCGGCGTTATCAGTTCAAACGCTCAGGCCGAGGTTATGGCCATTGCAAAAAAAGCAGATATACCGGTAACATCGACTCTTCTAGCTCTTGGAGCTTTTCAGGGCGATGAAAAACATAATTTAGGAATGCTCGGTATGCACGGAACTTATTGCGCTAATATGGCTATGCAGAACAGCGATCTTATAATAAGCGTCGGTTCAAGATTTGACGATAGATGCACCGGTAAAGTATGCGGATTTGCTCCGAATGCAAAAGTTGTCCATATAGATATTGATCCTACTTCCATTTCAAAAATAGTTAACGTTGATATTCCTGTTGTCGGCGATGCAAAAATGATTCTTTCGGAAATGATTAAAATAACAGACGCCAAAGATCATAAACAATGGATTTCCGATATTGCAAAATGGAAAAAAGAAGTTCCGCTTCAGTATGATAATTCAAAAGGATTAAAGCCTCAGTATATAATCGATAAGTTGTCTGAAATAACAAAAGGCGACGCTATCATAGTTACGGAAGTCGGACAGCATCAGATGTGGGCGGCACAGTATTACAAAGCTTCCGCTGCGAGAAATTTTTTAAGTTCCGGAGGACTTGGCACGATGGGATTCGGTTTCCCGGCAGGAATAGGCGCCAAGATAGCATGTCCTAAAAAAGAAGTTGTTGTTATAGCCGGCGACGGTTCTTTTCAGATGAATATACAGGAGCTTGCAACGGCTGCTCTTTACGGGATAAACGTAAAAATATTTATTTTGAATAATCAGTATCTCGGTATGGTAAGACAGTGGCAGGAAATGTTTTACGGCAAGAGATATTCTCATACATGTTTGAATAAATCTAAAGATTGTCCGGAAATATGCAATACTCCAAATAAAAATTGTCCGGTTTATATACCTGATTTTGTTAAAGTTGCCCAGGCTTACAGCGCTCATGCCGTAAGAGTAACAGACTCAAAAGACGTTGAAGATGAAATAAAAAAAGCTTTAGCGTTTGACGGAGTATATTTGGTTGAGTTTATGGTTGACAGAGAAGAAAACGTTCTGCCGATGGTTCCGGCAGGGGCGAATCTGGATGAGATAATTACCCGCTTAGCTTAA
>CAYTCB010000071.1:0-5385 GCA_964436195.1 uncultured Elusimicrobiaceae bacterium
GTTTGAAAACTTCATATCCCTTATTATTCCGAATTCGCCTCTGTTATAGGCCACAAGCGCAAGATGCCAGTCGTTTAATAAAATAAACAATTCCTTTAGATATTTGGCGGCTGCCCGTGTAGCCTTTTCCGGATCTCTTCTTTCATCAACCCAGTAATTTATCTGAAGTCCGAGCGCCTTTCCCCTCTGGCTCATTATCTGCCATAAGCCAACGGCTTTGGCCCGTGACACGGTACTGTTCTCAAATAAACTTTCAACAACCGGAAGATACTGCAAATCCTCAGGCAAATCATATTCCCTTAAAATTTTTAGCACCATTTCTTTGTAACGTCCGCTTTTTTCAAGAGCAGTTTTTATTCTTTCGCCGCTTTTTCCTGTTGAATAGATTCTTATCCACTTATCTAAAATTTCAGGATTATAATCCATTGAAATTTCATTTTTATTGCAGTTTTTATTGAATTCTTTTTTTGTAGCGCCTATATCATTTATATTTTTTAATTTTATAAGTATATTTTCAAAATCGGTAAGCAGAAAAGTGGTCATTTCAGGGTCAATATCTATGTCTTTTAATTTTTCAAGAAATTTTTGATACTCTTCCTTTGTCAGGTCATAATCTCCGTTATAATAAGCTTCCGTGACCTTTTTAAAACTTTTGTCGGCATCTATTATTTTTTGTCTTATGCCGTCATCAGTTTTATACTCAGTAGCTATAACTTCCTCGGATTCGTTGACAGCCTGTTTTAAATCGCTGCTGCATAAAGCAAAAACGTTTAAAAACAGCAATAAAGAAAAAGTGATTATTGTTTTTAGAGTTAAACTCAGCATAAGTTATTTCTGGTTAATTAATTGATTTTAATCCGCGTAAAATACTTACCGGATCTTCAGCTGCAAATATGTAATTACCGCTTACAAGAACGTCGGCACCGGCCCGGGAACATATTTTTGCAGTTTCTAGATTAATGCCGCCGTCAACTTCAATAAGACATTCATAACCGCTTTCATCCACAGCTTTTCTGAGAGTTGCAATTTTTTGAACCATGTCGGTCATAAAAGACTGTCCTCCGAAACCGGGTTCTACCGTCATTATCAAAACTATGTCAATAAACGGAAGAAGAGGAATTATTTCTTCAGCAGGGGTTGCCGGTTTAATCGATATTCCGGCTTTAATACCTGCCTCTTTTATTTCTTTCAGAAGAGTTACTGTATCGTATGAAACTTCATGGTGAAAAACTATTGCGTCGGCACCTGCTTTATGAAAATTTTTCCAGTATTTTTCAGGATTTGAAATCATGAGATGAACATCAAAAAACAATTTGGAATATTTTCTGATGCTTTTTACTACAAGGGGGCCTATTGTTATATTCGGGACAAAATGTCCGTCCATAACGTCTATATGAAGCCAGTCGGCGCCGGCTTGCTCAACCATATTTATATCTTTTCGCAGTTCCGAAAAATCAGCCGATAAAATTGAAGGCGCTATAAGCACTGTTTTCATACTTTCCCTTGTTAAAATTTAAAAACGCGCTTCTTTTTAAAGAAGCGCGTCAAATACTTATTTTACTTCTATGGTTTCAGTTGATACATTATTTACAAAAACTTTAACAACCGCTTTGCCTTGCACTTTTACGGGAATTGTGATGAGACTGTCCGGTTTTCTCACTCCGTTAAAGATATCTTTTTCTCCTTTATCGTCGGCAAGAATAAGCCTTACTCTCTTATTTATTTTACCGCCGGAAGGCACGGTATAAGTAAACATTTTTTCTTTCTGCAACAGAGAGCTGCTTTCATTTGCCACATAAAGAATTATTTTTGTTCCGGAAACAATTTTTTCATCAGGTTTGGGAGACTGGTTAAAAACAAATCCGGGATTAGCCGCATTTGTTTTTGAATTAATAAACTCAACATTATATGAGCTATCCTTTGCCCACTCTTTTGCATCTTCCGCGCTCTTGCCCACCCAGTTGCTCATTAAAATTGTCCCGTCTTCAGGTTTTCCGCTTGAAACAACAACGTTGACTGTAGATTCCTTATCGACTGTGCTGCCGGCATGCGGATCCTGTTCCAAAACAACAGATTCGTCATAATTTGCAGACGGTCTCTTTGTAACTTCTCCGAGTATAAGCCCTACGGACCTTAACGATATAGTCGCAGAACGTATGCTTTCTCCTATAAGATTCGGGATATAAACTATTTCTCCTCCCTGACTTACTGTTACTCTTATAATTTTACCTTCTTTAACATTCATTCCAGGCTGAGGAGTCTGCCTTATTACTACACCGGAAGGCATATCCTGGCTGAATTCCGAACCTTCTTTAAGCAAAGCAAGTTTTGACTGTGACAAAGCTTCAATACTGTCCGAAAGAGACTTCCCGTGTAAATCAGGCACCACAACTTCGCCTTTTTCACTTACAAATGAAGTCATTATTTTGTTGAATGAAAAATAAAGAGCCGTAATCAAAATAACGATAATCAGAATTATTTCGAAAATAACAATAAAAACTTTTTTCATTATTTTTTAATCCACGACATCATAGATCTCAGTCTTGCGCCGACTTTTTCTATTTTTCTTGCCGCTATGTCCTTTCTGAACTGATTAAAATTAGGTCTGCCGTCTTCATTTTCTTTGAGCCAGTCCTTTGCAAATTTGCCTGACTGAATATCGGCGAGAACTTTTTTCATTTCAGCTCTTGTGGAATCATTAATAATTCTCTTGCCGGTTACATATTCTCCGTATTCTGCAGTATCCGATATTGAATGATTCATCTTTGCAATTCCGCCTTCAAATATCAAATCAACAATAAGCTTTACTTCATGCAGACATTCAAAATACGCTATTTCAGGCTGATATCCGGCATTAACCAGAGTTTCAAAACCAGAATTTATAAGTTCAACAACTCCTCCGCACAATACAGCCTGTTCTCCGAAAAGATCTGTTTCCGTTTCTTCTTTGAAAGTTGTTTCAAGAACGCCGCCTCTGGTGCCGCCGATTCCTTTTGCATAAGCAAGAGCCAAATCTTTCGCTTTGCCGCTTGCATTCTGTTCAACAGCTATAAGACAAGGAACACCTTTTCCTTCTTCGTACTGTCTTCTTACAAGATGTCCGGGGCCTTTTGGAGCTATCATAACAACGTCGTTTTCTTTAGGTACGTCTATTTGCTTAAAAACTATATTAAATCCGTGCGCAAATCCAACTACGGCGCCTTTTTTAAGATTAGGTTTTATTTCTGTTTCCCAGAGTTTTCTCTGCAATTCATCCGGAAGAAGAATATGAATCCAGTCAGCCTGCTTAACAGCCTCGGCTATGCTCATAGGTTTCCATCCGTCTTCAACAGCTTTTTTGTAATTGTCGCCGCCTGGTCTTTGAGCAATTATAACGTCAAGTCCTGAATCTCTCAAGTTCTGGGAATGAGCGTGCCCCTGACTGCCGTAACCCAAAACAGCTATTTTTTTACCTTTCAACAAACTAATGTCCGCATCAGCTTCATAATACATTTTTGCTTCTTTTTCACAACAACATGAACATCCCATTCTTTTATCCTCCAAGGTTATTTGATTGCCATCGCTATAACACCGGTTCTGCTCATCTCCTTTATCTGAAACGGTTTTAACACTTCAATAAAAGATTCTATCTGTTTTTCATCACCGGCTATTTCCAAAACCATTGAAGTATTTGTCATATCAACGATTTTAGCTTTAAATATACCGACTATTTTTATAAGTTCTGCTCTGTTTGTTTTATTTACGGCTACTTTTATTAGAGCCAAATCCCTCTGTATATGGTCTGTGCCGGAAAGATTTATAACCTTTATTACATCTATAAGTTTATTAAGCTGTTTTTCAACCTGCTCTACTATTTTGGCGTCGCCGTCAACTACTATAGTCATTCTTGAAATATTCGGATCTTCTGTTTCGCCTACGGCCAGAGAATCAATATTAAAACCCCTTGCCGCAAATAAAGTTGCAATTCTTGCCAGAACACCGAATTTATTTTCAACAAGCACATATATTGCATTTTTCATTTAAAACTCCAAAAATTGATATACTTTCCGTATATTATATCAAAAATATTTTACATATTGTATAATATTAAAAACTTTATGTTAATATGGCAGATTTTTAAAAATCATATCAGTGAACACAATCTTGTAAGGCCGGAGGATAAAATACTTCTTGCCGTATCCGGCGGCGCAGATTCAATGGTTATGGCCGATTTATTCAGCCGTCTTCAAAAAACGCACGGCTTTGAACTGGTGATAGTAAACTTCAACCACAATTTAAGAAAAGAATCCGAAAAAGAAACAACAATTGTTGAAAAATTTGCAGAGAAAAGAAAAATAAAATTTATTTCCAAACACCTCAATACAAAAGATTTTGCCTCATCGCTTGGCATTTCTCTTGAAACTGCTGGAAGACAGCTGAGATATGACAATCTTGAATTAATAGCAAAAACAGAAAAATGCAATAAAATAGCAACCGCCCACAACATGAACGATCAGGCTGAAACAATATTGATGTGGATTATAAGAGGAACAGGCGCGGACGGACTTTCCGGCATACCGGTCATAAGAAAAATTAACGACAAAATTACAGTAATAAGGCCTCTTCTTGCGGTAAAAAGAGAACTGATTGAAGAATACGCTAAAAAACAAAAAATAAAATTCTGCATGGATAAATCAAATTTTTCGACTGATTTTACCCGCAATAAAATAAGATTAACCCTAATGCCGGAAATAAAGAAAATAAACTCTCTTGCAACCGAACACATCTTTGAACTTTCAAAAATAACCTCAAGAGAAAATGCTTATTTCGACAAAAAAATATCTGATTTCTATAAAAAAAATGTACGGATATCGCCAGATAAAATAGTCATGAAAATTAAACCTTTTTCAAAAACAGACATATCTATGCAATATAGAATACTGAGGAAACTAACACCAGTCAAAAAAGATTCGGGTCATATAAACATGATTTTAAAATTGGCGCGGAATTCAAAACAATCTTCTTTGGTATTATCAAAACACTGGACTGTTTTGCAGAAAAAAGATGTGATTGTTTTTACAAAAAAATAGGATTATTTTACAACCGGAAGCCTGACTGACATTTTGCAGCCGTTTCCTTTTGAACTTTGTGCGGATATTGTTCCGCCGTGCATTTCAACAATTTGAAGAGCGACAGTAAGCCCCATTCCGACCGCTTTTGCCGTTTTTGTGGAAAACATAGGATCAAAGCAGTTTTCAAGCGTTTCATCATCCATGCCTATACCGTTATCGGAAACTATTACTTCAACAGAATCATTATCTTTAACCATTTTTATTGATACTACACCTTTATTTTGCATTGCATCGACAGCGTTTTTTATAATATTTGAAAAAACCTGCTTCATTC
>CAYTCB010000072.1:0-5281 GCA_964436195.1 uncultured Elusimicrobiaceae bacterium
GAAGCTGTGTCGGCATGCTGTACGGTCGGTCTTTCTCTCGGCATTACATCATCGGTATCAGATATAGGTAAAATACTGCTCATAGTCTCAATGTTTATAGGAAGAGTCGGAACGGTCACGGTGCTTATATATTTAATGAACACAAAATCCGCACAGGGTAACATAAAATATCCTGACGCGAAAGTGCTCATAGCATAAAAGGAGCGTTTATGGCAAAAAAATTATTCGGAGTAATAGGTCTTGGAACTTTCGGATCAAGTATTGCCAGAGAATTATTTAAAAAAAATGCACAGGTCTTGGCTATAGATATTGACGAAAATATAGTAAATAAAATAAGTGATTCCGTAACGCAGGCAATAGCAGCAGACGCTACAGATGAAAAATCTCTCGAAAATGCCGGTATAAAAGACTGCGATACTGTAATTATATCGATAGGCGAAGATATTGAAACAAGCATTCTTGCAACGCTTATAGTAAAAGATTTCGGAGTAAAAAACGTTATAGTAAAATGCGTAAGCCAGTGGCATTCTAAGATAGCGGCAAAGATAGGCGCCGATAAAGTTGTTTATCCGGAACTTGAAATGGCCGAAAAACTTGCCGACAGCATGGTTTCGCCGAATATTCTTGAACAGATTGAATTTTCAAAAGATTATAATCTTGTGGAAATATTAGCTCCCAAAGATTTTTGCGGAAAGACAATAAAAGAATCGGGCATAAGAAACAAATACGGATTAAACGTAATTGCAATAAAAAGACAGACTCCTTTTATAAACGATGACGGAAAAACAGACATACTTGAAGACGTAAACGTTGCTCCGGGGCCGGAAGACGACATAATGGAGCACGATATACTTGTAGTCGTAGGCAAACAGGAAGATATTGAAAAATTTAAGGATAATAATTAAAGGTTAAAAATAAATGGATATAAAAGAAAAAAATAAAAAAACACAGGAAGCGCTTGTTCAGGAAACTGCGACTTTCTATTTTTTAAACAGCAAGTTTGACGAAGCAATTGAGGAATTTAAAAAAGTTTTAAAATTAAATCCGGCAAATGTCGAGGCTTACTGCAGCCTCGGTTTAATATATGAAAATAAAAAACAGGCCGAAGAAGCAAAAAAAATGTATGAAAAAACACTCAGTCTTGATAAAGACAATAAAGTTGCAAAAGAACATCTGAAAAAACTTATAGGAATAAAAGACGATGATAAAAATTGAACCGGTTTTACAGGAAGCCCTTGCTAAACTTAAAACTGCCGATCTTGGCAGCATTGAAACAATACGAATTGAATATCTCGGCAAAAAAGGCAAAATAACGGAGATGCTCAAAAGTTTAGCCGATCTTTCCATAGAAGAGAAAAAACAGTTCGGAGCCGAAATTAATACAGCAAAAACAAATTTAAATGATGCAATTGAAAATAAGAAAAAAGAAATAACCTCAAAACTCCTTGAAGAAAAAATGAAAAATGAAAAAATAGACATTTCGCCTGTTTTTGCTTTTCCTTTTTCAAAGGGACACAGCCACATAATAACAAAAACGATAAAAGAAATGACCGATATTTTTGTATCGCTCGGTTTTGATATAGCAGAAGGAAGTGAAATAGAAACAGACTGGTACAATTTTGAAGCTTTAAATATTCCAAAAGATCATCCAGCCAGAGACACGCAGGATACTTTTTATCTTGATAACTGCCAAAATCTTTTAAGAACACATACTTCGCCTGCGCAGATACATATAATGGAGCAGACTCAGCCTCCTATAAGAGTTGTAGTGCCGGGAAGAGTTTACAGAAATGAAGCGACTGACGCTACGCATTCTGCAATATTTCATCAGATTGAGGGACTTGTTGTAGGAGAGAATATAACTTTTGCCGAACTTAAAGGAACTCTTACTTTGTTTATTCACAGACTTTTCGGGCAGGAAGTTGATTTAAGATTCAGACCTTCCCACTTTCAGTTTACCGAACCGTCTGCCGAAGTTGACATAAAATGCGTTCTTTGCGGCGGAAAAGGCTGCAGAGTCTGCAAACAGACTGGATGGCTCGAGGTTTTAGGATGCGGAATGGTTCATCCGAATGTTTTTAAAGCGGTAAAATACGACAGTGAGAAATATACAGGTTATGCTTTCGGACTCGGCGTTGAGCGATTTGCAATGTTTAAAAACGGAATCGACGACATGAGAGTATTATACGAAAACGATATAAGGGTTTTAAAACAATTTTAAATTCAAAAGAAGGATAACTGTAACATGAAAATTTCATATAACTGGCTTAAAGAATTAATAGATTTTGATTTGCCGGCTCAGGAGCTGGCAAAAACTCTTACTTTTTTGGGGATTGAAACTTCAATAGTATCGGGCGGCATAAAATGGACCGGTGTTATCACAGCAAAAGTAACAGATAAACAAAAACATCCTAATGCGGACAAACTGTCATTGTGCAGAGTAAACGACGGAACTAGAGATTATGAAGTTGTCTGCGGAGCAGCAAACGTAGACGCCGGCCAGATTATTCCTTTTGCTACGATAGGAGCCGTTCTTCCCGGCAATTTCGAAATAAAACCGACTAAAATCAGAGGCATTGCATCAGACGGAATGATTTGCTCTGAAGAAGAACTTGGATTAAAAGAATCATCAGACGGCATAATGATATTGGATCCGGAAACTCCTCTGGGCAAAAAACTTGAAGATATTTTGGGAAACATCGATACTATTCTTGAGATAGAAATAACTACAAACCGCGGAGACTGTTTGAGCCACTGGGGAATCGCCAGAGAAATAGGCGCAAAACTTGAAAAAGTCGTTAATCTTCCCGCAATAAAAAAATCAAAATTTACAGAAAAAAATCTTGTTGAAAACACTGTGCCTGAATTGTGTTCAAGATATATAGGATGCCACATAAAAGACGTCAAAGTAGGCCCGTCTCCCAAGTGGATATCGGACAGATTAGAAAGCTGCGGAATCAAATCAATAAATAACGTTGTCGACATAACAAATTACGTGCTGCTTGAATTTGGACATCCGCTTCACGCTTTTGACAGCTCAAAGGTAAGCGGAGACAAAATAATAGTAAGAAAAGCTTTAGATAATGAACGTATTGACACTCTTGATAATAAAACTCATGAGTTAAATAAAAGCATGCTTGTTATAGCAGATAAAGAGAAATCTCTTGCCGTAGCAGGAATTATAGGCGGGTCTTTCTCGTCAGTAACAAATGCGACGACAGATATATTTTTGGAAAGCGCTGTTTTTGATCCCGGCAACATAAGAAAAACATCAAGAATTCTTAATATATCAACGGATTCGTCTTACAGATTTGAAAGAGGAACTTCATGGGAAGTCGCCGAAAAAGCGTCATGGAGAGCCATCAATCTTATTGCCGAATTTGCATCGGGACGTCTTGAATTAAGAGAAGACGTCAATTCAAAAGATAATGAAAGACTTGTAATACAGCTAAGAGCTGAAAGAGTCAAAAAGGTTTTAGGCTATTCGATAGACGAAAAGAAAATTGCAAATATTTTGAGATTCCTCGGAATCGAAATAAGTTCAAAAGTTCAAAATGTTCTTATAGCTGAAATACCGTCGTGGAGAAATGATATCAAACAGGAAATAGATCTCATAGAAGAAATTGCAAGAATAGACGGTTATGAAAATATTCCGGTATTGACCGAAAATAAAGTCATAATTGCAGATAAACAGCAGGATAAGCACACTGCAAAATTCATATCCGAAGTCTGTGACAATCTTAAAGGTCTTGGTTTTTGCGAAGCTGTAAATTACAGTTTCGCCGAGATAAAAGATCTTGATAAACTTTATTTAAAACACGCTTATAAGATAGCAAACCCGATCTCAAAAGAAAATGAGGTTTTGAGACCTTCTCTTCTGCCGGGCCTTCTTAAAAATTTAAATTTTAATGCAGGGCAGGGAGCAACTGAAATAAAGCTTTTTGAAACCGGAAAAATCTTCAATGACAGAGGAGAAAATAAGGCAATTGCATTTATAGCATACGGTAATGTTTGGGCTGATTGGTGGAAATGGGAAGGGTTTAAAAACGTCTGCCTATTTGACTTTAATTTTATAAGTGGTATAATATCAGCTATATTACCTAAAGGTTTTAGTATTGAGGAAAACAGATTTCCTGAGAAATACTATCATCCCGGTAAAACAGCGTCGGTAGTTTACAGAGGCAAAGTCGTCGGTCAGTTCGGAGTTTTAAGACCTGATATTTCTTCCGATTTTGCAGATGATGTTTTTTACGCTGAGATTAATGTAAGTCTTATAGATACTGGTTCTTTGTCAAAGATATGTTTTTATCAGCCGGCAGCTAAGTTTCCTGCGGTAAAAAGAGACATATCGATAGTATGCGATAAAAAAATTCCGTTTGAAAGAATAGAAAAGATCATGAAACAAATAATGAAAACCGGCGGAATATTAAAAGAATTCAGTTTGTTTTCAGTTTATGAAAATGAAAAATTAGGAAACGGTAAGGTTAGTTACTCTTTAAGCCTTTCTTACAGACATTCTGATAAGACGCTTAATGATTCTGAAGTAAACGCCGATATGCAGGCTTTGCTTGGAAAACTTGAAAAAGATTTAGGAATAATTTTAAGAAATTAATAAATAAATTTCTTTCAATTTGATGATTTCCAATGGTTGCATAAATGGAAATTGAAAGAATATAAAAAAACTATAAAAAAAGGGGATGAGTAAAAGTGAAGAAAGCATTATTTGCGTTTTTTTGTTTGTCTTTGTTCGTATTGGGTTGCAAAAAAGAAGAAGTTGCTGCTCCTGTAGCAACTGAAGAAGTAGCTGTTGCAGCTACCGATACAACAGTTCCAGCAGATGTAGCCGCATCAACAGAAACTGTACCTGCAGTAGACGCTCAGGCTGTTGCAAAGTAACTTAATGACAAAAACAATATTTGAACATTAAGACGGGCTAAAAATTAACAGGGGTATCTTGAAAAAGATATCCCTGTATTTTTTTTAATAGAAATTATATACTTGTATAATTTCGTTTTTTTTGATAAAATAAAAATCATATTAAAACCGGATTACAAATCATAACACGTCATAATTGTGAAACAATCCGCATATTTTAAGCGGATTTTTATTAAAACTAACGGAGTCTGAAAGTGTACAAACAGCTTCTGCAAAAAATCAATTTACATAAAGCGTCAGTCGGAGTTATAGGTCTCGGATATGTCGGTCTTCCTTTGGCCGTCGAGCTCGCAAAAAAAAATTTTACCGTAACCGGTTTTGAAATAGACGTAAAAAAAACAAACAG
>CAYTCB010000073.1:0-5278 GCA_964436195.1 uncultured Elusimicrobiaceae bacterium
ACTGAAAAAAGATTTTGACCAGATAAAAGCGGCTGCTTTTATATTGCAGCAGAAATTAGATGAAAAATTAGAAAATGCGTATTCTGAAGCTGAAAAAGGATTCGCCAATTTAGATAAATTTAATGAAGTTTACGGAGCAATAGCCAGCGTTATAAGTACTGACGAAGATTACAAAGCAGT
Source organism: uncultured Elusimicrobiaceae bacterium (assembly GCA_964436195.1). GTDB lineage: Bacteria > Elusimicrobiota > Endomicrobiia > Endomicrobiales > Endomicrobiaceae > Proruminimicrobium. The sequence continues at coordinate 181 of CAYTCB010000073.1, forward strand.
TATTAAAGGTATTATTACAGATGCCGTTAAGCAGGGGCAGACAATTGTTGAAATAAGGTGCGCCGTTGACAGTTTGAGAGATGCAAACGGAAAGGCTTTAGCTCCCGAAGAAGGCGCAAAGATAATTTTAGACGCTATTAAAGGCACTTGCGAAGAGTTGGCTAAAAGAGGAATAAAACCTCCTAAAACAAGTTTGGTCTTTCTTGGTTACAGAGGAACCGATTGGGATCAAAGCATTGAAGCCGCTATGGCCGAAGCCGAACTTGCCGTTAAAATAGCTGAATCTGAAGAGTATCAGAAAAAATATTCCGATATATCTTTCGGATTTGATATCGCCGGTCCGGAAGATACGGGTTGGGCGCCGAGTGCATTTTCTAAGGTATACGAAGTTATAAGAAATCATAACGCTAAAAACGTAGCAAAAAAGATAGGGCTGACTATTCATTCCGGCGAAACTCCTAAATTTGACCGCGCCGAAAAATCTCCTGAGGGATACGTTGAAGGAACAGGAAGAGACGGGTATTTGTCAATAGGAGAAGCGGTAGGGTTGGGAGTTGACAGAATAGGACACGGAGTTCAAGCGATAACGGATCCCGCCGCTATGGAAGTTCTTAAAAATTCGGGAGCGACGGTTGAAATTTGCGGAGTTTGTAATATTTTGTCTATTCCTATAAATACGCGCGGCCTGCAACAGCATCCTATCCAAAATTTTCTGGATGCGGGAGTGCCGGTTACTATCTGTACCGATAACAACGCAATTTGCGCAAGCGATATAACGATGGAATATTTTATGTTTTTATTGACGGGGCATAGTTCTTTTATGAACTGGAATATGGTTAAAGCCGTCGCAAGAAACGGAATTTCGTCCGCATTTATTTCGGAGGCAGATAAGGAAGCTGCTCTAAAAGATTTTAAACAGAAAGTTTCGCGCATTGAAACGGTTCTTGCCGAAACCGAAATCGCCGGCATTGAAAAAACGGAAATACCTGCTAGCAACTTGGCAGATGAATCAGAGAGTACAATAAAGACGAAGCTGGAATTACCTTTGGCAGGCAGATTTGCGGACAAATATGGTTTAACGCAGGAGAAAAACCCTAAATTAAGAGCATTATTGGTGGCCTTGATAGAAGCGCCGTTCATAGCATTGTCAGCATTTGTGCCAAGCGTAAAAGATAAGTTTTTTAAGGCGCATAATTTTGATGCCGGCGTAGAAAATACTGTAAAAGAAGCGTTGAATAATATTGTTAATATATCATTTAGAGGAACAATAATAGGAACGGCGATAGGAATAACTGCAATAATAACGTTTATTATAAATCCCGTAACGTCAATTTTATTATTGGGACTTTTTACTGATTTAGCGATAAAAGTAATTTCGACGGTCGTTCCGCATATGAACTGGAATATAAAACAATCTAATATGAGATTGGAATTACCGGATACAATGATAAATTCAGTTGAAGAAGAAATAGAGGCTAAAATTAAAGGAATGGGACATTTTGGATTTGCTTTTGAAGGTGTTTTTCGGAAAGGAACGATGGATACGATAAGAAGGATGATAGCAAAAGGCAAAAGTCAAGATGAAATAGCATTAAAGATGGTCGAAACAATATTAAAGAAACTAAATGTTGATAAAGTATCTGAGAACGAAATAGCAGAGCAAATGCAGAGAATAGAAAACTATGTAGACTCTTTGGAAGTATTGAACAAATATTTAGCAAACACATCTGCCGCAGATATAGAAAAAATGCATAAAGTTTTGGATGATGAACAAGAGAAAATAGCAAGTTTAACCACAAGAGAAAGCTTAATAGAATATTTAACACAAGTGCAAAAAGACGCGGAAAGAAAGGCAACGGAAGAAGAAAATGATGGGCTCCGCATTAAACCAGACACAATAAGAGAGATACTAGAGATAGAAGCAAACGCACCGGTGGAATCAGTTGAAGAAATTATAAACAGAAGAAAAGAAATTCTTGGAGCTATTATAAAAGAATTAGTGCAAAACCCAAGTGATAGTGAAGATGAGCGTTATCGCGGTCGCTTTGCTCTTAAACCTAAATATTCAGATGTAATTGGTATTAATCAACTTAGTTTTGAAAATGATTCCACCTATAAAAAATTAAATATAGAGAGTGGTAATACTAAAATAGTTGTTGAGATAACAGATTCGTCAGATCCTGATTTAATCATAAAAAATATTATGGAAGAACTTAAGGAAATGATGGAATTTAATAGAAAAAATAACCAACAACATAAAAAAGAAGCAATAGACAGAGTTTTTTTCCAGAAATTAAGTACAGGTGGATTATTGAAAAAATTAGAAAAACAATATCCGCAATATAAGTTTGATAATGGTGGTTTTGAAAGTGAATCTGTTAAAGTTGTTTTTACCTACGGCGGCAATATTATTGTGGAGCCTAATAGAAAATTAACTATCGAAGATAAAGAAGAGATAATGAAAATAGTAGATTTGTTAGTAGAATATGGAAGAAAGTCTATAGAAAACGCGAAATCGGCAGGTGAGGAAGTTATCGACTATACGAGTTCGGGCAATAAAAATGCATTAATGTCTGCGATGTCAAAAATTAAAGATAATAGTTCCTTTCTTCAAGAATTTCAAGAAAAATTCCCATTGCTTCAAATAACGTTGGATGAAGATGCCAGTAATCCACTGCGTAAAAAATTAAATATTGGGAACCTTGCTGTTTATATTGATGGTATAGTGCATGATGAAACTAGGATAGGTTTTAGGGGTACAACGCCAGTAATTTTCGATAGTGATTCTGTAGATAAAGAGGTAGCAGTGGCATTGAACGCTTTAATTGAATATGGTAATGGAATTCTATCTGGAGTAACGCCGGCTGTAAGCTCATCTCAATCAGAGAAAATAAAAAGCATATTAGAACAAGTAAAAACAGCATCGAATCCTATAGAGACTGTACAAAAAACGGCAATAACAATAGTCATAGGCAAACAAGCTATAGAAAGTTTAGAAAAGAATGAATTTGATACGAAGGAAATTCTGTTAGTAATAAATGACAGTTCAAAAGCTGAAGAACTTAGGCAGGAAGGGTTAAATGTTGCCACGGCTGTAGCAGTACAGAAAGATGAAAAAGCAAAATTAAAAGGCAGTAAAAAAATAGGGACGGCCGGGACCTATAACGGTGCAGCAGTAAGAGCGTATTGGAATTCAGAAAGCAAAGAATTAATGTTCTATTCAAAGAGCGGCTTAGCCGGAGCAGATATTGAGCAATTAAAAGAAATGTTTGCAAATATGCAGACAGAAGGTCTAAAGTCAGAAGCATTTAAGGGAATAAATCAGATTGTTGTGACTGATAAGGCAAATTATGATGAAACTATAAAAGCAATGGAAAACTCGCATACAGACGCGCAGGCTGCCGTAATGATAGTCAAAGGAATAGAGTTGGATTTAACGAAAAGAACGGGTAAAATAAACGATACGATATGTAAAAATGAATGTTCGGCAAGCGGAGCGACAATATTTGTTATAACCGAGCAGCAGGCTGCCGAAAATAGCCGTGATATAGAAAAAATGCAGAAAGAAGGATATAAGTTTATTGTCAGACATGCAGGTATTATAGGAGCAGAATCTGTAATATATGACGGAGCTAAAATAGATGCGAGCGGTTTGCAGGATTATAATAAGTCGATAAAACTTTTGGAAGGACTTAAAGCAAAAGCATTGGCAAAAGGCGGGATCTCAATTAAGTTTAACGATGATATTTATAAGATGTTGGCAGAAGCAGGAATAGATATATGGAATAAATATGGAATTATACCTGTAGTCAACGCTGAATCGCTATACATAAACGGCAGTATAGGAAGAGTTGAAGCGGAAGGCATAACGGAACAAAATATAGATTCTGTATTGAGCAAAGACAGCGTCATGGCAATAGTTGTAGATAATACGGAAATATTGAGCGACAGAAAAGATGCAATCAAGCAAGCAAAAACAGCAAAAGACAAACAAAAGAAAGAATACAGAGCAGGTCTTAAAGTTAATATAAAATATGCGATAGATGCAAGTGATGAAACAAAGATAAAAGAGTTAATAGGCTCAATTTCAGACATACTGGAAGAAGATTTAACTGAAGAAGTTAAACCGGAAAATCAGGCAAAAAGAGAAAAAGCAATAAGACAGATAGAACAGATAAGACAAAGTGATTTCTATAAATCTCTAAATGAAAAGGCAAAGAGCAGAATAGACCACTTAATGAATGATAGCGATTCAACCCAAAAGATATCTGCATTTATAAGAGTAATAGTAATGAAGACGGCAGAAGAAAAAATATTAACTGAAATGGCGAATAACGGCATTGATATCAAAGCGGAAGAATTTAAGAAATTTGAAAACGGGAAATTTAGAGAGGCGGTATTAATTAGAGCTGTGCAGTTGTGGCTGTCAGGACAGGACACAATGAAATTGCTGGCAACGGAATTTATAGATTCAAATATGACTGCCGAAGAGTATATGCAGTCAATAATGAACAAGATGGAAGGTGTAGAAGGCAATATCGGGCGTATATGTATAGACAATGAATATAAGATAAGTTTGTTGTCAGATGTGCCGGGAGCAATAGCGGAATTTAAGGAATTCAATATATTGCTGCAGGACAGATTCAGACAGATAGGAATAGATAAAGAAGTAAAAGTGTCGGTATTTGCCGTAAAGAGTATTCTCAGCGCGGCATAAAATTCAGTATAGACGTTTTTTTAAATGAGGTAGAGTTTGTGACAGTGAATATAAAAAGAATAATATCTGTTTTAGTGGCAAGCTGTTTCTTGCTTACAAGCGTTAGCGGACAGGCTGCGGCTTCGGTTACCGGCAATTTGCGCGCGACGCAGCAGTTTAAACAGATATTTACCGATTTTGCGCTGCCATATTCCTACGGGAAAATCACTGATGCCCATTTTGCGTCGACAGACAGAGTAATCATAAATATACAGGATCTGCACTGCCATCCTAAAGTTCAAAAAAATATCAGCAATATAATAGATTTGTTTGATAAAAAATACGGTGTAAAAAATGTTTATCTTGAAGGCGCATACGGAGACGTTGACACGAGCTGGATAT
>CAYTCB010000074.1:0-5098 GCA_964436195.1 uncultured Elusimicrobiaceae bacterium
CTATAAGCGTCAATATGACCTTTTAATATTTCTTCTGAAACTCTTACGTCTTCTCTGTAGTCGCAGCTTGCAACCCAAAGCCTTAAAACATCTGCCCCGTATTTACTGATTATTTGTTCAGGTTCCATTCCGTTTTTTAAAGATTTTGACATTTTTTTACCTTGTCCGTCTACAAGAAATCCGTGTGTCAAAACGGTTTTATACGGTGCTTTTGCTTTTAACGCAACAGCAGGCAAAAGAGAAGTTTGAAACCATCCTCTGTGCTGGTCGCTTCCTTCAAGATACATATCGGCCGGAAACTGCAAGTCGTCATAGTTGCCGCTTGACAAAACGGCTTCCGAAGAAACTCCCGAATCAAACCACACATCAAGTATATCTTCTTCTTTTTTAAACTCTTTTTTGCCGCATGAAGAACATCTGACGTCAAAACCCTCAAGAAGCTCTTCGGCTGTTTTTTCAAACCATATTGTGGCTCCGTGTTCTGCAAATAAATCCGCCACTTTATCTATAATCTTTTTATCAACTACTGCTTCCCCGCATTCTTTACAATAAAATACCGGAAGAGGAACTCCCCATAATCTTTGTCTGCTTAAACACCAGTCCGGTCTTGTTTCTATCATTGAAGTTATTCTGTTTTCGCCGTATTTTGGTATCCAGCCGACATTTTTTATCTCATCTAAAAGATTTTTTCTTAAATTATTATGTTCAACGCTCATAAACCATTGCGGAGTCGCTCTGAATATAACGGGTTTTTTGCATCTCCAGCAGTGAGGATATGAATGATCTATCTTCAAACTTGCAAGAACCTTACCTTCACTTTTTAATTTTTCTATTATGAGAGGATTGGCTTTGAAAACATTTATACCTTCAAACTCAGGAACCTGATTCGTAAATTGCCCTTTATCGTTTAAAGGAGAAACTATATCAAGTTTGTAAGCTATCCCGGCTTGATAATCTTCCTGCCCGTGCCCCGGAGCTATGTGAACGATACCTGTTCCGTCTTCCATACTGACGAAATCCGCCAAAATTCCTGTCGATAATCTGTCGACTATAGGATTTTTACATTTTATATATTCAAGTGATATTCCAGGAAACTCATCATTGACATTGTATGAATCTGCGCTTATTTTATTTTTTACATTTTCCAAAAGTTCTTTTGCTACTATTAATTTTTCTATTTTAGAGCCTGTTTTAAATTCACATGCTGCATAAACGGCATTAGGCGAAAAAGCCAAAGCTACGTTTGAAGGCAGAGTCCACGGAGTTGTCGTCCATATCAAAACAGAATAATCCGACAAATTTTTATCTTTGAGGGCGGCAGACGGTTCAACTACCTGAAACTTTACGAATATCGAATCAGAACTGTGATCTGCATATTCGACTTCTGCATCGGCAAGAGCAGTTTCACATGAAGCGCACCAGTAAACAGGTTTCTTTTTTCTGAACAAAAAACCTTTTTCGGCCAATTCACCGAATACCTTTACTATTGAAGCTTCATATTTGTGGTCAAGCGTAAGATAAGGTTTATCCCAGTCTGCAAAAACACCCAAACGTATAAAACCTTCCTTTTGTATATTTACAAATCTTTTTGCAAAATCAGAAGCCTGCTTTCTAAATATTTTTTTATCTACGTTATTTTTATCTGTTTTTAATTCTTTTAAACATTGAGTTTCTATCGGAAGACCGTGACAGTCCCAGCCAGGCGTAAAAGGAGTGTCAAATCCTTTCATGTTTTTATATTTTACGACAAGATCTTTTAAAACTTTGTTCAAAGCGTGACCCAGATGAAGATTGCCGTTTGCATACGGAGGCCCGTCATGCAAAATAAATTTTTCTTTGCCTTTATTTTTTGCTCTCATCTTTTGATAAATTTTTGAATTCTGCCATTTTAAAATAAACTCAGGTTCTCTCTGAGGAAGATTTGCCTTCATTGCAAAATCAGTTTTAGGCAGATTTACAGTTTTTGAATAATCTTTTTTTTCGTTGTTTTCCATTTTTTATTTAACCTTTTCCCCAAATACGATTATATATCAGTTAATATATTCAATATAAAACTTCGTTACTGTTTTTTGTTTTAATTTTTTTTCAAAGTAGAAATTTTATTAGGTTTAAATACGCCTTTCTCAGTAATAATAACGGTAATATTGGCTGCCGGAGTAACGTCAAAACCGGGATGCCTTACAACTGTTCCCTTAGGCGCTATATCTTTGCCGTTTATTTTTAATACTTCTTCTGCTGATCTTTCTTCTATAACTATTTTCGAACCGTAAACTGTATTAAAATCTATTGTAGACGTCGGAGCCACAACAAAAAAAGGTATTTTATGATATTTTGCAAGTATTGAAAGTGAATACGTACCTATTTTGTTTGCGACATCTCCGTTCATGGCAATTCTGTCAGCACCTACTATCACAGCATCTATTTTATTTGTTTTCATCATATAACCGGCCATATTATCAGTTATAAGAGTATACGGTATTTTTTCCTGCTGCATTTCCCAGGCAGTAAGTCTTGCACCCTGCAGATACGGTCTTGTTTCATCAACAAAAACATTTTTTATCTTACCGTCTCTGTAAGCCGTTCTTATAACGCCTAGAGCCGTACCGTAACCGGCTGTCGCAAGAGCTCCTGCATTGCAGTGAGTCAAAACTATTGAATCTTTTTTCAAAAGCCTTGCGCCAAGCTCTCCCATTTTTTTATTTATTGCAATATCCTCATCATAAATATCATTTGCAGCCTGTTCAAGAGCCATTAAATAATTATGAGGGTTAAGATTAACAGACTTTTCGGCAACTTTCGCCATTCTTTCAACGGCCCATTTTAAATTAACTGCAGTGGGTCTTGCTGATATCAGTTCAATCGAGGCTTTTTTTATATAAGAGATTTTTTCAATAGGCGAAAGTCTTGCGGCTTTTGCTCCTGCAAGCACAACACCAAAGGCTCCGGCAACACCTATTGCTGGAGCTCCTCTTACTATCATGTTTTTTATGGCATCTGATACATCTTTGTAAGTCTTGCACTTTCTATATGAAACCGTACCCGGTAAAAGAAGCTGATCAAGTAAATGAAGCGTATTGTTCTGCCAAAATAAAGTCTTCGCTATCTCTTTTTTCATCTATTATTCTCTGCTAATCACGGAATAGTACCTAAGACTTCTTCCAATTCTTCTTCGGTTCTTCCTGTAATTTCTATGGTTTTTTCTCTGCCGCGCTCACCTTTTCTGAGCAAAACATTTGATCTTGAAACGTCAAAAAAATCAGACAAATAATCACATAACTCTTCGTTTGCTTTGCCTTCGACGGCAGGAGCTGCTATTTTAACTCTCAAAATTGAGCCAATTCTGCTTACGACATCATTTCTTTTTGAGTTTGGAATAACCCTGACTTTAATAATCATTTTCACACCTCTTAAATGCTAAAATATATCTAAAGTTCTTCAGCTCTTTTTTTTGCCTTATCCAAAGCTGAAAAAACGATTTGTCTGAAATTATTTTTTTCAAAATCCTCTATTGCTTTTTCTGTAGTTCCGCCGGGAGATGTAACATGTTTTCTTAAAACAGTATCATCAAGTCCGCTCTCTATAAGCATTTTGCCTGATCCGTATATGGTCTGATATACGAGATGTTTTGCAACATCATGAGGAATACCGAATTTTTCGGCAGTATCTCTCATAATTTCAGAAAGATAAAAAATATAAGCCGGACCGGAACCTGAAACTGCTGTTATTGCGTTCATCAGATTTTCTGCTACACATTCAACTCTTCCTATGACAGAAAACAGGTCGGCAACATCCTGAATGTCGTCTTGGCTTGCATTTTTGCCTCCTGAAACCGCTATCGCCCCTTTTCCGACAAGCGCAGGAGTATTTGGCATCACTCTTATTACAACATTCTGAGGAAGAAATTTTTCTATAAATTCTGTCGTTACACCTGCCGCAATTGATACGATAATTTTTGCTTTTTTTAATTCTGCGGAATAGTCTTTAAATATACTGCTAAATTGCTGCGGTTTAGTTGAAAGAAAAACTATTTCTGCATTTTCAAGAGCACTTGCTTTATCCTGCTGTATGCTTACGGCATATTTATGCGATAATATATTGAGTCTCTCTTCAGATATATCGTTGCAAACAATATTTGAATTTTTTACAATATCATTTTTTATAAAACCGGAAATTATAGCCTCAGCCATGTTGCCGGATCCTATAAATACTGTTTTTTTATCATAAAATCTTTTATTTATCATATATTCTTTCTCCAAATAAAGCCGATCCTATTCTGACCATATTGGCCCCTTCCTGCAATGCTATATCAAAATCGCCTGACATCCCCATAGATAAAATTTCAAATGTTTTTTCGCCGCATCTGTTCTGTAATTCGCTAAAAACATCTTTAGCACTTTTGAAATAAGGTCTCACCTCTTCTTTGTTTTCAAAATAAGGAGCTATTGCCATTATTCCGCGTATTTTAATATTTAAACAACTGTTCTTACAGTAATCAAAAATTTCATTCACAGCCGATGCAGAAACTCCATATTTCGTATTTTCATCGGATATTTTTAGCTCGATAAGACACTCTTGAATTTTATTTATTTCTCCGGCATGTCTGTTTATATCACCGGCCAAACCAATACTGTCCAAAGATTGTATCAAATCAAAATTTAAAACAGCTTTTTTTGCTTTGTTAGACTGAAGATGCCCTATAAAATGTTTTTTCGCATCTTTAAATACTTTATTATTTGAAAGAACATCAAATTTAGGCAAAGCTTCCTGAATCTTACTCTCGCCTATATCTGTTATGCCGGCCCTGAGCGCTTCTTCTATGCAACCGGGACTAAAAGTTTTGGTAACTGCAACAAAGGAGACTTTTCTTCCGGGTGCAATTTCAGTTATCTTATTACGTATGAACGCTACATTTTCACTTATATTAAACACTGTTTTAACATTATAGCATATTTTGGCTAGAAATTAAAATACATATGTATGTGTATTTATTGAGTAATTGCCGCTTCTTCAGTATTTTTTGACATCGGAAGGGTAATAGTAAAAACTGAGCCTTGCCTGTATCTTGTTTTAAAACTTATTTTGCCTTTATGATTCTCCT
>CAYTCB010000075.1:0-5081 GCA_964436195.1 uncultured Elusimicrobiaceae bacterium
AATTTATAAAATTTAAAATGTTTGCCGCGGTATCCCTGCCTTATCTGCGTGTAAATTATGTTGCCTCTGCTTTCAATTTTTATTACTATCGCCAGAATAAGCAGAAACGGCGACAATAAAACAAGAATAAAAAGAGAGATAAAAATATCCATAAATTTTTTTAAAAAAGATTCAACTCCGTTAAGTGAGTTTGAAATAAACTGGAATAGAGGTATTCCGAGCGCAGAATCTACGACAATTTCTCCTCTGCATATCTGAAGTTCGCTCGGAAGAACTTTGAAAAGTATTCCGTTAAATTCAGCCCAGTCGTAGAATGCCAGTATTTCCGAATCTGACATGGCGTGGTCAACTACAATTATCTGTTTGATTTGTTTTTTTAAAATTGAATTTTTTACTTTTTCAATATCGGATATTTTAAGTATAAGCGGATAATAAAAAACTTTGTTTAAAGGATTGTTTTTAAACAATTCTCTGTATTTTTTCACATTTTTGCCGATCATTAAAATATTGTTTCTTTTGTTAAGCAGTTTTAAAGCATATCCGGCCCACATTTTAAATAACTGTCTTTCAATAAACATAAACGCTATAAGCATAAACCACAAAAATATGAATACTGTTCTTGAATAATCCTGTTTTACAAGAAATAAGAAAACTATAAAAGATAAAACAAATACGGAAACGACTTTTACAGTTCTTACAAATTCGTCCATAGGAGCTGCAAAAAAATATTTGTAATTTTTTGATATATTTACCGTTATAAGCCAAATCGGTATTAGAAATTTTATTGCAGTTAAATATTTTATCAGAAACGATTTGTCCAAAAGCTGCGGAGCGAAAAAAGAATCAAAAACAAAAAATCTCAAATAAAAAGCCGCGCAGCATGCCAGCAGCAAAGCCAGAGTGTCCGAAATAAGCAGCAAAAAAAATAATGAAATTTTTTTCTTTGAAATTCTCATTGTTATATTATAGCAATTAATTTTTTCTTGTTTTTAAAAGTATAAAAAGATTTAAAAGCGGTCTGGCAGTTTTATAATACCATGAGTTCTTATAATATTTGTCATAATAGAGCAGTAATGAATTGTAAAAATGTCTTGATATGATTTTTTTTGTGTTTTCATTTGCGCTTGAAAGGCCTGATTTATACTTATGGTGTATTATTTCAATTTCCGGATAATATATTATTTTATAACCGGACATTCTAAAACGTCTGCATAAGTCCATATCTTCGGAATACATAAAAAAACGCTCGTCAAAATACCCGATTTTTTTTAAAACGCTGTTTTTCATTATCATGCAGGCGCCGGTTACCGCATCAACTTCATGAGTTTTTGAGAAATCTTCAGAGAGCATGTGATATTTATTGAAAAATTTAAATTTCGGCAACAGTTTTTCAAATCCGGCAAAATAAAAGAAAATATCTAAAAGATTCGGTTCTCCTCTGTGGCATGCCATATCAATATGTCCGTTTGATAGCAGTAATTTAGGAGTTATTATTCCTGTATCCGGATTGTTTTCAAGATAATCCGTTAATATATCGATATTTTTTGATTTTTCGGTCAGTTCCATATCGGAATTAAGCAGCATTATATAGTCGGCTTCAGAAATTTTCAAAGCAAGATTATTGCCTGCCGAAAATCCTGTGTTTTTATCCGATTTGATAAGATTTACGTAAGAGTATTCACTTTTTATGATGTCTGCGGTTCCGTCCGAACTTGCGTTATCCACAAGAGTTATTTTTATATTATGTTTTGAAAAAGGAATATAAAATTTCTTCAGAGAATCAAGAGTTTTCCTGAGCCAGAAGCGCGAATTGTAGCTTACGATTACTATTTCAAGCTTTTTCATTTTTATTTTGTTCCAAAAAGAGTTTTTTTGAATAATAATACATAAAAACGAATATCCATAATCCGTCGGAATAATAAGAACCGTTTCTTATCAGCCTTAATATTATGTATATTAAACATGCATTATTAATAATGATAAAGTAATTTGTTTTATTCTGAAACGATAAATCAAAAATATAATTGTAAAATAAAAATATAAGTAATAGAGTAATGCCGAAAAGGCCCAGTTCCGATAATATTCGAAATGACGTATTTACAACATCTTCGCTTGATACCTGAAAAAAATTATTATAACTGAATTTTTTATAAACGCTGACGGCATGTTCAGGATATGTGTAAGAGCCGAGTCCGGCGCCGAAAACAGGTTTGTGTTTGAAATCGTCAAACGCTCTTTTTGCATGAAGAGCCAGATAGTAAGATGACATATTTACATATTTTTTTGCCTCTTTGCTTTCAACATTTACGGAATGTGCAAGTTGTTTGTATGTGTAGAAAAATCTTTCTGATACCGCATTTTTACCCAATAAAAACAGAAACATACCTATTATGATAAATAATAAGACTCTTGAAAATTTTATTTGCCTGATATTCCAAAACAATATTGAGACAAAAGAAAGGAAAATACCGGTATAACCTAAAGATGAATAAGTTAGAAATACGCATAAAATAATCGTTATATTTCTCAATTGTATGAGAAGAGTCTGCCGCGCTTTTGTTAAAAACGACGTTAAGGCCATATAAAATGCCGGCATCAGGGCATAAATTAAAAATGAAGGTTCATTTGTCAGGCTTGTTACGCGCAGCATGCCGCCTGAAAAACTCAGTTGGTTGTTGAGCTGTATGTAATCGTAGAAATATCCGTATTTAAAATCTATAAAATGCGAATATTCCTGAAAAATTCCAACGGCCGCAAATATAAAACATATTTTTATATAAAGATTTACTATGTATTCAAGATTATTTTTATTGTTAAAAACGAACATAAAAGAAATAAAAGCCGTAGCCGAAATAATAAACACCTGTTTTAAAAATAAGAAAATGGTGTTGTTTCCTGCCGATATGTTATAAGCCGATACTGCCGCGATTATTGCGGCCGCAGCCGCAACGAATCTGTGTTTTTTAACCAAATCAAAAAAATTAACGGATGATATAAAATTTTTGATATGTATTAAAAAATAAAAAATATATATTAAATATGTAAATCTGATATCCGCAAATTTGCAGTCTATATACAGCGTAAAATCAAGAAACGGTATCAACAGAAACAGAAAATCAGCCGATTTGTATATAAATTTATTAATCATTTTTTATCAGTAACGGTTTAGTAAGCCGTCAATAAAACCTTTATATATATTTTTAATTTTTATAAATTTTTGTTTTTCAAATAGTAATATTTTTAAAGGAGCCAGTAAAACGGAACTTTTCAGCAGCAAAAACATCATTGAAAAAGGTGCATATCCGAAATAAGTTTTTAACATATATACCGCATTTTTTGAACTGTAATATCTTCTTTGCGCTGATAAATTTGCTATTTTAAAAAATAACTTATAAACCGGTTTGCCTATTTCGTGCATAAAATTTAAGTTTTCGGCAGTTTTACATTTAAAACCGTTTTTTCTTAATTTAAAACAAAAGTCCAAATCCACTTTATCTATAAAAAGTTTTTCTTCAAAAAAACCGACCGATGCAAACGCTTCTGTTTTTATAAGACTTCCGGATGTTATAACCAGAGTTTTGTCTTTCCATTTTATTTTTTCAATCGCCGGAAGAGAAAAAGTTTCGTTTGGTTTAATATCTACTTTTTCAATATAAGACGGAGCAATTAATACGGTTTTTTCTGTATCTGGCAGAGTTTCATAGGCTTTAAGCAGCAAATCGTATGTTCCATGAATGAATTCACTGTCCTGATCAAGAGTCAAAAGCCATTTGTAATTATTTTTAATCGCATACAGCGCACCCTGATTAAGAGCTTTTGATATGCCGTAGTTCTGTTCATTGAATATAACTTTTGTTTTTTCGGACAAACCTAGTAAAATTTTTTTTGATTGTTCGCTGCGGCTTGCGTTGTCTATGATTATAATTTCGTCTGCCTGTTGTTTTACAGAATCATATAATCTGACAAGTGCTTCGTCCGGTTCATAACTTATTATTACGGCGCATATCGTTTTATTTGCAGCTTCCGTCATTTTATATCTTCTTTTAGTAATATTTTTTTTGCTTCTTCAAAAACAATTTCGGGAGTAATATCGTGCATACACTGTATATTATTGCAAATTTTTCCGGTTAGGGCTATTTTTTCGTTGCACGGAGAGCAGCTTCTGTAAGAACATAACGGAACCGCCTTGTGGCTCATAGGACGAGACTGTTCCGGCAAAGTGGTCCCGTGCAGCGAAATAACCGGGATTTTAGCGAGGCTTGCTATATGAATACAGCCAGTATCAACGGATATCAATAAGTCGGTTGATTTAAAAAACTCGTGTAATTCCAATAAAGATGTTTGCCCGCAAATGTTTCTTATATCTGCATACGGCATACTTGTTTTTAAATTATCGGCTTTTTTTATTTGTTCCTGACCGCTTCCCACAATAAAAAAAGTGGCGTTCATTGTGCCATTTAATTTTTCAATAACTTCTTTAAAATAATCAAAATTCCAATATCTCCATTGTACCGAACCTTGCATACAAAACACTACTTTATATTTTTTAGTTCCTGCTAAAATATGTTTTATTTTATCTGACAGATGCGTGGTATCGGGAAATAGCGGCATTGACAGATTGGATGTTTTAAATAAGGCTCTTATGAGAATTTGATATCTTGCTGACATATGGATTTTGTCTGAATCAGCAGGCATGGATATAGTTTGAGTATAATACTTTGAGTCTTGGTTTTTAATGTTATAACCGAACCATGCCAGATCTGGTCCTATAATGTTTTTAATTCTGAAAAAATATTTTGCAATAAAGCAAACCCATGATAATTGATCCATGAACAATAGGGTCTCATATTTTCTAAATTTTCTGTAATTTATAATGCAGAAAAGAATTTTATAAATATATCTTATTGCAATGTTTTTTGAAGAGAAATATTTTTTGTTTATTAGAATTAATTCATCGTATCCGAGTTTTTTATCGGCAATACGTATATTTGAGTCAAATGCGACAAGTAAGATTTTTATTGCGGGGTTATAGTTTTTTATAAGAGACAATGCTGAAGACGCCCATATAAAATCTCCGATGC
>CAYTCB010000076.1:0-4978 GCA_964436195.1 uncultured Elusimicrobiaceae bacterium
TTCTCTTTTTTCATCGGATAAATATCTGTATCCGCAATTATAAATTTCAAATCCGTCGACACCTGCATCAACTAATTTTTGCAGAGGAGGATTATTCCACTTCCACCAGTGAGGAACAACGGCAAGCATTCCTTTCAAATGGGCAAGCGTTATAAGTTCTTCTATGTTTTTCTCTTGAAAATCTTCATATTTGAATTGTTTTTTCGACAACAAAAGAATAGAAATACCGTCAGTTGTTCTTATTTGTATTCCGGGGAAAATATAATCTTCATTTTTTACATTATGGGGAATTGTTTTAAATCCTTTTACATTATCATGTTCCGTAATAAAAAAATTGGTAAAGCCGTGTTTGCTGTGCAGATTAATACTGGATTTTACGGGGCCTGTCGCATCTTTTGATGAAATTGTATGCGAATGTATGTCAAAAACTTTATGAGAATGCGTATTGGCAAGCTTAGGTCCCGGGACAGGCAAAATGATTACGCATACTGCCGCTGAAACAAAAAAGAAAACTGCAAATATTACGTTAAGAACTGTTTGCTTTAAAACATTTTTTTTATACTTTGACAGCACCAAAGCAAACACTGTTATCCAAAAAATCCATGATGCCAAAGCAAAAACATAGCCGGTCCTTTCCATTGTCATTATGTAATAAGCAAAAGCATAAAACGGTTCAATGAAAAGTCTTTCTATAGGCCATTTGAGATAGAAATCAGATATCTGAATATTTTGAGTAAGTTCTATAAGATTTCTTGAATATAAAAAATTATTCAGTATAAGAGAACCGATTATAATAAGCACAAAAATATAAATCTTTTTCATATTTTTTTATTTTCAGGCATTTCAACCGCAAGCGCAAATTTTGTTGCTCCCGCTTTTTTTGCTTTATCCATGACTTGTATTATAAGATTATATTGGACAGTTTTGTCTCCCTTTATGACTATAGGCTTGTTCGGATTCTTGGTTATGACATTTCTGACGGCATCTTCAAAATATGTCAGGTGAATCTGTGAACCGTTTAAATAAACCAAACCGTCTTTATCTATTGAAACTTCTATATTTTTAGATTCATCTGTTTCAGTTTTTTCGGCTTTAGGAAGATTAACTTTGATTTCATGCTGCGACAACATAGGCGTGGTAATCATAAATATTATAAGAAGAACCAAAACAACGTCCGTGAAAGGCGTTATATTTATATCGGCAACTACTTTATTGCTTTTATTCCTTCTCATTTTTTCCCGCCGGGTCTGAGAAGATCTTCAACCGCCGAGACGGCGTATTCCATTTCAACAACAAAATTATCGATTCTTTTCATAAAAAAATTATATGCCGCAACTGCCGGTATAGCTACGCAAAGTCCTGCCGCAGTTGCTATTAAAGCCTCGGATACCCCTTTTATAACTACTGATATACCGCCTGAGCCGACCTGAGATATATCATGGAAAGAACGTATAATTCCAAGAACTGTACCGAATAAACCTATGTATACGGCAATACTTCCTATTGTCCCGACTATAGTGGTATATTTCTCAAGCCTTATAGTTTCAATCAAAACTTCTCTGTTCATTGCATCTTCAATGTTCGAAGATGAACTTTCAATAAATCTTGAAATACCTGCTTTAACTACGTTGGACACAGGAGTATTGATTTTATCACAATATGCAACTATAAAAGTTAAAGGCTCTGTCTGCATTTTCGATTTTATCGTTCTTAAAAATGATTTTGCATCAGTTTTTGATTTCTTTTTAAACTCAAACACTTTAAATATTATTATAGTTACAGATATTATCGAACAAATAAAAAGCGTATATAAAGTCCATCCGCCCATATTTAAAATTTCTATAAAACTTTTACCTTCAAACATTTTTAGCCCCTTTTATTTTTATAAACCTGAAGACCACGAAGGCGTAAAAGAACTGCCAGGCATATCAACAAGTTTTCTCGTATAACCGTCTAATCCTATTATGTAAATTTCGGATTTGCCGGAACGAGTTGAAGAAAATGCTATAAATCTTCCGTCTTGAGACCATGTCGGATTCTCATTATCTCCCTGCTTATCTGTAAGCCTGATGACCTGAGATCTAGGCAAATCGTATAAAAATATATCAAAATTGTTATCAAGTTTCATTGTAAAAGCTATCTTATCTCCCTTGGGAGACCATACTGGATTATCACAGTTGCCTTTTGTGGCAAGTCTTCTTAAATTTACTCCGTCTATGTCCATTATGTATATCTGAGGATAACCAGCCCTGTCAGAAATAAAGGATATTTCTCTGCCGCTCGGAGAAAAACACGGACTTGTATCTATATACTTGCCCTGTGTTAATCTTCTTACAACTATTCCGTCGCTGCTCAAAAGATAGAGATTAGGAAATTCGCCTCTTGATAAAGTAGCAACCATAGTTTTGCCGTCCGGGGCAAACGCCGTAGGAGAATTGAATCCCTGTATTGTCGATATCGTTTTTCTTCTGCTGGTGGTTAAGTCTATCATAAAAAGATCCGGGTTACCGTAAAGATACGAAGTGTATATTACGCTGTTTTTATCAGGAACCCACTTAGGCAGAATATTAATGGAATTATCTTTTGTAAGCCTTCTTGGATTATACCCGTCGTAATCTATCACATATACTTCTTTAAATTTTGTTGTATTGTTAACAAAAGCAATCTTTGAACATGCGACTCCGTCTTCGCCGACTATATTTTTTATAATTTCATCATGTATCTGATGAGCTATATATCTGTAGCTGTTGAGATTGCCTGCATATTTTTTACTCCATATAAATTCTTTTGTTTTAAAATCGTATAATTTCGCCACAACCGTAAGTTTTGTCAGGTCTGTTATTGAAACCTCTCCTAAAATCAAAACTGAAATATTTTTATCTTCCCAAAATGAAAACTGAGAATCAGTATCAAATTTATAGGACGTATTTGCAGTGGCAATGTTAAAATATCTTGAAAGGATTAGATCATTTTCAAGAACAACTTTTATATCCCTGGACATTCCCATTTCTTCCATTGATGCATTAACCGGCACAAAATCGGCAAGACCTATTCTTGATTTGCCGCCGTCGCTGTTTGAAAGAGAAAGATACACTTCGCTTTCAGCGGCATACGAGACGCCGCAAATAACGGCTAAAAGAAATGCGCATGTGATTTTTAAAATTATTGTTCTAACGGAATTTAAACTCAAAATAAACTCCCAAATCTTTTTCTTCATATCCGTCCGGCAAAGGCGCAAACGGACTTGCAAGCTGAACGGCTCTAATAGCATTTTGGTCAAAATCATCATCTCCGGAAGTATCTTTTATCTTCACGGAATGAACATTGCCGCTTCTGTCGATTTTAAAGTACACAACAGCCCTTAAAGATGCATACGAGCTTGACCACTGCCAGTATTTGCCTATTTTTTTTACTATTGCGTTTGTATAATAATTGTACTTGAAATTTGCGTCGTCAAACATGACCGTTTTGCTCTGCATGTTTGCCGCATTGTCCTGTAAACTAGAAACTTTTGTTCCGTCTATCAGTGTTTTTTTATCGTTAACTTCTTCTTTAACAGGTTTTTTCTCTTCTTTTTTTTCTTTGATATTTTTTTTCTTTTCTTCTTTCTTGCTTAACGCGATCTCATCTTTCTTATTCTTTACTTCAGCCGGCTTTTTTTTATTATCGGTATCCTGCTGCACAGCCGTTTCCGAAACATTTTGCTTAACCGGAGAATAGAACGCAACTTCCACCGGAATCTGTATGAAACTTTCTTTTTTGCCTTGATAAAAAAATACGTAGAAAACTGCTATATGAACGACTACAGACAAAACGAAAAATGGAAAAATTTTATTCTTTTCATGTCCTATCATTTTGTATATGTTTTCAATTTTTCTTTAGCGGTAAAAGCTTCCGGACTTTTTGCATAATCAACTAAAATTGACTTAAAAACTATCTGGGCATCCTGTTTCCTTCCCAAAAGTTCAAGACACAGCGCCATTTTCAGCCTTGCCGAAGCTCCAAATTCGGAACCTTGGTATAATTCTTCAGTTTTTTTGTATTCTTCGTAAGCATCTCTCCAATTATTCTGAGAATAAAGACATTCTCCTATATAATACTGTACTTTGGAGGCAAGCTCGTGATCAGGATACTTCTTTATAAACGATTTAAAACCGTTAAATGCAAGCTCATATTTGCCGATAAGATAATCATTATAGGCATTCTGGTAAACTGATGTCGGCGTCTGAACAGATGCAGACCCGCCCTGAGAAGAGGCTGCTTTTTTCTGAATTATTTCCAAATCCTGAATTTTTTGAGACAGCTGGGATATCTTTTTGAAAAGTTCCTGATTTGTAGCCGTCAAAGCGTCATTTGAAACAAGTCCGGCTTCATATTTGGAATATAAATCAGCCTGTCTTGTTTCCATCTGATTATATTTTATCTGAAGCTGAGCCACTTCTTTCTTTAAATCGCCGATCTCTGTCTGCGGAACAGTAGCACAGCCCGCAGACAGGAAAAGACAAATAAATAAACTGCTTATCTTAAAATTCCGCATTTCGCTCAATTATTTCGTGGTGATAATTTTTGTTTCGGCTCTTCTGTTTTTTGCCCATGCGGCTTCATTACTCATTTTTACAATCGGCATTTCTTCACCGTAAGATATGGTAGCTATTCTGCTTGGCGCAATTCCGAGCTGAACATAATATTCTTTTATTTTCAGTGCTCTTCTCTGACCGAGAGCAAGATTATACTCGGTAGTTCCTCTTTCGTCGCAATGGCCTTCAACCACAATATTTACCGAAGGATTGGCTTCCAAATATTTCTGGTTCTCTTTCAGAATATTCATTGTAGAATCGCTTATATTGCTGCTGTCAAGGTCAAAATAAATAGTTTCCAAAGCTGTTTTCTGCTCTACATTTACGTCTCTTATTGAAGGCTCTTCTGTAAACTTTATATCTTCCACCGTAATCTGAGGGGCTGCTTCAGGTGCAGGTTC
>CAYTCB010000077.1:0-4952 GCA_964436195.1 uncultured Elusimicrobiaceae bacterium
CTCGAATGGGAATATTCTCAGAAATTATATCAAAATGGCAATGAAAATTTTGTTTTTATAATAAAACAATCGGTTCAAAATTCATGTATAGATGAAAAAAATGAATTCATACAATTTTTAATAGAAAAGTTTATGTCATTTTCTTTGAGGTTGATTAAAGATCAAAAAATAAATGCTATTAGATATATGTATGCTGAAATGAGAAAAGTCATTTTCTTAAAAGAATTTAGCGAAGCTCATTTTAAAATATTAAATGATGAATTAAAAAAAATATTGATAAAAGAACATTCAAGTATAGATATAAATCGTATTATAATGTATTTTTTATTTAGAGTAATAATAAATTGTATGATGAAAGATATATCAAGTAGTTTAATTATTGAATTTATAAAAGATGAACATGAGTTTGTTGTTAATAAATGTGCAGATTCTCATTGGGCAAAATATCTAACTGAGTTTAAGGAAAAAAATACGCAACAAGAAGTGACAGAATTTCTTAAGCAATATTAATTGTTAGTTAAATTTTTTGGTTTTTTATTTTTCACAGAAAATTCAGGAGTTATATTTTCAGGGCACTTTCCGGAGTAAAAAGCTGAATTTGGTTGAGGCAGATATTGAGAAATATTTCCGAGCGGGAATATTTGGTAGGAAATGTTGGTGAAATGGTTGAAATCTTCCCGTTCGGGAAGATTTTCATTTTTTACAAAAAATTCACAAGTTTTCAAGCATTTTTTGCATTTATGTACTATAATATGCGCATGAATAAGAATATGCTGAAAAAACAGTATCTATTTATTATTCTTTCTTTAGGCATCTCTCTCTGCTTTCTTTTTAATGCTTCCGCGATGTGTCTGAAGTGCTGCACAACAGTTAATTCCGACGGTAAAGACAATCTGACCGCCGGATTTTTTTCTGCAGTTAATTATTCAAACGATATAGTTTCGTCTATGATGAAAAGCGGCGATGCCGCCGGCAATAAAATAAATCATAATAAAATAAATTGCTGTGATGTGTTAGATATTGTTTTTATTCCGGTTCAGACTTTAAAAAACACTTATAAATTAATCAAAAATGAATTTAATAAAAACGAATTGAATTTTAAATCCAATGCGGTTGTTAATGATGTTGATTATCCGATAAAGATTCCGTTTTGGGAATTTATCTTTTTCATTTTATTGTTTCGAATGATATTTAATGTTTTACCGAGATCTGTTTCAGTAAAAAATTTAACAAACGGTTTAAAGGCCTGTGCTTTGTCTTAAAAGCACAGGTTTTTTTATTTTCCGGAGGAATTTATGAAAATTGGAATAAAAAAATTATTGTCGGTGCTTGTAACCGCATGTTTTGCTTTTACAAGCGTAGGCGGGCAGGCTGCGGCTTCGGTTGCAGATAATACCCGTGCTACGCAACAATATAAGCAAATATTTGCCGATTTTATGTTGCCGTACTCCTACGGAAAAATAACCGACGCACACTTTGCGTCAACAGACAGAGTAATCATAAATATACAGGATTTGCACTGCCATCCTAAAGTTCAGAAAAATATCAGCAATATAATAGATTTGTTTGATAAAAAATACGGCGTAAAAACAGTTTATCTTGAAGGCGCATACGGCGACGTTGACACAAGCTGGATAACAAAAACAGGCAATTCTAATTATAGAAATACAATACTTGAAAAGATGATTGATACCGGAAGACTTACCGGCGCCGAGTATTTCAGCGCTGTAAGCGGCAAAACAGGCATAATAAAAGGCC
Organism: uncultured Elusimicrobiaceae bacterium; assembly: GCA_964436195.1. GTDB lineage: Bacteria > Elusimicrobiota > Endomicrobiia > Endomicrobiales > Endomicrobiaceae > Proruminimicrobium. Next base: position 1,759 of record CAYTCB010000077.1, read on the forward strand.
TTGAAAAAAAAGAACCGTATCTTGAAAATTTAAAAAGATTCGGTGATATATTAGAGAATAAAGAAAAAATAGAGTTAATATTGAAATCAATAGATCAGTCTACACGGGATTTAAAAGCTAAATATTATGACAGAAGACAATTTAAGTTAGAGCAGTTATCAAAAGATTATGCAAACGGGAAAATAAATTCCGAAAAATATTTCATATTATTGTCAAAACACATAGAGAAATTAGGGATAGATATTTATAAGTATGATAATACTTTAACTTATATGAATCTTTTAGGATTACAAAAGAATTTAAAATATACAGAGATAACAAAAGAATTGCAAAATTTAGTTTTATTGTTAAAAGGCAAGCTTCCGTTTAATGCATATAAAATGTTGCTCGATTCAACCGATAATTTTGCACAGACAGACAAACTGTACGGATATATTGTGAAAATGACAAGACAATACAATCTTGATCTTTCAGTCAATTTTCCGGAACTCAACAAATATTTCGGATATGTTGAATTGAGCCAGAAGATAAATCCCTTAGATTTAATCAAAGAAGAAAAAGATTTAATAAATGAAATAAACACAAGATTTTCAAGTACAAAAGCCCAGAGAGACGTTGTGTTTATGGCTAAATTTGAAAAATATTTAGGAGATTATTTAACGAGTAAAATAACAAAAGACGATTATGAATATTATAATGCCAATATCGCCAAATACAGACAATTATGGGACAAATATGTAGACAACAGAGTTCTTAAAATGCTTGATGATTATATTGCGGAAGCCGATAAGTTTTATAAGATAAATACCGACAGAAATGAATATTTTACAAGCAATATAACGGAAGGCGTGGTAACAGATAAAATAGATGCAAAAGTCAGCTCCGGCGCAGAGATAGATAAAATAATGGAGAATATGCAGGATGTAAAAAGAGTTGACGTTATAATAACCGGCGGATTCCATACTACAAGCGTATCTAAAATATTAGATAAACAAAATATATCGTATATAGTAATAACGCCCAATGTAACGGACGGGACAAAATATGCCGAACAAACTTATTACCGTATAGTAAAAGAGCAGAGCAAAATATCATTTCAGACACTGGCAAATTTAGTAGCCTCTTTGTCGCCGATAGACCAAATGAAAATATTGAATGCGGTAGATCCGGATGCATTGCATAACAGCCAATATTACAAACAAAACAGCCAACAGGTTGAAAAAATATTGGGACAGGAAGGAATATTGTCGCAAAGTCAAACGGATTCAATAAAAGAACTTTTGCAGTTTATAGGGTATTCAACAATATTGGAATCAGACGATCAGGGAAGCGTAAAAGACCAAATAATAAATTTAATAAAAGAAAATCTCGGCAAAAACAGCGTATTAACGCCGCAGGTAGATGAAGATTTGCTGAAGTATGTAGATATAGAAAAATTATCAAAAGCTTTAAAACAGATGCAGGAAACGGATGCCGTTATAAAAGAGGCTGTTGAAAAAAGAAAACTATCCAGCGAAGGGTCCGTCAGCCAGGCTCTTGTAATCATAGGAAAAATTATAAATGACATTAATGCGGTTATAGAAAGATATCAATCGGCTGTTTCAAAAGTTAAAAGTCAGGCTGATATTGAAGGAAGAATCGCAAGAATGAATCCCGCTAAATATGAATTTATAAAAGATACTCCCATATTGGGATATAAAATAACGAGCAGCAAATTTGAAGATTTGCCGGAAATAATAAGAAATAATTTGGGAACCGTTGACAGAACGGTATACACCGAAGAATATTTAGGGGCAAATATCGGCAATATAATAGCATTGCAGGTAAAAGACGGACAGCCCGATTTTTATATAGTCAGCAATTATAGGGAAAAATATAAAGAAGTTGATAAAGCGGAAGTCTCTCAAAAAAATCCTAAAATGTTTACGAAAGTAACGGGTATTACGGGAATGGACGAATTGATATCCGGCGATAAAAATATTGTCGGGGCATTAAAGACTGCTCCCGTGCAGATGATTAAGATGTCCGATATAGGATACGACATTGAATCGGAAATAACAATTCAGTCGCCGTGGGGCGAACAAACAAAACCGGCCGGCAAAGAAGCCTATTTGGTGTTTGATACCACAACAAATCAATATTATATGGTAAATACCGACGATACCGGATTACCGCTGTCTTATCTTGTTTACGGGCAGACAAACGCGGAAGTTTTGGATAAGGTAAAAAGTATAATGCAGGACGTTGGGATTTCTGAAGAAATGGCGGCATATATAGGCAATGATTATAACAGACAAAACGGATATCCGGAGGAACCCGTAGCAAGAGTAAGCCAGGAGAGCGGAGATACCGGATTTACTAAAGCCGATGAAAAGACAGCGATGAACTTGGCAGGATTTTATGCAGTAGAAAGCGGAGCGGGAGTAATAAGCGAAAGGACCGGCAAGAGCGTAATGGAAGTATTGGAGTCAATAGAGAACGGGACGATAAGCAGGGAAGATATGCTGTTGATAGCGAGATTTGCGAATGCTACATGGAAAGCGGGACAGTTTTTCAGAAGTCCAAGCAGGATACAGAAGAAGGCAGATAAAAATAAAGATAATTTCATCCCCGCAAGCCAATTATCGCAAGCAGAAGTGCAGAAAGATATAGATCAAATCAAAGCTGTTACGGAAAAGATATTGGCGAAGATGAGAGAACAAGGATTAAGCGCGAAAAGCGGCAGTCAGGAACAGTTGGAATATTTAAAACAGCTGCTGCAGAACAAGGAATTTGCGATAGAGATGGCGCAGTGGTGCAATGACGCGTATTACAGGGGAATAGGAGCACCGATACCCGAATTTATAACCGATGCCGACAGGACGACAAGCACCGGGATGACAAAGAATCAACAGAAAGTGGCGATGAATTTAGCGGGATTTTACGCATTAGAGACGGGAGTAGGATATTTAAGCGAGAGAAGCGGGAAGAGTTTCAGAGAGATAATAGACAGTATAGTAGACGGCAGCATATCAGAAGAAGATATGTTATTGATAGCGAGATTTGCAAATGCGACATGGAAGGCGGGCCAGCCGTTTAGAAGTTTAGACAGGATAACCAGAGACACGTTCAGGCCTGCGGCGATGCTGATAGACAGCGAACTGAAAAAAGATTTTGACCAGATAAAAGCGGCTGCTTTTATATTGCAGCAGAAA
>CAYTCB010000078.1:0-3227 GCA_964436195.1 uncultured Elusimicrobiaceae bacterium
GAATGTAACAAAAGCTAAACTTTTATCTAAAAATTTATATCGGATAGACCTAAAATAATTATGGCTAAAATCTTGAAATGGCTTGAGAGGAAGTTAACTTTTGTGGTAAAAAGACATTGATATAACGATTAGAGGGGCGATTTTATGTCCAATAATAACAATAATAAAAAATATGTTGAGCTGATATGGCCTGACAAATACGACCGGTTTGAAAAGGGGCAAAAGACTCCGATAGAGAAGCCCAATTTACCGTTTCAAGTTGTCGAAACCATCAACAAACCGAGGATAAAGGATTTAGAAAGTGGGCTTTTCGATCCTGACCGATTCTATCCCGAAAATGAGTATCCGGCTAATTACCCGAAAGATTGGAAAAATCTCCTCATCTGGGGTGATAACAAGCTGGTTATGTCTTCGCTTCTGAAGCAGGGCTGGGCAGGGAAAATCAATCTGATATATATCGATCCACCGTTTTTTACCGGTGCCGATTTTACCGTTAGAACGAAGGTTGGGGAAGAGCAGATAGAAAAGGAGCCTTCGATAATCGAAGAGCGGGCTTATAAAGACACCTGGAGCGGGGGCATAGCCTCATATCTCAAGTATATGTATGAAAGATTGGTTTTGATGAGGGATCTGCTGGCTGAGAACGGCTCGATCTATGTCCATTTAGACTGGCATGTGGGACATTATGTAAAGGTGATGATGGACGAGATCTTCGGATATGAGAATTTTAGGAATGAAATAGTATGGAAAAGGCACGTTATGGTAAGCAGCGTTGAGGGAGGACTGAGTAGCTATGGACATAAAACGGATACTATTCTTTTCTACACTAAAAGCAAAGGTAACACCTTCAATATCCAGTATCAAACGATAGATGAGGAATTGTTGAAAAGTAAATTTAGTTGTGTCGAGAAAGAGACAGGTAGACGATTTGAAACACAGCCTTTAATACTGGATGGGGATGAGCCAAGAAAATTAGACTTTCCCACTAAAACATTAGAGTTACCAAAAGGTAAGAGATTTGCCTGGAATCAGAATACGCTGGATGAAAAGTTAAGAAAAAACCCATATGTTATTTATTGGACCCAAAATGGTATACCCAGGCAGAAAAAGTACTTAGACGAATTTAGGGGTCAGCCTTGTTCAAACCTTTGGGATGACCTTTTACCGATTACCTCAAATTCTAATGAATCTTTAGGTTATTTCACCCAAAAACCCGAAGCACTTTTAAAGCGCATTATTCTGGCATCATCAAACGAAGGCGACATCGTAGCTGATTTCTTCTGCGGCTCCGGGACAACTTTAGCTGTGGCCGAAAAGCTCGGCCGGCGCTGGATAGGAAGTGATTTATCAAAATTCGCTATCCAGGTGACGAGGAAAAGGCTTCTGGACATTCATAACTCTAATGATTTGATAGAGGATTGAAATGAATATTGATATGTCAAAAGAGATCAAATCTATTGATTCTCGTGAAAAAATGATCCGCTATTTTGATGGTTACGCTGCCGAACGAATGGAAGAGTTAGGTAAGAAAAGTACGAAGCGACCCTTGGTTAAAAGCTATATGCTTGAACATGTAGGAGACAGTCAGAAGCAGAAGGATATATCCATGGTCTTAGGAATGTCGGGGATAATAACTGAAAAAATTGATGAGAATTTATATCGCGTGTTAGATACAAACAATGGTAATGGATATATGGGGTTCGTTGAAGTATTTACTCCCAGGTACTTCGTATTTTACACAAGTCAACCCAGCGATATAGCTGACAGCTGGGTAAAAAACCTAGTTTTTAATTCTCCTGACCTGGATCATATATGGCTAAGCGGACTGACCTTTAACGTTTTGTGGAAAAGAGTGATACAGTTAAGCAAACCTTACCGATATGTAAGTTTACTGTTTGTTCATGAGAGTATCTACGAAATCGATTCAAAAGCGAATGAACCTGAGCACAATGAAAATGAATATAATGAGGACCAGTCGGCACTGATCGATAGAGATGTGGCGGAAATTATTGAAAGGAGAGCTGCAAAATTTAAGCTAGTTGATAAGATTTCTGTTGTACAAGAAAAATTAGACAAACTTCAAGAATTGTATTCACCTCTTTATGCAATAAGCCAACTGCGATTTCCCTCACCCATAGGTCGAGGGGGGCATGATTTTTATGATAATGGCAAGGTCACTAATAGAAGCGGTGATTTCAGAGATCACAGGTCTCATATTTTATATGTTCAGCGTATATATGATGAGCTAATGAAAAGAACGGAAGAAAGAGCTTGGTATTCTCTAGATAAAGAGAAGGTATCAGTGCCTGGGAAATTTCAGAAGCTAATTGGAGCTCCCGTGACGATAGACTTTGGTGAGCCATTAAGCAAAGAAACGTTTGATTACTGGATAAAATCAACTTTTGGGCGTATTAACAACAAATTTAGATTATGGGGTAATCCAATAGTCTTGGGACCGACAAAAGTTCATGTTTATGGTGTAGACAAACATCTGTGGAAGCCCATCTTCCTTGAATTAACAAATAAGCACTTGATAGCTATTGTGCCGAAGGGAACCTGCGGGAATACTATTCATCGTCTTATCTGCAACATTCAAAAATATATTGACCCGTCGGCAAAAGCGTATATTGGAGACAAGGAATATAAGAGTCTGGTTGACGAATCTTCCAAGGAAATTAAATATGGAACAGGATATTAATTCACTTTGTAAGGATCCTTTGTTTCAATTGAACTTGGCTATATGGCTGACTCAGCCACAGCCTCCAGATAATGTAGCTATCGATCCTATATTTTATAGATCAGGTTTGAGTATTTATTCTATTGGCCCTCTGCTTTCGTTACCTCCTGAAGTAAGAATTAATGCTTTTGAGAAATTGGATTGTCAGGACAAAGCATGTCCTGATTTAGTATTGATGAATAGCGAGCGAATCAAAATTTGTCTATTAGAATGCAAGGCATCTTCGTTTGGAATACGATCTAATACAGCTAGACAGGCAAGGACCTTATTATTGATGGCAGGGCCTATTGTTTCGGATATTTTAGGGTTAGGAAGAAACTGGCGAAACTGTGGCATATTGTGTTATTTGATTGGGCCTAATCAATCGGGGCAGCTCGAGGATACACTACAAACCCTCCAGAGGGAAATAAAGGATAATGGTTTTGAACCAGGATATTTTGGCTGTATTGAAATATCTGCCGATGAATCAGTGATCACATTAGAATATTCA
>CAYTCB010000078.1:3327-4882 GCA_964436195.1 uncultured Elusimicrobiaceae bacterium
TTTTGGCTGTATTGAAATATCTGCCGATGAATCAGTGATCACATTAGAATATTCACTAGAGGTTAAGGAACTACTCAGTCTCAAGATAGATTCGCCACTGCAAATAATGAAATTGGAAAAAGATACAGACCCAAGACCTCTATATTTCATTCCTTATGATCCAAATATAAACCAGACGGCGGAAGAGAAGGAATTTTCGAGACGTGTGCTATTTGAACGGATATTGGAATTCTTTATCACTGATATCGGCGGGGCCGATGTTCCTATCAAAACATACATTAAAACTGAAAAATTTCTAAATGATGCGACTTTCGGAATGTATAGTATTTGGGATGATGATGAAGCGAAAAAATGTTTGAGGAAGTTAGTCCGGACATTTTTAAAAAAAATAGAAGGTACCTTAAAAACTCCGGCTAAAGAATGTATGCATTATGAAATTGAGGACGGGTATATGGTCGATATAAAAGACGATAATGCCAAATCAGAGTTCCTTAAGCAACTTCAAAAAATCAAACCAGAGACTATGGGTGTATCAGAAAGGGTACAGCCATCCCTATTTGAATATGATGATCATGATTGATTCATTAAGTATGATAAAAAGTCAAAAAGATTATCGAAAGCATAGAGAGCATTAAAGTGTTTATTTCCATCAGGTTATTTGGTGTTGAATTTATTGAGGTCAGAATATCAAGGAATCTTTTTCGTGGTAACTGTTCAGCAATTCTCTTTAATAATAAGCTAAATCTCACTTGTTAAAAAGGTTTGTATAAGAGGTAAATATGGTTCAAAAAAAATATGATAGGCCAGCTAGGCCGTTTGAACTCTGGAATATAGGCAATTATGAAACGGTTTACTGGCAGGAAAGGCATGAAGAATACCTGGCTTTCATGATCAGGTTGTATCAGGCGCAGCCATTAATGGGTTTCCATTATCTTCATGGCAGAAAAGGTGAAAGGGCGGTTCATGTTGGGCCATTAAATGCTCCTGTTACGATGGAAGAGGTAGAAAAAGTCATTATTGAATGCCGGGCCAATCAGTTCGATAAGGCAGATATCCTCGGCTGGGAGTGGAGTTATGAAGTTAATGAGCTGGCCAAAGAGCTGGCGAAAAAGAACGGGGTAAATTTGAAACTTGTTCAAATTCCCTCTGTAAACGAAATAAAGGCTTCTCTGGTAGGTTTCGACCTTCAGTTATTAAAAGTGCCTGATCAGGTCGTTGAAAAAGAGTTGGCAAAATATGTTAAATTTCCAGAAGTTGCCTACCTTGAGATAGAAACAAAAGTCAAAAATCAAGAGGTCACTCTTAAAATTGTGGATTTCCAGGTGCCACCAACTGCTGAACTGGCTGAGATCGCCAGCAAAATTAAAGACTCTAGGGAACTTATAGATTATTGGGCAGTTGACTGGGATTACAGGGGGGACACTTTTCATAATAATTGGCAGAGCTTTCGAACAAAAAAGAATCCGAGAGTTGATTACGAGGCAAGCCATAAATATGAAACTCCTGGCGAATATCAGATAATGGTCAAAGTCATAGATGTGTTTGGTAATGATAC
>CAYTCB010000079.1:0-4808 GCA_964436195.1 uncultured Elusimicrobiaceae bacterium
AGTGACAATTATAATTCCCAAGATGCAGAAAATACTCAGCAGAGTGGAATTTAACGAAAGAGGGGAAAGAATAATAAGCATTTCAGGCAGTAAATTTAAGAACATAAAAATCAACGGATATAACATAAGCTCCAACGAAAAGTGCTTTTTTATAATTAATGTTGTGACAGGCGAAATTACTGTTTTGGACGGATATTTAACTGTTAAGGATTATAATGGAAATATATTGTTTGCGGCTAAAAATGTTCCTTTCTTTATAGATTTGAAAAATCCGGGTAATGAACAAGATAAACAGGACCGCCTGCAGACACTTGTTGACAATGAAACAAAAAAACAGGAATTAAGGGACTTAAGCCCTTCGGCTCCAAGACCTTAAATTCAAAGAGGATATTTATATGATAAAAAAAATAATATCAATTTTAATTTTGATAACTTGTGCTTCCGTTGTTTTTGCAAGCGGGAACTTTAGGTATTCGTTATTGCAAAGTTTTATGTACGATTCAAACATTTATGAGACATCAAAAGATTTAAAATCATCAGCTATATCTTCTACGCAACTGTTTATTGATTATCTTTCAAAGATTCCGAATAGTTCGCTGAATCTTGGAATTTCGGCTAATACCGGATATAATGCGTTTACTGAAGATGCTGCTAAGAATAATTACTGGAACGCCGGACTGAATGTTTCTTTGAACAATGAGTACTTTAAATTGAAGAATAGATTTGTGTACACCTCTGAGCAGGCAAACAATTCATTGTCGGAAAGATCCGAAAGAATAGGCAATGAATTTTTATTTAATGCCAGAACAAGCGGTAAAAAAATGTTTGCTGCCGGAATACTTGTATCCGACGAATACAACCGTTACATTAAAGAAGAAGATAAAGCGCTTAACAGAAACAGAGTTAACGGAGGTCTGCAGTTCTTTTATAATATTTCTTCAAAGACCTCAATTTTTGTTGAAGACATAATTTCATCTATCATATATGAAAATAATGATATAAATAATTCTCTTGAAAACAGCATTTCTTTGGGAATTGAAGGCAATATAACTCCGAAGGTAAAGGGAGATATAAAGTTATCTTACGACAACAGACAATACGAAAAAACAGGTATTGATAATGCCTCTATTTTCGGATATGAAGTAAAATTATTTTATGAACCGAACAATGTGACTTCAATAACTGTTTTAGGTGACAGAAAAATTGAAGAAACAGTATACGGTCAGAACAGATATTATATTTCTACAGGCGGCAATTTGTTGTTAAACAGACAAATTACGCAGCGTTTTAATGCTGAAGTCTTATTTTCATACGAAAATATGTGCTATCCGTACGGAGCAGAAAAAAGAGAGGATAATTTTTATAGAGTATCTCCGTCGTTAAACTATCAGTTTATGGAAAAATGGTTTTTTACATTGTGGTATCAGTTTAAGAACAGAAAATCTAACATAAGCGCAATGGATTACAGCGATAATGTTGTCGGATTGAATGTAAAATTTACTTTTTAATTAGAAAACATAAATAACAAATAAAAAAAGACAGGTTTAATTACCTGTCTTTTTTTATTATCCAAACGCTGTAAGGAGGAACTGTATATTTTTTAAGAATCTTCTTGAATTTTGTTTTTTGATTGAAAAGAACGGAAAGATTAGACTTCCTGAATATTTTAGGTAATTTTACAAATTGATCTGAGCGATTTATTAAAAATATATAAGTTTCCTCTTCAAAAGAATAGGATTTTGCCAAAAAAGGACTTTCTATTTCATCAATTTCAAGCTCAGTTCCTTTTGATAATATTTTTGTGGTAAAAGCCAGTTCAGATACAATTTCTTTTATATATGACCAAGCCTCAGGTTTAGCCTGCGGTAAAGGTTTTTCCTTTGAAGTGTAGATAAAATAAAAGAGTCCGTTTGCGCCGTTAAACAGGGCATCGTATGACATAAATCTGATTTCGTCTTTTGTCGGGAATCTTCCTATTCTGTCAGTGTCAGGTCTGTATTGTTTATATTCTCTCCAGTCAAACATCTGGACAACCGCCCAAAGAGGTTTATCTTTTACAACTGCTTTTGCCAATTCATTTTTAGCAATGGCAATCTGGTCGCCAAATGATTCCAATTCGAGATGAGGAACGGGATACCAGTCAACCATCAGAATATCAGCTATATCATAAAACGAAGTATCTGTTTTACCTTGTCCGATAACAAAAACTGTCTTATCGTTGGGAAAAAAATGTTTAGTTTTAACATCCAAATCATTTAGCGTATCCCAGGACAAATTATGAACGTCAGGTTCATCAAATAAATACCATGCCTTTATAGGCATATCAATATAAGTTTTTTTATCGAATTTTTTCAAAAAATCGTCAGGACAAGCAACGAGTTTAATATTTTGTTTTATGGCTTCTTCTGCCAGAGCCTGAATTTTTTCGGTATCTTTTACATAAGTTTGTATGGTGTTAAAACCTGCGGCTTTTACAATTTTAATATCATCGGGATTGTTAACTCCGTAAATACCGAGAGTAAAATCTTCGGCATAAATGCAGAGTGAAACCAAAGAAATCAATAAAAATACAATAGTTGTTTTTTTCATTCCCATATTATACATCATAATATCAGTTTTTTAACACAGTATCTTTAATGAACATTCTTTTTGCGGTTTTTAGTATTATTTCAAAATCCAAAAATATGGAACGGTTTTTTATGTACCATATGTCATAGGACAATCTTTTGTATGCATCGTCAAATACAATGTCTGTATCTTTGTTTTCAAAAAATGATTTATCCTGAACACAGTAAACAACAGGGGCTCTATAGTTTAATTGGGCATGTCCGGTTAATCCCGGAATGACCATTGTTCTTACAGTATTGTTTGGAATATATTCGTTTATAAACTGATATTCTTTAGTCCATATAGGGCGTGGACCTACAAAAGATATATCGCCTTTAAGTATATTTACAAGCTGCGGTATTTCATCAAACCTGAAATTTCTTAAAATTTTGCCTAATTTTGTTATTTTTTCTGTATCAGGTACCATGGTTCTGAATTTTAAAATATAAATATGTTTCCCCATTTTTCCGATTCGTTCCTGTAAAAATATCGGATTTGCTTTATCCGTAAGTTTTATCAAAACGTAAATAAGAATTATTATGGGTAAAAAAGATATTAAAAGCAAAAGGCTTACAGCAATATCAATAGAGCGTTTTATTATGGAATAAATAATGTTGTTTATACAGTTTGTGGTTATGCTTTGAAAAAGCCAGATGCTGTTTTTTATTCCCTCGACCGGGGTTCTATGTAAAAAATCTTCAAAAAAAACGATATCTGTTTTTATTTCAATATTTTTTGTCAAAAAATTTTCAAATACAGAATTCAAAATTTGCTTATCTTTTGACAAAAGAGCATTTGATATTATGACAAGTTCGGTTTCTTTTGGCGGAAGATTCGAATATTCGTCAAAAATTCCGATAATTTTATAATAGGGTGAAGACGACAACTCTTTGTTCAATCTTGACAAAGTTCTGCTTTTGCCGATTAAAACAACATTTGTTTTTTCCTTTAGAAGTTCAAGATATGCTTTTCTTGAAACAACAATGTACATAAAATAGATTATAAATATCGTTATTAAATTTGTTTTAGGTGTTACAAGTTTAAATGCCGGTGCAAGAAAATAGATGATTGTTGATGAAAAAAAGAAAGTAAATATAAAAGCTATTGCCAGATTTCTGTAATTGATTTTATGTAATTTGTTAAAATCATAAAAAGAAAAAATAAGAAGAACGATAGCAATGATAAAAAAAGCAGGTATTAAAACAAAACAATTTGAAATAAAAAAATTAAAATTCCATGAATTTGTTCTTAAAACAAGAACTATGGCCGATATTATCAAAAAAGCAATCAAATCTAAAAACAAAAAAATAAATCTCATTGTTTTTAAAACCTCTTTTTAAAAATTTTTCAAATTTTGGATAAGTCAATTAAATTTAATTTTTGGGCAATATTCAGAACAGCCGTTTTTATTTTTAATCCGATTTCTTCAAATTTTCTGCCGCTTTTATTGACGGGGTCTTGCATATCTTTATTCTCATTTTGGGCGAAGTTGAGAAATAAATGTATTTTGTCAGAAAATTCAGGATATTTATCAATCAGTGTTTCAATTTGCTTGGAGGTCATTGCAAAAATAAGATCGCTCGTCAGTATATCTTCTTTGGATATAAGTTTTGCCGTATGTGTTTTATATTCAATTCCGTGTTTTTTTAAAAAATCAATATTTTTTTGAGGCATCCGGCTGTCTTCAAAAGCAAAAATACCCCTGGAAATAACATCAATGCCTTTTATACGGCTGTCAGATACGATTTTTTTTAGAAATTCCTGCGCCATAAAACTTCTGCATATATTTGCGTGGCATACAAAACATATTTTCATATATAAAATATATCAATTATCAGTAACATTATCAATAATCTTTTTGATATAATACAAGCTATGGAATGTCAACAATTTTCGGTATTGATGTCTGTTTACGCCAAAGATAACCCTCAATGGCTCAGAGAAGCTGTTGAAAGTGTCATAAATCAAACGGTTAAGCCTTCCCAAATTGTTCTTGTCGCTGACGGACCTGTAGGGCCAGATATTGAAAAAATAATATTTGATTATGAACAAAATTCTGTTTTAGAGTTTAAAGTATTAAGGCTTACGCAGAATTCAGGTCTTGGAATTGCCCTTCAAAAAGGTTTGGAAATCTGTAGATATCCGTTGGTTGCAAGAATGGATAGCGATGATATAAGCATGCCAAATCGTTTTGAACTGCA
>CAYTCB010000080.1:0-4725 GCA_964436195.1 uncultured Elusimicrobiaceae bacterium
TAAACTTTTGATAGCCACGGGAAGCGTTCCTTTTGTCCCCCCCGTTAAAGGAATCGAAAATCAAAAAAATACTTTTACTTTTTTAAAACTTGAAGAAGCAAAAAAAATAGAAAAAATAATAACGGATAAATCAAACGTAGTTATAGTCGGAGCAGGTCTTATAGGACTTAAGGCAGCTGAAGCTCTGGCCGGAAAAGTCTCTTCTATTTCCGTTGTTGATTTAGCCGACAGGCTTATGGCTTCTGTTCTTGACAGCCAGACGGCTTTTAGAATACAGAAATATATTGAAAAACGCGGCGTTAAGTTTTATCTTTCAAATACAGTTGCGGAAGTCGGCAAAGATTCCGTTGTTTTAAAAAACGGAGAGAAACTTCCCTGCGATATTTTAATAATGGCCGTAGGTGTTAAACCTAATACCGAAGCCGCTCTGACGGCAGGCGTAAAAGTGAACAGAGGAATTGTGGTAAACGAATATATGGAAACGTCAGTAAAGAACATCTATGCCGCAGGCGACTGCGTGGAAAGCCTTGATATTCTTTCAAACCAGAATAAAGTTCTGGCATTGTGGCCGAATGCTTATATGCAGGGTGAAACGGCCGGTTCAAATATGTCGGGCGTTGAAAATAAGTTTACCGGTTCTTTTGCAATGAACGCTATAGGTTTTTTCGGAATACAGCTTATATCGGCCGGAATAGTTGATCCCAAAGATGAAAAAGTCAGTATTTATATAGAAGAAAATGAAAAAGAAATAACGTATAAAAAACTGTTAACACTGAATAATAAACTTATAGGTTTTGCATTGCTTAATCTTCCTGACAGGGCCGGCATTTATACTTCCCTGATAAATGACGATGTAAAACTTGATTCGCTAAATTACGATATAACAAAAAAAGACATAGGATTGAACGTTTTCCCTCAGGATATACGCCATAATAAACTGTTCAGAGGTAACAATAAATGAAAAATATAAACATAGAAGTCGGATTAAGAACCGCTTACGATATCAATAAAGAGATGAAAAAAGCCGCGGAAAGCTGTGATACGATAACTTTAAAAAACGTATTAGGCCAGAGATTTATCGGGTCGGGCATAAGCAAAGAGATAAAAATAAAGATATACGGAGTTCCCGGCAACGATTTGGGCGCTTACATGGACGGCCCTGAAATAGAAGTTTTTTCAAACGCTCAGGATGCGATAGGAAATACCATGAACAAAGGAAGCATCATAGTTCACGGCAGCTGCGGAGATACCGCCGGTTATGCCATGAGAGGCGGCGAGATTTTCATTAAAGAAAATGTCGGATACAGAGTCGGAATACATATGAAAGAATATCTTGATATGAAACCGGCTATAGTAATAGGCGGCACGGCAGGCGATTTCTTAGGCGAATATATGGCAGGCGGCGTAATAATACTTTTGGGGCTGAATGCTTCAAAAAAACAGCCTCTTACGGGCAAATTCTGCGGAACCGGAATACACGGCGGCGCCATTTACGTTAACGGTACGATAGAGACTCATAAGCTTGGCAAAGAACTTAAACCCGTAAAAATGGAACAGAAAGATATATCTATTATTGAAAATTATATTAAAAAATACAGAAAATATTTTAAATATGAAGATGAAATTAAAACCGATAAATTTTCAAAATATATGGCTGTTGATACAAATCCGTATAAAAAAATGTATGTTAAATACTAATTGCAAAGCTGTTATATTCTTACCTTAAAGGATATGTATGGATAAAGCTAAAATTTTAATAGTTGCTTCTGAATCTGTTGAAAAAGAGATAAAAAATATTTTTTCTTCCAGCTTAAATAATTTTAAAATTATTGACGTTTGCCGCTCAGGCAACGATGCTCTCAGAAAAATAAGTTCTTTGTCTCCGGATGTTGTAGTAACTGATTACATTCTTACAGATATGACGGGTTTTGAGATAGCCGGTAAAATTGAAGAACTGAATATATGCCCGGCTATAGTTTTAACATCAAATCAGTCACAGAGTGATTTTATAGATGATCTTAAAAAAGATTCGATAAATATATTCTGCATTACAAGACCTCTGCATAATCTTGTCTTAACTCATACTGTTGAACTTGCAGTTAAACTTTCACATAAGTTTTATTCAATACAAAAACAGGTTCATTCTCTTGAAAATAAACTTGAAGAAAGAAAAAATGTGGATATAGCGCGCGGCATTCTTATGAAGAAATTTAACCTTGACGAGGCGCAGGCATACAGAAATATTCAAAAAAAAGCCATGGACTCCGGCAGAACGATAAATGAAATAGCAAAAACAATTATAAAGATGTTTGAGTTTATAGACAATAAATAAAAAATTTCCAATCTTTATAAAAATATGCTATAATACGCGGAATTTGAAAATCGATATATAAGAAGTATTCTGTTTTTGGAAGTGTGCATGCAGCAGAGATGCATATGTATTTTTTCGCGCAAATAAATTAAAAAATATAGGTGAGTTTTATGTTAAAAAAACAGAGAAAAAAAGCTACGCTTGAGCTGTCAAACGGAATGAAATTTGAAGGAAGGCTCATTGGAGCTGATGTTTGCGTAAGCGGCGAGATGGTTTTTAACACGGGTATGCTCGGCTACAGCGAGTCAATGACCGATCCGTCTTATATCGGTCAGATATTGGTATTCAGTTTCTGCCTCATAGGCAATTATGGTGTCCCTGCCTTAAATGGCGGGGATTTTTTTATGGCTTACGGGCATGAAAGCAGTTCAATTAAGACTCAGGCTATAATAGCCTCGGAGATTTTTGAGGAATGCTATCATCACAGCAACGGCATATCTCTTGAAGAATGGATGATAAGCCAAAATGTGCCGGGTATAGTAGGAATAGATACAAGACAGCTTGTGCAGGTAATAAGAAACACGAGAAATCTTTTCGGATGGATAGTTCCGGAGGGATGCAAGAGAGAAAATACTTTAAAGAAGTTCCCCTTCCTCGAAAAATTTGAAAAAGACGAAATAGTAGATCCTTCAAAATACAATCTTATGCCGACGGTTTCTACATGCGAAAGAAAGATTTACGGAACAGGCAGTAAAAAAGTCGCTGTTGTTGACTGCGGCGTCAAATGGAATATTTTAAGAATGCTCGTCAATAAAGGATGCAGTATTGAACTTTTGCCGTGGGATACGGATTTTACAAAGGTAGAGGCTGACGGCTGGCTTATAAGCAACGGTCCCGGAGACCCCAGAAATACTGGAGATTTGGTTGAAAAGGTAAAATGGCTGCTCGGCGGAGATAAGCCGGTACTTGGAATTTGCCTCGGACATCAGATAATATCTCTTGCTTCAGGCGCAAAAATCAAAAAAATGGCATACGGACACAGAGGACATAACCAGCCTGTATTTACGGTTCCGGAACATAAAGCTTTTATGACGAGCCAAAACCACAGCTATACAGTTGAACCTTCTTCAATACAGCCGGATTGGGAGTTATGGTTTGAAAACGCAAACGACCAGGCCGTTGAAGGAATAAAACATAAAAAGAAACCTTTTATGTCGGTACAGTTTCATCCTGAAGCATCAAGCGGTCCGAACGATACAGGATGGATTATGGATCATTTTATAAGCAAACTATAAGTAAGAACCTTAGAAGTTTAGCAGCTTTGGAAGCTTAGTAAAAATAAAGACAAACGAGTAACAGCAGAAGCTTAGAAGTTAGGATATTGGGCGGATTTGCAAAGCAAACCGAAGAAGTTTGGCAACGGCGTAAATAAGAAAGAATAGAATGGCGGGATATTAGAATAATTTCTCCATCGCAATATAAGAATATAATTTAATTAATATAGAGGTAGAAAAATGCCCATTTTAAAATTTTTAAACCAAAAAGGAAATAAAAAACAAAAGGTTATTTTGCTCGGCTCAGGGGCTCTCTCAATAGGGCAGGCAGGAGAATTTGATTATTCGGGTTCTCAGGCAGTAAAGGCTTTGCAGGAAGAAGGGCTTGAAGTTTTGGTCATAAATCCTAATATAGCTTCAGTTCAGACTAACAGCGATGAATCTAAAAAAGTATTTTTATATCCGGTAACTCCTTTCTGGGTTGAAAAAATAATAGAACAAGAAAAACCTGTCGGAATAATATCAAGCTTCGGCGGACAGACGGCATTGAACTGCGTTATAGAACTTGAAAAATCAGGAGTTTTAAAAAAACACGGTGTTGAAGTTCTAGGTACTCCGGTCATTTCTCTTGAAATGTCCGAAAACAGAGATTTATTTGCAAAAAGAATGAAAGAGATAGATATTCCGATACCTCAGAGTAAAGCTGTTTCAACCGTCGATGAAGCTCTCAGAGTGGCCGAAGAAATAGGCTATCCAGTTATTACAAGATCTGCTTTTGCGTTAGGAGGTTTAGGAAGCGGGCTTGCAAAAGATGCCGACACTTTAAGAAAACTTGCGCATTCGGCTTTAATGTCGGTTCCGCAGATTCTTATAGAAAAATCTCTTCACGGATGGAAAGAGATAGAATACGAAGTAATGAGAGACAGACAAGGAAACTGCATAACAATATGCAACATGGAAAATTTTGATCCTATGGGAATACATACCGGCGATTCAATAGTTATTGCCCCCTCCCAGACGATTGATAACATAGAGAACAATATGCTCAGAGACGCCGCTATAAAAATAGTGCACAGCATAGGAGTTATCGGCGAATGCAATGTTCAGTTTGCTTTAAATCCTTATAAATACGAATATTAT
>CAYTCB010000081.1:0-4620 GCA_964436195.1 uncultured Elusimicrobiaceae bacterium
CCAGGGCAATATTTCAACTCTTAACACAAATTCTCTTATGGTGGCATATCTTAAGGGAATTCTCGGAGAAATTCTTGATCTTAAAGTAAATTTCGTAAATGCTCCTTCCGTAGCAAAAGAAAGGGGGATCAAAATAAAAGAAGCTTTCATAAGAGACTGCTCGGAATATTCGGGTCTCATACTTGTTAAAGTAAAAACTTCAAGCGGAGAATATTCAATATCCGGAACATTGTTTGACAAAAATCAGAGAATTGTTGAAATCAACGGTCTTGCTGTAGACGTTATTCCGTCGGGAAATAAAATATTCATAACAAATAACGATAAACCCGGAGTTATAGGAAATCTCGGCACAATTATAGGCGCCGCAAACGTCAATATTGCCGGAATGACCGTAGGAAGAAAACAAATCGGCAAAGAAGCAATAACAATTGTTGAAGTTGACAGTTCAATATCGGCAGATTTGGTTGCTAAAATAGCCAAAATTGAAGGCGTAACAAAAGTTAAGAACGTCTCTCTTTAATTTTATTTAAAATAACAAAAACCGGCGATATGATTCGCCGGTTTTTTTATGTATAATTACAATTATGTTTACTCTTACTGGCGGCAGATATTTAAATATAAAAATTCTCTTTGTGCTTGCCGTTATTATTTTTGCCGTTTACGGTAAAAGTCTGTTTTTTGATTTTGTTTATTTTGACGATGATATCCTTATTCTTGACAAACAAAACTATTTAAAAATATCAAATATAAAAAATATACTTTCTGATCCCGTTTTTGCCAGAGAAAACGATAAATATTACAGACCGGTGCTGAATCTGTCATTTTTGGCTGATAGTCTCGTATATAAAACTAATCCTTCCGGTTATCATCTTACTAATATCTTAATTCACCTGTTTGCAGTATTTTCTGTTTTTTTGCTGCTTTCTTATAAACATGATAAAAGTCTTGCTTTATTATTTGCCGCTGTATTTGCGGTGCATCCTGCGCTTGTAAAGGCTGTCGCATGGATCCCGGGCAGAAATGACAGCCTTCTTGCATTGTTTGCAGTCCTTTCATTCTATTTCTTTATAAATTATTGTGAAAAAGAAAAATTGAAGGATTTTATTTTCAGCATATCTTTTTTTACTCTGGCTATGTTTACTAAGGAAACGGCCGTTATTACTCTTCCGTTATTCATAATTTATCTGATTTTAAAAAAACTGAATTTTAAAAAACATATTTCTATAATTACAATTTTATCAGTAATAACCTGTATATTTTTTATAATAAGGCATTTTGTTTTCAGTTATCAGACCGTTAACCCGTCTTTTTCTGTTTTTTTTAATTCTGCGTTAAAAAATATGCCTGTTATTTTAAAATATATGCAGATGATTATATTTCCCGTCGATTTATCGGTAATTGTTTCAAAAATAGAAATAAATTACTTTATTTTTTCATATACTTTATTTTTGTTTTTGCTGCTGTTTTTTTTATCAGAAAAAAATAAAAATTCCGTCAAAGTAAATATATTTTGTATCATCTGGTTTATTTTATATCTGCTTCCGGCATGTCTTGTGCCGAATAATAATTATGACCCCCATAGAATATACCTGCCTATGGCCGGTATATTTTTATTTTTTATAGAATCAACTGAAATATTTTACCTCTCAAAAAAAAGATTGATCGGCACATTCATTATACTGCTGTTGATAATATTCTGTTCAATATCATACATTCAAACCGATAAATTTAAAAATAAAAAAGTATTTTGGATAAATGCTTTGCTTGACAATCCTCAATCGGCTGTTGCAAATGCAAATGTCGCCGGCCTTCTTAGCGATGCCGGAAAGTTCAATGAAGCCGAAAATAAATATTTGAAAGCTATTTCAATTGAACCTTGGGAATCAAAACATTATGTAAATCTTGCGGTTCTTTATATAAAAAAAAATAATATAAACCTATCTGAAAAATATCTTCTTACTGCCCTAAAATTAAATCCTCTTAACGAGATGGCTTATTATAATCTTGCCGTTATTTACAGATACCAGGGGAAAAAAGATCAGGCGTTTGAAATGAAAAATAAGTATCTTGAAGTCTTTAAAATACAAAACAGATATGATAAACCATCGGAGATAAAACTATAATGAAAAAAAACTTATCTTTTGCCGTTTCAACACTTCTGGGAACAGGCTATTTTCCAAAAGCGCCGGGAACCGCCGGTTCTCTTGTCAGCCTTATACCGATTTTTTTTGTATGCTTCTATCTTGGGCAGACCGGCCTTATTTTTCTCATATTTGCCGCTTTTGCCGCCGGCATGATTGCTGTAAAAGAGACTTTAAAATATACAAAGCATGATCCCGGTTTTATAGTAGTGGATGAATTCGTCGGACAGGCGATTACTTTTATTCCGGTGGCCGGAATTTTACATAATAACACAAACGACTGGTGGATTTATTTTGTCGGATTTGTATTTTTCAGGCTTTTCGACGTATGGAAGCCTTTCCCGATAAAATCCGTAGATAAAAAAGTCATATCGGCTTTCGGCGTTATGTTAGACGATATTATAGCCGGAATATATGCTTCATCTATGGTTTATGCGATAACGTACATTTATGTTATAAGATTTAAAGAATTAAACGAACTTATGAAACTCGGCAACTGATTCTATATAAAATCGCTTTCAGTATCGTTTCTCATTCCTTTTGAATACAGGTATATGTACGGAACAAACAGTAAGGCCAGAGCCAAGGCAAATGTCAATCCTCCGACAACTGCTATCGCCATAGGCTGGTTTGTTGTAGCGCCCTCTCCAAGCCCCATAGCCAAAGGAAGCAAATCTACAACCGTAGTCAGAGTTGTCATTGTTATAGGCCTTATATGTTCAACTGTAAGATCAACTATAAGCTCTTTAAACGAAATTATATCTCTGTATTTATCCGGATCTATGCTGTAATAATAATTATATCTGTCAATAAGAAGAATAGATATATTAACAACGTTTCCTATCAACATTATTATACCTAACATTGAAATTGAGTTTATGGATTGACCCGTAACAAATAATGTCAACAATGCTCCTATAACTCCGAGAGGAACTGCCGTCATAACAAGAATAGGCTGCAGCAATGATTCAAACTGCGAAGCAAGAATCATAAATATAATTACAATACCCAAAATCATGGCAAACGAAGTCTGGGAAAGAGATTCTTTCATTGCAAGCATCTCTCCGGTTATTAATGCGCTGACGTTATTGTTGTTATATGAATCATCAAGTATTTCCTGAAGCTGCTTGACAGCTTTAGTAAAATTGCCGTTTACATTTGCTGTTATCAGATAAGTTCTTTCTCTCTCTATTCTTTTAATCGCCGGCAAAGTTTTTACGAAATTTGCCTGGGCTATCTGTTTAAGCTGTATTGTCATACCCCATGATGAATATGCAGTCATTTCCATAACCTTATCAAGAGTATCTCTGTCTTCAGGCTTCATTCTGACCCTTATATCCATTTCATCATCTTCAAGTTTAAGTTTTGTCGCTACAAACCCCTTTATACCTGCAAGAGTCATGGCGGCTATATCCTGAGTTGACAGTCCGAAAAGGGAAGCTCTTTCTCTGTCAATAGTAAGCCTTAATTCGGGAATTTCATCAGAAGGATCAACTTTAATACCGTAAAATTCAGGCATCGCATCCATTGTTTTTCTCAATTTGGCTGCATACTCTCTCAATTTATCCAAATCACGTCCTTTTAATTCAACTGTAACGCCGGATCCTCCGCCGCCTGAACTAAACAGCCCCTGCTGCGTTACAAATTCTATATCAAGATTTTTAATGTTCATCTTTTTGATTTCATCGCTAAGTTCCGTAACTATTCTGTCGGTTGACAAGCCTTTTGGAGTCAAATTTGTTATTATTCTTGCCTGATACGATCCGAGCGTTTCAATTGACGAGGAACCTACCTGGTCTCCTGTAGAACCTATGCTTGTTGCAATATCGGTGACTTCATCATAACTTGATATGGCTTTTTCTATTTTTTTTACGACATCATTTGTTATTTCCAAAGGAGTGTCGGGGTGCAGTGACATATTAAGAACAAATCTTCTCTCATCAGTTTTAGGCATAAACTCCTTCGGTATAAAATACATTACAAATACGCCTATAACGGCATATACCAAAACATACAAGAAAATCTTGCCAGGTTTAAAATTTAAGGTGGTTTTCAAAAGAGGAGCAAAATACTTGTTTATTGAATCAAGTCCCGCCGTAACAGACTGATTTTCAAGATTTGCCTGAAGAGCAAGCCTAGGCACAAGAAATAACGCCGCAAATATTGATGCTATCATTGAAAAAGTAATTGTAAACGCAAGCTGTGAAAAAAGCTGTCCTATCATGCCGGCAACAAATATAAACGGAATAAATATTGCAACCGTCGTAAAAGTCGAACTCACAATCGGAGCCAGCAAACTTGACGTTGCTTGGTATATACTTTCTTTTTTGGGTATATTTTTGCCCTTATTTTTATGAACCATCAGTAAGATATTTTCAAGAATAACGTTGGAATTGTCCACAACCATTCCTATGCCTATCGTTAACCCTCCAAGAGACATCGAGTTGATCGAAATATTGTTAAAATACATAAGGCTCAG
>CAYTCB010000082.1:0-4561 GCA_964436195.1 uncultured Elusimicrobiaceae bacterium
CATTTTCTTGATATATTTCAGCCCGGGTGGCTTTTTTACAACGCGCCGCTTATAACGTATATAATGCGTTTTATGTTTTTTGTATTCGGCAAAGAACATTTTGACCTGCTTGTGATATTTGTAAATTACATATTTTTCCTGATACCTTTGTATTTTGTATATAAAATAGGCGTTGAGATAAAAAACGAAGAAACAGGCAATCTGGCGATGATACTGTTTGCTTTATCGCCGGCAGTATACGGACTGAGCCGTCAGTACGGTCATCAGGATTATCATATAATCGCAGCGATAACATTTAACATATACAGTTTGATAAAGAGCGATTATTTTAAAGACAGAAAATGGAGCGTAATATACGGCGTATCCGTTGGTTTAGGATTGATGATAAAGGATTCGTTTACCGTATATTTTTTTATACCTTTTGCGTATAGTGTTTTTGTAAGTCTTAAAGATGATGCCTGTAAGATAAAAATCAGTAATATAACGGCTGCAGTAATAATCGGCAGTTTAATAGCCTGCTGGCACTATTTCAGGGCTGAGATAATAAACAAAATTATAAATGAGCCGGTTGTAGAAAAATATCCTGTATTTTCTTTTGAAAGTTTAAGGGTGATGAGCACAGGTTTATGGGAAGAATTATTATCGCCGCCCGTATTTGCTGTTTTTATAATCGGACTGATATATTTCATTTGGAAATACCGCGGTAAAAATAAAAATCAGATACTGTTATGGTTTATAATTCCGTGGGCTGTGATAATGTTTATGCCACATGCTAAAGCTTCCGAATACGGGGCTGGATTTATTCCGGCAGCTGTGCTTATAGGCGCCGTTTTTATAGAGTCGTTGAGAAATAACGTCATGAAGAAGCTTTTGGTCTTTTTTGTTGTGCTGGTTTGTTTTTTTCAATATATAGAACTGTCATATGATAACGCATATTTTTTTAAATTCAATGTCGTTAGCAGCAAGATAAAATACTTCAATCCGGTTTTAATTTATTATGACAAAAAAGATGCCGACTTTAGCGTTAAAACAATGCAATATATTAAAGAAAAATATAAAAACAAGTCATTTTGCATTGAAGATTGCCCAATGTTTAATTGTTACGATAAATCTCTTATGACAGCCACTTTGCTGAAGTTAAACGGTTTTGATACGCTGGTCGGATATGTTATAAATGCCAGTGAATTTTTCAATAAGGATATTTTAATTATTATAGGTAAATCCGAGATTCTTGACGGTACGCTTGACGAAAGAATAAAAAGGATTCAAATGATGTCATGGCTTGATATGTCCTACATAATAAAAACAGAAAACATTTTTAACAAGATAAAACAAACGTATAAAGTAATTGATGAATTTTATCCTTTTGGCGTAAAAGATGATGATTTAAAAGTAACTCTGCTTGCCCAAAAGAAGAATTAAATAAATTTTATACGCGAACGATGATTTTAAACAAAATGAGTTTTGATTTTAATATAAAATGAAAAAAAAACGGCTTGATACAAACTTTGTTTTATTTATAGTGATTGCTTTCACGTACGCCGTATTCAATTTTATATGGTGGCAATTCAATGCTCCCATAATACCGTACAGCATATCTGCCGCACATTTTCTTGATATATTTCAGCCCGGGTGGCTTTTTTACAACGCGCCGCTTATAACGTATATAATGCGTTTTATGTTTTTTGTATTCGGCAAAGAACATTTTGACCTGCTTGTGATATTTGTAAATTACATATTTTTCCTGATACCTTTGTATTTTGTATATAAAATAGGCGTTGAGATAAAAAACGAAGAAACAGGCAATCTGGCGATGATACTGTTTGCTTTATCGCCGGCAGTATACGGACTGAGCCGTCAGTACGGTCATCAGGATTATCATATAATCGCAGCGATAACATTTAACATATACAGTTTGATAAAGAGCGATTATTTTAAAGACAGAAAATGGAGCGTAATATACGGCGTATCCGTTGGTTTAGGATTGATGATAAAGGATTCGTTTACCGTATATTTTTTTATACCTTTTGCGTATAGTGTTTTTGTAAGTCTTAAAGATGATGCCTGTAAGATAAAAATCAGTAATATAACGGCTGCAGTAATAATCGGCAGTTTAATAGCCTGCTGGCACTATTTCAGGGCTGAGATAATAAACAAAATTATAAATGAGCCGGTTGTAGAAAAATATCCTGTATTTTCTTTTGAAAGTTTAAGGGTGATGAGCACAGGTTTATGGGAAGAATTATTATCGCCGCCCGTATTTGCTGTTTTTATAATCGGACTGATATATTTCATTTGGAAATACCGCGGTAAAAATAAAAATCAGATACTGTTATGGTTTATAATTCCGTGGGCTGTGATAATGTTTATGCCACATGCTAAAGCTTCCGAATACGGGGCTGGATTTATTCCGGCAGCTGTGCTTATAGGCGCCGTTTTTATAGAGTCGTTGAGAAATAACGTTATAAAGAAGCTTTTGGTCTTTTTTGTTGTGCTGGTTTGTTCTATGCAGTATATTGATTTTTCCTGCGGATTTCAAAGAGGTTTGTTTAATGCAAAATTTGAATTTGCATACAAGACAATAAAATACTCTGACGGACGTTTGATTTTCTATGATAAAACGAAGTCAGTTGCGATTATGGATACGGTAAAATATTTGAAAAAAAATTATTCTAACAATACTTTTTTTATTGAAGATTTTTCTGCAATAGACAGCGATGCTTTTATGGTTCAGATGTTTTTGAATTCAATGAAATGCAGCCACGGATATTATGATGAAAATGTTTTAAAAAACGACATAATAATTATTACGGGGAAACCTAAAACTATTTATGAAGCGGTTAATTTGCAAATAAAAAGACTTGATGCGAACGGATTTAATTATGAATCTGAATTCACGCAGCTTGTTGAAAAAAATAAATATGTTTTTGACGAAATAAGAAGAAATTATCAAATAATAGATGTTTTTTATCCAGCTAAACAAAAAGATGAAAGAAAAAAAATAACTCTTCTGGGCAGAAACGATAAATTTACCAAAAGCTGATTTTCAGGCATCTTTTTTTAATTGAATGATTACAATTGTTGTTTTTATTTGCCAGTCCGCGGAGAGGTGTATTGTTTATATATTCGAGAAGATGCCCGATTTCGGAATAATTTCAAATTTTGTATAATACCACAGTTGCACAAAATCTGAAGATTTTAATTTATATATGGAGGCAGTTATGGCAGAAAAGTATCAAGTTTCAGAATTGCACGCCGAAAGGCTAAAATTTAAACCGGTGTTGCCTAATGTTTTAAAAAAAGGCGCAGCTTCGGTAAAGCCGGTTTTCGGAAAAGCAACAAAATCAATAGCCGATTATGATACTGTAAAAAGCATTTTCTCACATACTTACGGTATGCCGGTAGTCAGTTTTCAGTCCGGCAGCAATACTGCAGTCACAAAAAAAACAGTAAATATCGGAGTCGTTCTTTCGGGCGGTCAGGCTCCCGGCGGACATAACGTAATATACGGTTTATTTGAAGGGCTTAAAAGCGCAAATAAAAAAAATAGATTATTTGGATTTCTCGGCGGACCTTCCGGAATATTGGACAATAAAACAATGGAAATCACCGATAAAGTAATTAACGAATATAAAAATACCGGCGGATTTGACATGATACAGTCCGGAAGAACAAAAATTGAAACTCCCGATCAGTTCGCCCAGGCAAAAGAAACTTTGCTGAAAAACAAAATGGATGCTCTTGTTTTTATCGGCGGAGATGATTCAAACACAAACGCAGGGCTTCTTGCCGAATATCTTAAAAAAGAAAATGTTCCGGTAAACGTTATAGGCGTTCCTAAAACTATTGACGGGGATTTGAAAAACGAACATATTGAAGCCTCTTTCGGTTTTGATACCGCGACTAAAATATATGCTGAGCTTGTCGGGAATATATGCAGAGACGTAAATTCCGCCAGAAAGTATTGGCATTTTATCAGACTTATGGGAAGAAGCGCTTCTCATATAACGCTTGAAGTCGGATTTAAAACTCAGCCAAACATGGTTTTGATAGGCGAAGAAGTTCTTGCCAAGAAGATGACGCTTTCGGATATTATAAGCCAGATAGCAGATGTAGTCGTAAAGAGATCCGAGATGAAAAAGAATTTCGGGATCATTCTTATACCGGAAGGTCTTATAGAATTTATTCCTGAGATGAAAGAGTTAATATCTGCTCTTAACGATACTTTGGCCGAACATGAAGACCATATTCTTACGCTTAAAGAAATAGAAGAAAAAAGAGAGTTTGTTCTTTCAAAACTTCCTTCAAAACTGTCAAAACTTATGGAATCGCTTCCTTTGGATATCGCTTGCCAGCTGATGCTTGACAGAGATCCTCACGGAAACGTTCAGGTTTCGCTTATTGAAACAGAAAAACTTCTTATTGAGATGGTCAGCGCAAAACTTAAAGAACTTAAAAAAGCCGGTAAGTTTAACGGAAAATTTTCGAGCATAAGCCATTTCTTCGGTTATGAAGGAAGATGCGGAATGCCTTCAAATTTTGACGCAAATTATACGTTTGC
>CAYTCB010000083.1:0-4434 GCA_964436195.1 uncultured Elusimicrobiaceae bacterium
TGTTTTTCCACCGTATTTTTCATAAAAATTATGAGTTTTTTCAAGATATTCTTTTTTGACAAATCTTCCCAGCATTTTACTTCCCAAAATTTTATGACTGAAATATTTACCTATTAAATAATTTACGCTGTCTCCTATTATGGCTGCGGCCGATAATAGAATAAGAAGACTCCATATATGAAGAATATCCTTGGAAGCAAGAGCTCCCAATGCAAACAACAAAGAATCTCCCGGAAGAAAAGGCATAACTACAAGTCCGGTTTCAACGAATATAACTAAAAAAATAATCAGATACGTCCATAACCCGAAATTTTGTACTAAAAAATTTAAATGATTATCAAAATGAAATATTAAATCAATGAAAGTTTCTATCACTTTTATCTCCAAAATTTATATTGCGGCTGTGTTATTGTAGTTTAAACAATATTTTAAGGCAACTATTTTGACGCATCAACTGACGTATCTATGTTCTTTTCTGTATTGCGCGGCTAAAAATGCAAACAACGCAGCTGAAATTGAACTTACTGTAAATATAATTCCGGCAGTAACTAAAATATTTCCTATGCCTACTATAGGAGAAACTATACTGCCAGACAAAAAACCAGAAGCTCCAAGGACGGCGGAAGCCGTACCGGCCTGTTTTCTTGCAGAATTAAGAGCAAATGCTACAGTGACTGGAAAAGTCATACCCATCATAAAACACAAAGCAAACAAAGCGCTTTCAAAAAAAACGATCGTCATATTATCTGCCAGAAATATTAAAAGCAAAATACTGCATATAATCATGCCGATATTGCTTATTTTCAATATAAATTCCTGATTTTTAAATCTTGACGATATAGCTGCTCCCGCTCCTATGGCAGTTGCATTTGCCGCAAAAAACAAACTGAATGCAAAAGGCGAAAAACCGTAATGCGTCTGGATAATAAAAGGCGACGCCGATATATACGCAAATAAAATCGCCATAGTAAATGCCATTTGAAAAGTCGAATAAACAAACATTTTATTTTTAAAAACATTTCTGAACA
The DNA here is from genome assembly GCA_964436195.1 of uncultured Elusimicrobiaceae bacterium. Taxonomy (GTDB): domain Bacteria; phylum Elusimicrobiota; class Endomicrobiia; order Endomicrobiales; family Endomicrobiaceae; genus Proruminimicrobium. Next base: position 1,029 of record CAYTCB010000083.1, read on the forward strand.
GATTAAATGATTTTGAAAGTTTTTCTTTTGATCTTCTTGTTTTTGAAAGCGATTCTTTAAAGTTTGAAGATACAATCGTAAGCAAAATGCCCCAGAAAAACAATATTACAAAAATACCCTGCCAGCCTGTAATCCCCAGAGCAAGTCCCCCTGTAATAGGCGCAACAACCGGAGCCATTCCGTTTATCGCTCCGACAATTGAAAATGCCTTTGCAAGATTTCTTCCTTTAAATTTATCCGCGGCTATCGAACGGGCAATAACAATTCCTCCGGCCGCAGCTATACCCTGAATCAGCCTTAAAAAAACAAAAATTTCTATATTTGGAGCAAAAATACATGCAAACGTCGATATTAAAAACAAAATCATTGCCGTTAATAACGGACGCCTTCTTCCGTATTTATCGCTTAAAGGCCCGAAAACAAGCTGTCCGAAAGCCATACCGAACATTGAAAACGTCAGTCCGAGCTGAACCATTGGAATACTTGTGTCAAAATGCTCGGTCATAGACGGAAGACTAGGCAGATACATATCGGTAACAAACGGGCCGAAAGCCGTCAGCATGCCAAGCATAATAAAAATAAAGTAAGCAGTATTTCGTTTTTTCATAATATTTTTTAGGATTTTTCCCTTATAGACAAAACTTCTCAATTGAATGATTTTTCTATCGCAAAATTATATATTTTTTTTGGTTTTACGGCAAATTCCGGTTACACACTTAAATTTACAGAATTTATAATATCGTTTCCACTAATTACCGGAGAGTTTAAATTCCGAAGTAAAATGAAATTCAATTTCCGGATACTCTTTTATGTAATGGTTCAGCATCCATTCTGATTCTGCAAAAAATACAAGATTATTATTTTTATCAAGTCCGATTCTGTCTGATTTATAATTACAGAAATCGTTTATCTGTTTTTGATTTTCGGAAGTAATCCAGCATGCCTTGTAAAAATTTAGAGGTTCAAACCGGCATTCGGCGCCATACTCGTTTGTAAGACGGTATTGAATAACCTCAAACTGAAGCTGTCCGACGGTTCCTATAATTTTTCTGCCGTTATTTTTCATTATAAAAAGCTGGGCAACTCCCTCATCGGTAAGCTGCTTAATGCCTTTTTCAAGCTGTTTAGCCTTCATTGAAGTGCTGACAAGCTCTTTAAATATTTCGGGAGAAAAATTCGGAATTCCCTGAAACATAATATTCTCACCTTCAGTCAGAGTATCGCCGATTTTAAAGCTTTGACGGTCATATAATCCGACAACATCTCCGGGATATGCTTCTTCAACAATGCTCTTTTTCTGCCCGAGAAAACTTGCAGGACTATTGAAACGAAGTTCTGTATTCAAACGCACATGCTTATAAAATTTACTGCGTTCAAATTTGCCGGAACAAACTCTTAAAAATGCGATACGGTCGCGGTGTTTCATATCAAGATTAGCGTGAATTTTAAAAACAAATCCGCTGAATCCATCCTCCTGCGGATTAACCATTCTGCAATCAGACATTCTGCTTTGCGGCGTAGGCGATATTTCAATAAAAGTTTCCAACAATTCTTTTATGCCGAAATTATTCAATGCGCTTCCAAAAAATACAGGAGCTAATTCTCCGGCAAGATAACGAGCCTTTTCAAATGATCCGTAACATTCGTCAAACAACGCCACATCATTGCGTAATTGTTCGGCATAGTTGGCCCCGATATGTTCATCAAGCAATTTACTGTTTAAATCGCTGACGGCAACAACATTTTCGTCCATATGCGTCGTATTAGGTTTAAAAATATGCAAATCCCTGTTGTGAATACTGTATACGCCCTTAAAACTTGTTCCTCTGCTGATCGGCCAGCTGAGAGGACAGACATTGATATCAAGTTTCTTTTCAAGTTCGTCAAGCAAATCCAAAAGATCCCCGCCTTCTCTGTCAAGTTTATTAACAAAAATAATAACAGGCGTTTTTCTCATTCTGCAGACTTGCATCAATTTTTCAGTTTGCTCTTCAACGCCTTTAACGCTGTCAACAACAAGTATAACGCTGTCAACTGCCGTAAGTGTCCTATATGTATCTTCTGCAAAATCTTTATGCCCGGGCGTATCGAGTAAATTTATTTTCAAGTCTTTATACTCAAAACTCATCACGGCTGTTGCAACGGATATGCCGCGTTGGCGTTCAATTTCCATAAAATCGGAAATGGTACTTTTTTTGATTTTATTTGATTTAACGGCGCCTGCCGTTTGTATTGCGCCTGCAAATAGAAGGAACTTCTCCGTAAGCGTAGTTTTCCCGGCATCGGGGTGACTGATGATTGCAAATGTTCTTCTTTTATTACTTTCTTCTTCAATTATGCTCATTTTCCTATACCATTAAAAAAACCACTCGCCTGTACGGCGTGTGGCACCATTTTATAAATCCACCAGCCTCTAAATTATCTCGTTTTATTGTAATAAATATTGCTCTTTCTGTAAAGTTAATTATTTTTTTAAATCTTCACAAATATGAATAAAACATTTAATTTATTTTAAATTATTGAGTATAATAAACTGATAATAATTATCAGGAGACAATATATGATAATCGTAGATAAAAATTTATGTCCGCAAAACCACAGATGTCCGGCAATAAAAGTCTGTCCCGTAAAAGCAATATCCCAGAACAACTATGAACTCCCTCAAATAGACCAAGATAAATGTATTAAATGCGAAAAGTGCATCAAATTCTGCCCGATGGACGCTATTCAGAATAAATTATTTTAAAATTGTTTACATGCCCCTAAATCTAGTTCTATTGGCATACAATTTTTTTCTGGAGAGTTTCGTCGTCCTCTAGCAGATATTTTTTTTAGTAATTTTCTAATTTCAACATCTTTTATAGCTCTTTTCTTAACTTCTAGATTCGGATAAATAATAATTCCCAGCCATGAATCTAATGGCAACAAATATTCTGGTTTGTTTTCTATAGAATTGAAATAGTCTATTGTTTTAGGATTAACAAACAATTTCGCTACTTTTTTTTTGTCGGTTTTTAACAAACGTTTTCTTATATTTTCAGAAAAAATAATTCTCCATTCAGATTCATTATATAAATCATATTTCAGTGGACGTTTTTTATACTTAGAACACATATATTTAAAAAAAGATAAAATTTCCGGTGTTGTTTCTAAAAAGTTTGAATATGGTGCAAAAAACAAATTATGTGTATCTGCTTGACAATAATGCATGGGACTTCCTAATCTGTTAAAAAGAAAGTATCTTTTTACGCCTATTCCCAATTTACCATACAAACTAGAATGATCTTCTGCGATGGAAAGTTTTAACTCTGTAAAAGAAGTACGTGCAATATCAGGTTTTTTGAAGGATTGCCCATTGATTTTAATAAATTCTTTTTTTTCAGGCTTTTTCATCCACAACCCATAC
>CAYTCB010000084.1:0-4223 GCA_964436195.1 uncultured Elusimicrobiaceae bacterium
AGGACCCATGTAGGATTCAAGACTCATTACCACTTCCTCCCGGATCGAATCGATGGGTGGATTGGTTACTTGAGCGAATAATTGTTTGAAGTAATCGTACAAAAGCCTCGGTTTATCCGAAAGACAGGCCAACGGCGTATCGTTTCCCATGGATCCCAGGGGTTCTTTACCGCTATCTGCCATAGGTTTTAAGATCAGACGGACATGCTCAAAGGTGTACCCGAATAAACGGAGCCGTTCCAGAATCGTATCCGGATAAAATCTGTGGGATTCTCCGTTTATCGGGAGAATATCCTGTTCTATCCGTTGTTCACGGAGCCACTTCCCATAGGGACGCTTTCCGCAAATTCTTTTTTTTATTTCCTCATCCTCTATGATCCTCCCTTCCCGGAAATCTACAAGAAACATCTTTCCTGGTTGGAGGCGTCCTTTCACTTGAATCAGCGCTGGATCCAGGTCAAGAACTCCCACTTCGCTGGAAAGGATCACCCGATCGTCTGTGGTAATATAGTAGCGGCTGGGGCGTAATCCATTTCGATCTAATACGGCGCCGATCACATCCCCATCGGTAAAAACGATCGAAGCCGGGCCATCCCAGGGCTCCATAAGGCAGCTTTGAAACTCGTAATAGTCTTTCTTCTCCTGAGACAGAGTAGTATGATTCTGCCAGGCTTCCGGGATCATCATCATGATAGCCTCAGGGAGACTTCTCCCCGAGAGGTAGAGTAGCTCCAGTACGTTGTCGAACGTCCCTGAATCGGACAGATCCGGTTCTATAAGGGGAAGGATCTTTCCCAGTTCCGGGCCGAAAAGCTTACTTTCAAGCTTACCTTCTCGACCGCGCATTTTGTTCCTGTTCCCCTGCAGAGTATTTATTTCTCCATTATGGCTGATAAAACGGAACGGATGTGCCCGATCCCAGCTGGGAAATGTATTGGTAGAAAATCGGGAATGAACCATTGCCAGATGGCTCATCATCGCTGGATCGGATAGGTCGGAAAAGTAAGGGAACAGCTGAGTCGGTTTAAGCATCCCTTTGTAAACAAGTACACGGGTAGAAAGAGAACAAATATAAAAAAAGGCATGTGGATCTATTTCAGTATCCCGAATAGTCCGGGTTGCCCGTTTCCGGATGATGAATAAACTTTACCCGTAGTTTCTTGAATTACATACTGCCAGCGGTCCATGAACATGTTGCAGCCGGGGCAGTTGGTTAGAATGAGATCGGGATGAAAGGGTTGCAAGCTTTCGAATTTTATTTGAGCATGGGTAAGCGAATATCCTCTGCTTTCTTTTATCAAGTATTGCCTGAAACCAAAACCACAGCAATGTCTGCGCTCGGGATAATCGACCACTTCGCCGCCCCATGTTTTTATCATTTCCGATAAAACTTTGGGAAATTCGGCACCTCCTATGCCATGATGGGGGAAAATCTTTGCATAGTGGCAACCTACATGATCAACAACTTTCAAGGGTTTTCCAGTTTCTTTATTGATAAGTTTGTAAACAGATTGTTTAGCTATCTCATCTCTGTATAGATAGATAATATCGCTGGCATGAGCTATAGCCTTAGGTAGTTCGAAAGTTCTTCCTGTCGTTTTCTGAAGATTTTCCCGGGCTTTTTCGAGAGTCTCAGGGAATTCATGCCATGTATTCAAAACTTCTATCATTACGCCAAAGGTCGTGACGCAGGAGATAACAAGGTTAGAATAGCCCGATTCATTCATAATGGAAAAATGACGAGCTATCATAGTATGTAAAGTTTCCAAAGGAATGATGTCGCTGTGATAGCCAATACCCGTGCAGGTAGTTAGACGTGGATCGTCGAAATAGTTTTTATGAAGATTGTTTTTTAAAATTGCCAGGAATGCCTGTTCGGCTCCCGGAAAAAATGTCTGACGAATACAGCTACGGAAGAAAAAATAATCATCTTCAGGAATGTATTTTATGTAATCTTTCCAATAGACTTTTTTTCTTTGTTCAGGAGAATTTTCTGTCATATCAGCAATTTTGGTCATTGTCAGTATTTATAACCTCCATTTCGATTTGATTCCATAAGTCGATTGCGCCGGTTCCCTCAAGGATAGAACGAATTTCTTGCAAAGATTCTTCTGGGATTTTTCTCATAGGTCCGGGGCCATTTTTGTCGATATTTCCATCTACAAGGGCATGCACTTTTTCGAGATTGTTGAGAATCCATTGCCATACTGGGCCTTGCTCAGGGTGTTCTTCCATAGTAAGCCGCGAAGGATGGACACAATAACCCAGCTCATAAATATTTTTTCCAATATTTTGTTTGATAATCAATTGTTGCCTGCCTTTTGGGCTACGAATAAAAAGCCCCAGTTTTTGCGACCAATAGCGTAAAGCACTTATTACTGTTCCTGGCGCATTTTGGCGGGGACAACGTGCCTTGCACGACATACACTGACCACAATACCAGATATAGTCAGATGACATGAGTTCTTCCAGAGCATCGGCATTTCGCATCAGAATAATACGTTCCACATTTCTGGGTTCATAATCATAGTAGTCGGCAGCAGGACAAAGGGCAGTGCAAACCCCACAATTTATGCAGGCATTCATGTTCTCCCTTATCCTTGGGTCGGCGTATATTTCATCCATCGGAATCATTTGGGCATTCTTTACTTTTGACTTAATTCTTCGTTTGGGTTAATCCTCTACAAAATTCAGATTTTATGATGAGAAAAAGAAGAGATTCTCTTTAATTTTTATCTAACAGTCTAAAATAATTTAGATAATTATTAATCAACAACTTATATTATCAGAATCGAAAACGACGTTCTCATATTTAACTTTATCATCTGAAAAAATAAACTGTAGAGATTCTTTCTTTTGAGGAAATTATCAATGGTTTATTTATCCTCTGCTATGAATTAATTTTTACCAATAAATTGATATAGATAAAGTTAACAAGGCTTAAGATAAGGTATTTATATATTGTGTTTTTTCAAATAGTTAACTAAAAGAATTTTTATTAATGCAGTTTATAATTTGCAACTGGAGGCATTTCCTGAAGAACTCATGTTTAATATTGTTAAAATCCAATTAGTAGATAGTAGGTGTTGTATGAATTAGGATTACGTAATTTTTATTGAAGAAAAATATTTTCCGCCTTAGGCTTCTATTCTTAGATTGGCAATGGGGTTTATACGGGACTAAATCCTTACCTTTGCGGCAAATTATAATGAGATATGGATAATAAGGAATTAGGTTTCAACTCTCTTCTGGTTCATGCTGGAGGAGCAGAAGATGGGATGCATAGTGCCATAACGCCTATATATCAAACTTCCACCTTTACTTTCGAGAATGCCGATCATGGGGCAGCATGTTTTGTGGGTGAAGAATCGGGATATATTTATACGCGTTTAGGAAATCCCACCATCACAGATTTAGAAAAAACCTTGGCCTTACTCGAGAAGGGATATGGGGGTATTGCCACAGCTTCGGGCATGGGTGCTGTGAGCACAATTTATGCAGGTTTACTTGGTGCGGGTTTGCACATGATTGGACATGAAGCTGTATATGGTTCATCTCGCTTGATTGCTGAAACCATTTTCAAACGTTTTGGAGTCGAAAGCGATTGGATCGATACTTCTGATCTGGAATCTGTGGAAAAACATATACGGCCCAATACGAGACTTATCTTTTTAGAAACTCCAGCCAATCCTACTATGACCATTGTAGATATCGCTGCAATATGCAGGATGGCTCATGATAGAAACATTAAAGTTTGCGTGGATAATACTTTTTGCAGCCCTTATTTGCAAAATCCACTCGAGTTAGGTGCCGACGTAGTTTTGCATAGTCTGACTAAATTTATCAATGGACATGCCGATGCTGTAGGAGGAATGATAGTTACGAAAAACGAAACCGATTATAAGGCTTTACGTAATGTGATGACTAACATGGGGCCTAACATGGATCCTCATCAAGCTTGGTTGATCAGAAGAGGTTTGAAAACTTTAGCCTTACGTATGGAACGAGCTCAAGCCAATGCTATCAAAGTAGCCGAATTTCTTGAGAATCACCCTAAGGTTGAGTGGGTGAAATATCCAGGTTTGAAATCTCATCCACAATATGAATTGGGTCGTAAACAGATGAGGGGGCCAGGCGCTATGATCAGTTTTGAGGTAAAAGGTGGCTTACCTGCTGGGAAAATTGTAATGGACAATGTAAAACTTGCCTTGTTGGCAGTGAGT
>CAYTCB010000085.1:0-4188 GCA_964436195.1 uncultured Elusimicrobiaceae bacterium
AGGTGATGTTAGAGCGCGGTTGGGGTAAGGCAGCGAGCAATGTAGACATGAAGGTAGACCACAAGTATTCGGTAGCTGTGAGTGGTTTAGGCCGTGAGGAATTGGTATGTATGTTGCGTCAGCGTTTGGGTTTAGTTGATGGTGCAGAGGATGTTGAGTACGAGCAGATAGATATAGGCAGTGAAGATGAAGAATAGTGTTATACGGTCTGATGTGTTTGAGTTATTATCATCGGTTAGTGCTGGGTCTGTTGACATGATATTAACAGACCCTCCGTATGGTTCAACTACATGCGATTGGGACGTTCACGTTGATTTCGCCAGGTTGATGGAAGAGTTCCGCCGTGTGTTGCGTCGTGGTGGGAATTGTTTAGTCATGGGTACGAATCCGTTCATGGCGAAGTTGATAACTGCCAATGCATCGTGGTTCAAGCATGATTTGGTATGGGACAAGGTTATACCGAATGGCGCTTGGTACAGCAGGTATCGTCCTATGGGGAGGCATGAGTTGATAGCTGTATTTGGGGTTGGCAAGTGTTATTACGAGCCGTTGATGGAAGAGCGTGACAGGCCTATTTATTGTGGTGGTGGTGGATGGGCGTCGAACATAGTCAGTGGTTTTGTTCCAGTGCGCAAGGATGTTTACACTCATCGTCATCCTACGACGATATTGAGTGTGGTCAAGAAGAAGGGTGTTAAAGGTTTGCATCCGTCTCACAAGCCAATAGAGTTGATGGAGCGTTTAATTCGGATGTACTGTCCTGTCGGTGGTTTGGTATTGGACCCATTTTGCGGGAGTGGTTCTGTTGGCGCGGCTTGTGTGCGAAGTGGTCGTGATTATTTGCTTGGTGATATTGATGAAGGATTTGTTGAGTACAGCAGGAGGGTTTGCGATGAAGCTTGATGGGTTATCAAAATCAGAGCTTGAGCGTTTGATAGAGACTGCGTCTGATGAGGATTTGCGGTTATACATTGCTGCGCTTGAGCGTTTAGAAGAGTTAGAAGTTACTGCGATTGGGTTCAGGGATTGGTTACGTGATGTTCGTCCGACGTACAACTACGATTGGCCATACATGCGTTATTTGATTGACAGGTTAGAGGCAGTTGAGCGCGGTGAGATTAAGCGTTTGATGGTGTTCATGCCTCCTCGTCACGGGAAGAGTGCGTTAAGTACTGAGTCATTTCCTGCGTGGTATTTGGAGCGTGGTCCAGCTCGCCGTGTGATATTGGGTTCGTATTCAGCGGACCTGGCGGTAAAGTTCAGCCGTCGTGTGCGTATGATTGCGTCAAGCAGGATGCAGTTAGATTTGACCAGGAGTGCTGCGGACGACTGGGAGACTGCTCAGGGTGGAGGTGTTCGTGCGGTTGGTGTTGGTGGTGGTGTAACTGGGATGGGCGCGTCGTTGTTGATATTGGATGATGTGGTGAAGAGTGCTGCCGAGGCCAGTTCTGAGACTATCAGGGATATGACGTGGGATTGGTACAAGCAGGACATTTACACTCGTTTAGAGCCTGGCGGTGCGATTGTAGTGATAATGACGAGGTGGCATTTGGATGATTTAGCTGGGAGGATATTGGAGTCAGAGGATAGTGGGAGCTGGGAGGTCATCAAGTTCCCGGCAATTGCAGAGGAAGAGGATGTTTTAGGAAGGAAGGTTGGCGATGCGTTGTGCCCTGCCAGGTTCCCGCTTCGTGAGTTGGAGCGTTACAGGGCAGTGCTGGGCAGTAGTTCGTTCAGTGCGTTATATCAGCAGAATCCTGTTGTAAGTGGTGGTGGTTTTTTCAAGCAGGAGTGGTTCAAGTATTTCACGATTGACGGGGATGATTTCGTTGTTGATGGTCGCAGGATAGCGAAGCGTGATTGTCATTGGTTTCAGATGATAGATCCGTCGGCGACAGAGAAGACGACGAGTGATTACACGGTTATAGGCACGTTCTGCAGAACTCCGATGAACCAGTTGTTGGTTGTCAACATAAGGCGTGAGCGTGTAGAGAGTGCGTTATTGGAGAAGATGATCGCTCAAGAATGGGGCAAGTGGAACGTCAGCTGGATTGGCGTTGAGCGCAGTTTGATATCGTTGCCGATATTTCAGCGTGTTAAGGTTACTGGTTTGCCTGTAGTTGCGATACCTGCCAAGGGGGATAAGATTGCTCGCGTGATGGGTGGTAGTCAGCCGAGGTATGAGAATGGGGATGTGTTTCATTTGGCTGGCGCTGACTGGCTGTATGACTTCGAGACTGAGCTGCTTGGGTTTGACAAGGCGAAACATGATGATCAGGTTGACGTTGTGAGTTATGCGTGCATTCATCAGAATAGATATAACAAGCCGAAGAAGAGAGAAAAGGTTGATGATGCGCCGATGGATACAAGGGCTGAGGGATCGATATTGGCAAGATTTGGGGTAAAGTGGCATCAGAATATGCTATGGTGATGTGATATGTTGTAAAATGAATGTAGTTGCAGTTCGGCTGCAATAAATACTCGGCAACGAGTCGCGTGCTTATAGTTGGGTGAGATCCTCTGGTTGTTTGCCATGACCGCCAGAGGCTCAAGCTAAAATAGGAGGTCGGCAAATGAGGCTGATCAGTTTCCTGAATGGAAACAGAAGCGGTCGAGGGGTGGAGACCGCTACGGGGATAGCGAATCCCCTTCCTGTTGCTACGTCAACGAACATGCGACTCGCAACTGCGACTATCGCAAACGGCGAGTCCGCTTCCACTGCAATCACTCTGAACCCCGGCGAACGCATAGTGGGCATCATCATGCCTGCTGCATGGACCACGGCCAACCTGGTGGCTCAGGTGTCTGTTGACGGAACAACCTTCCAGTACGCGATCTCGTATGGATCAGCTATCCAGATGTTCCCTGTTGCTGACAGGACGACGCTGATGGATGCGATAGATGCGGACAAGCTGAGCCGGCTTCCGTATGTGAAGCTTGTTAGCGCGACAGCCAGCGGGTCGACAGTCACGGCTGTTAATCAGGCTGCGGCCAGAACGCTGAAGGTTATCGTGGTCAGCCAATGAGTTTGCGCCGCGCGCGGAGTATGAATAACCCGCTGGCGTTGCAGCCTGCATCGGTGATGCAGAGACTGGTCGCCGGCGGGAACACGGCTGTGTTTGGGAACAGCGTTGACACGCTGGTGATGTCGGACGGCGCGCAGTTCACGCAGGCAACGCTGGCAAAACGGCCTATGGCGACGACTGTCAACGGCTGGCCAGCAATGCAGTTTGATGGCGTGGATGATGTGATTGCAGTTGGGGATGATTGCATCGGAACTGGAGATGCCAGTTTTGTTGCAGTTGTTCGCCCGACTGGTCATGGCGGAAGCAACGGTGGTAGATTGGTCTCGAACGGGCAGATTGAGGTGTATCAGGCGACGACTGGGAAGTTGACAGTCACCAGCAACGCTGGAACGACGACACTGGCAACGGCTAACGATGCGGTTCCGATCAACGGGAAGAGTATCATCGTCGTAAACAGAACGGCGTCTGGATCTGCGACAGTGTGGGTGAACGGTGTACAGGTCGCGAGTGGTGCGACTGGAACGCCTGCGGCTGGAAATGGTGTTTGGCTGGGTAATCGAGAGGCTGGAGATAGAGCATTCCAAGGGCTGATCTCCTATGTCTCCATCCACAAGCGCATCCTGTCCGTGCCGGAAATACAGGCGTTGACTCGCTATCTGAGTCAGAACAGGGCTCCGGAGACGTGGTCGTTCAGCGTCAGCGCGGGTACGATCAACACGACGATTACCGACGCTGGCACTGCTACATGGCAGTTGCCGGATGGGTCGACGACGACTACCGCGACCGGTGTCGCGCTGAACACCACGCTGACGCAAGGGCAGGTTAACGCCACTGCAAACTGGAACGCTGGTGTCAGCGAGATTAGAGTTGATGGCCCAAGCACTGCGCTATCTCCGATGAGGTTCAGCGATCTGCCGGCGTCGTTGAAGTCGTTCCGGACTGGATCGACAGGCCCAACAATAGTTGGCAGTTTAGCAGACTTGCCTAGAGGAATTACAACTACAGTGTTTTTGTCATCAATTGGAACAAACTCTGTAATTACAGGCAGCCTTGCAGACTTGCCTAGAGGAATTACATCTACAGTATATTTGCTATCAATTGGAACAAACTCTGTAATTACAGGCAGCCTTGCAGACTTGCCTAGAGGAATTACATCTACAGT
>CAYTCB010000086.1:0-4157 GCA_964436195.1 uncultured Elusimicrobiaceae bacterium
GAATCGGTACGTCAGGAGCAACCGGCCTGGTTACGGGCCCGCATCTCCACTGGGAGATCCGTACCGGGGGAGTTCCGGTGAATCCAGAAGCCTTTGTAGAGGGAGGTGCTCTTGACAAATTCCTGGAACTAGGAGAAACTCCTCCAGAGTTTGAATAAGGGAGGTGATTTTCATAGCCTTTATAAAAGTAGACGAGGGTGAAGCACTGGAAAAAGCTATTAAACGCTTTAAACGGATGGTAGAGAAAGAAGGCATTATCCGCGAATGGAAAAAGAGGGAGTATTTTGAAAAGCCCTCTGCCGTAAACCACAGAAAAGAAAAATCCCTCGAACGCAAGCTAATGAAGAAAGTACGGAAAATGCAGGCAATGAAATCGTACTAATGGTTGCTTTACAATTCAAAGCCGCACTGCCGAAAAGGCGGGCGGCTTTTTTCTTTTCCCCTGGATTCTCCCCTGTATTCGGAAAAGGCCCTTTAAGAAGGGCATACAGGGCTGTTCGGGCAGGATGCTTTGTTTGTATCCTATCCCTTCAAATTAGTTCCTGCAGTGGAAGTTTTCCCCGGATACATGAACTGCGCTGGAAACTCATCCTGTTGCAGCAAGCGCAGAGTACAGAAATCCAGGAGACGCTGTCCGTTGCTGTGGATGTAACGGATGAGGACGGAACCGAAGATCTGGAAGCGGTGGCAGTAATCCATGACCGGGAGGAACTGTACTGGAAAATATCCCATGACCAGTGGGAATGGAAATCTTTCGGAGGAAAGAAATGGCTGGTCTGCTCTGGGCTACAGCCATCACAAAGAAATGAAATGCCCCGGGGAAATTACCGAATTGTAGTCACCGACCTGGCAGGTTATCGGGCAGAATCGGAGTTCTCCATTACAGTTCCGGCATATTCGATTCGATTCCCCGGGGTACAGTGGGAAGAAGATGCCCTCCGGCTTATTCCCGGGTCCGGACCTTCCCTCCTGGCGTTGGTTTCATCTACAGGCGTGGTGCTGGGGACACTTCCTCTAAAATCAGGATTGAATCCGCTGAACGTATTCCTTTCTTCCCCAAAAATTCGTACAGGAGCTAAGGAAATGTATGTATATTCTGCCTCTTTTGAACAGGAGGGCCCTCTATGGATAAAAGGTCCCTGGGCAGCTTCAGAATTTCTCTTTCCCCGTGAGAAAACTGAAAAGACGGTAGAGAAGATCCAATAACTGAGCTTTCCATCCCTGGCCATACCGAATGCTGAAATCCTCGACCGCTTTATCGATCGGATACGATTGACCATACTTCTGTTTCAATGCATCCCAATGCCGGGAAATCCAGACGTACATATCTGCAGGAGTGCGTCCGGGAAATCGAGAGAGGATCCCTTCCTGCTGCACAATGTCTATAATCGGTTTAAATACATGATCGTGCCAGGAAATCATTGCTTCCTGAAAAGATATCTCTGTATCCGATTTCTGATTGATAAAGTACTTATGTACGAGGATATGCTCTAGAATCTCATCATATCGCCCTGTAGCGGTGAATCGTAATTCATCCGGCGGGAAGAATTTATCGTATCCCATCTTTTCAAAGAACTGTTTCTGCTCCCATTCGATCACCTTTTCTTTTAGAATATCACGGGTTATGTCTGGATCTAGCTGGATTTCTGCATTCAGGGAAACAACTTCTGCATCGATAGCCTCAACTCCCTGCATGCGAGCCACGGATACCCGATGATTTCCGTCCCGTACAAAATACACTCCGCCAATCTCATACAGTTGAATCGGTGGAAGAATAATGTTCTGAAGATGGGCCCGGTCTATATTCATCCAGCGCTGCCGGAGATACTCGTACCGGGGAAGGTACTTTTTATCAAAATCCCGGTACCTGCCCTCGCTCCCTACTATTCGATCAATAGGAACCGTCTGCATCCCTCTATAGGTTTCACTCTTGGGTTTAAGGATCTCTTTTATTTCTTCCAGGCTCAACAGGTCCGTCTTTTCCGGTCTCCAGATGGACAGAATCCGGTTGATCGTTTCTTTCCACCGTGCCCGGTTAAAATCATGCTGGGCCTGTTCATTTAAATGGATACTCATACGTCTTTAACCTTTCCCTTTCGTTTATTGTTTATCTCGTTAACATCGATTTCGATCACACAATGGTCGTACGCATTTATCACCTGCGTCTGGTAGTAGGTGTCGACCCGTTTTGCATTTAAATCATACAGATGTACATGGCCATGGATCAAATACCGGGGTTTAAATACCCGCATAAACCAGAGGAAAGCGCGGAATCCCCGGTGGCAGAGGTCGGCCTGATCCTGAATACCAAAGGGAGCGGCATGGGTCAAGAGGATATCAAGGTATCGGCCATACCGGATTTTATTCCAGAGCAAGCCTGGGATAAGCTTCAGGATCTTTAAATACATCTGAAAATCTGTGTACTGATTTTCGCCATCGTTGTACCGCATGCTTCCTCCCAGCCCTGCGATGAGAAGCCCCCGGGTTCGTGTAACCTTCCATCCGGTATACGTGGAACCATAATTGTTCTGCAGATAGGAGTCAAACTGATCAATCTCTGAATAGAGAGAGATTTTGCGGTTAAAAAGGGTTAGACTTTTTAAATTATGGTTCCCAAACACAAATAGAATCGGACGATTCAGCATAGAAGAGATGAAACCCAGGTATTCCATCGGTAAATCTCCGGCAGAAAGTACGAGATCAATATCCTTGAACCGTTCTTTTGCACTCATCGTGTAAATCAAAGGATCGACATGGTCTGCCACACAGAGGATCTTCATCCGATTTAATCCCGATGTACCGGTTCCCGGGGTATGGACTTAAGGAGCTCGAGCAGCTTTTCTTTCCCTATCAGCTCAATAGGGCGAGATTCTGCAAACTCCAGGGCAAGGCGGCTAAAGCTCGAACTGGTTAATACGATGCCCCGGGTCACATTCAGCTGTTTCATTTCTTCATGGAGGGAGCGTACCGCAGATTCGTCTATGGGTTCTGTGGTCCTGAGAAACCGGAGGAGTTTTGGAATCTTTCGGGCATTTCTCCACTTGGACTGAGCCTCTACTCCCAGTATCTGGCATCCATTGGGGATATCCGTCACATCCTGAACCGTTAGTCCGAGAGCAGTAGCAACGTTTTTGCATTGTTCAAGAAAATTTTCTCTACCCGCGGTCATAAAGTCTTTCACATGATCATCCTGACGGAATTCCTGGTATTGGGTGAGTTTTTCTGCAACATCCTTGAAATTGGGTTTGCGTGTATAGATCGTCTCCCAGTGTTCAATAGCCTGCTCTAATTCCCGCATCTTTTCGTAGCAATGAGCGAGGAAGTAATGGGCATAGAGGAGTTCGTTTTCTTCCCCTTCCCGTGCCAGTTTTATAGCCCGTTCCAGCTCCGAAGCTGCTTTTTCAAAGTTGTTCATGCTCATGTAGCAGGTTCCCCGTTCTATCAGAGCTTTTGTCTTGTATGCAGGATCCTTCTGAGCCTTTTCAAATGCAGCCAGAGCAGGAGTGTATTCATGATTTTCTTTGAATAATCTTCCCAGGTAAAAATGTGCAGCGTAATTTTCCGGATTCAGCTTTAGAGATGCTTCGAGGGATTCCCTGCTTTCCGCCGGTTTTTTTGTCCGGTACAGGACCATTCCCATGTGAAAAAACGCCTTCCAGTTTTTGGGGTCTAATTCCAGGGCCTTGCGGTAAAACTCTACTGCTTTTGCACCCTTTCCCCGTTCTTCAAAGAGCTGCCCGATTAAAAAGGGGTATTCCGGCTGGTTCGGTTCCTTTCTTACCAAAAGAAGGTATTCCTTTAAAGCTTCTTCTGGTTGGTTGAATTTGGTATACAGTTCTGCTATCTTTCTTCTGAAAGGGATTTCCCGGCAGGAATCTGTGAATTGGCCAATGGAGTTTACAGTTTTTAATTCCATCAAGGCCAATTCAGGCTTATTATCCGCCAGGTAGGCGAGACCGAGGAAATAATGGGCATCCACATTACGGGGATTTTTCGTTATCAGTTTTCGGGCCATACGGATAGCGGAAGCTGTTCTGTTCTGCTTAACCAGTTTCTCCAGAGTGGCAATCTTCTGGGGGATTACGATGGAACGGATCAGGAAAAAGATGAGAAAACCTATTCCTGTTCCGAGAATTATAAGGGTGATAAGCATCAAC
>CAYTCB010000087.1:0-4146 GCA_964436195.1 uncultured Elusimicrobiaceae bacterium
TAGTATTAAAGAGAGGAAAAACATTAGACCCTGCATCAATAAGAGAAAGTTTTGTTTCGGAATTGAAAGCGGCAGGCATAGGGAGCAATTTGGCGGAAGAAATAACGGAAAAAGCGTTAGGGATAATAATGAAGGAAACGGGACATATTCCGGCTATAGTAACTGAAAATATAACAAGAGTGCCTGCAAAAGGTATAGAGTTTATAATGACTAACGGACAAACCGGAAAAAATCATGTTGTATCGGCAATCGGTGTAAGAACGATAGACGGAGAAAAAGGGATAATATATGCAAAGAACATAACATCTGACGGGAAGGTGCAGGAGGGATGGATAAGTTTTGCAGATATGTGGAAAGGCGTAGAGTTAAAAAGTGACGGGACACTGGCAAGCATTTCCGAGAAAATGGAAGATAGTGCTGTATTTAAATATGAGGGATTGGCATTAGTGCCGAAAGGTTCTGCAAGCAACAAGGGAATACAGAGTGTTGATAAAATACTTGAGGCTTTTGATATCAAAAATGCAAAAGCGGTTCAGCTGGGTGCAGATGGAATAAAGATGCTTGGGGTAATAATAACGGCGTTTGCTGCTCCGGATAACACATCAAAAGAATCTGCTGCCGTATGGAGTCTTGCCGGTAAAAATGCGGATGGATTGGCCCAGATGTTAGGGTTTGATACGTTTGATAAAGTTGATAAAAACAGAATAATGGAAATATGTATTCAAAAAATGAACCAAATAGCGGCGAACGGTCAGACAAAAGAAAATTTAATGGCGATAGAATTGATGTCCGTAGCCGGAGGTTTGTTGATATCAATGAAACAACAGGGTGTAAAAGAGATATCCGAATTAAGCCAAACAACTCCAAAGAATGCAAGAACAATAACGGAATTGTTAAAGAAAACATATAAGGAATCAGTGTCATCCGGGAACAACGAAGATTTTGTGATAAATGTTTCCAATCTTCAAAAAGCGGTAACCGCCAAAATAGGTTATACTTCGGAAGAGAGAGACATAATATTGGATGTGTTAATAGACGGCAATATTGATAACGGTGATACGAAAGAGAAAATGTTATCGTTAATGAAAATGGGTGATATTAAAGCTGTTGCAGCATCGGCATAAAACAAATAGTTGATAAATAATAAAAAAGCAGGCTGTTTTAACGCCTGCTTTTTTATAAGTCACGGCATAATAGAAATAATATGAATCTAAAAGTGAACGCATGATAAAAAATATGATAAAGAATTTTTTTATAAAAAATGATAAGTTTAAATATTTATTTTTTTCAGTATTGTCCGGTATTTTGTTATCGTTATCATTTCAAAAATTTAATATTTTTATTTTGGCATGGGTCTCATTAATTCCCTTAATACATTGTATTATAAAAAATGATATTAAAAATTCAATAATATTAGGTTTTATCACAGGTTTTGTGTGCGATGTAATATATCTTTATTGGATGTTTCCGTTTCTGTTGCTTAATACGAATAAAATATTTGATTCTTTTGTCGTAGCAATGTTGACGTGGTTGTATTTTTCATTGTATTTTCTTGTATGGGCGGCAGCATTGAATTATTCAAAAAATTTTTTTAACAGTAAGATATTGATTTCTGTTTTTGCTTCTTTTGTTTGGGTAATTTTGGAATATGCCAAAACCTATCTTTTTACGGGGCTTCCCTGGAATTTTATCTCATATTCGCAGGCATTATGCACACCTATAATACAAATTGTTGATATAGCAGGAGTTTACGGTTTATCTTTTGTAATAATTTTAATTAATATGTTGTTGTATTTTTGGTGGGCTGGAAAAAGACTGAAATATTTAATTTATTCTGTTCTGATTGTTTTAAGTCTGCTTTTTTACGGATCTATGAAAATGTCGGAATTTGACAGTGACTACGGTATCAAAAAAATTACCGCGGGGATTGTCCAGCCCAATGTGGATCAATATAAAAAGTGGGATGATTCTTTCAGAACCGAAATAGTGAATTCTTTATATGAAAATGCCAAATATTTTACAAACAAAAATGTTGATATAATAGTTTATCCTGAGACTGTATTGCCTGGATTTTTGCAAAAAGATGTTTTAATAAAAGAGTTGATAAAAAAAATCTGTCCTTTTGCAAAAGTAAGTTTAGTAGGAGGTATGAGTATAAAATTCAGTGCAATCAAATATAATTCCGTTTTTGTAATATCCCGAGAAGGAATAATAATTGATAAGTATAATAAAAAACATTTAATTATTTTCGGCGAATATATACCTTTTGAGTTTGTTTTGTCAAAATTACTGACAAATTTGAATACCACTGGCAGCATAAAAAAAGAGGAAAAGATAGAAGTTGTGAGTTTTCAAGATTATATATTCGGGATAAATATTTGTTCTGAAAATTATTATCCATATCTGTCCAGACGGTTGGTGTTAAAAGGGGCAAATATTTTGACAAACCATACAAACGATGCATGGTTTGGACAGATGGCTACTCCTTACCAGCATTTTATAATTAATATTTTCAGGGCCGTTGAAAACAGAAAAAACGTTATAGTATCTGCCAACACCGGCATATCCGGAGTTATTGATTCGGGCGGAAGAATTATTACAAAAACAAAAGTAGGAGAAAATATAAATTTTGTGGCTGCCGTTTATACCAATAATTACATAACGATATATGACAAAATAGGAGATATGTTTGTTTATATGTGTATGTTTTTGTCGGTAATTTGTTTGTTGTTGCCCTGGTTTATAAAAACAAAAAGGCAGATATGAAAATATCAGCCTTTTTGTTTTTTTATGGTTAAATAATTTTTATTTTTTGTTTTTTAATGTTTGTGTTTTTGGCTGTATATTAATTTTGTTTTTAGCCGCAGGTTTGGGGATATTTGTTGCTACCGGCATTTTATTTATGTTTTGAATGTTAAGAGGCATCCCATTGCGTGGGATAGGATTTCTTGGTATTGTTCCCATTCTGTACGTGTTATTCAAATGTCTTTTAATTGGTTTTGATTTCATTCCGGCAAAATAACCAACAAAAAAACATAACAGACAAATCAGAAGTATCAACAAAGGTTTTTTCATTTTTTCTCCTTTATAGTGCATCTATCTCCGGTAATTATATAAACTCAAATAATAAAAATCAATGAGGATTGATTAGTTTATTCTTTTTCACTTTATATTGCGGCTTAATGTAATAATAAATTCTTTTTATTTGTTAATTAAATATATATAATAATTTTTGCAAATGATAATGAATTTTATTAATAAAATTATTGTTTCCGAGTATAGATTTAAATATTTTATATTTTCTGCCGTTTCCGGCATTCTTCTTGCTTTATCGTTTCAAAAAATCAATTTTTTTTGGCTTGCATGGATAGCTTTTATTCCTTTAATATACTGTATTTTAAAAAATAATTTTTTGAATTCCGTTTTGTATAGTTTTATTGCCGGTTTCGTTTTTAATTTTATTGCGGCATATTGGATGTTGCCGTTTCTTTTAAATAATGCCGGAGCAGTAAAAGATTCTCTGATAGTTTCTTTTTGCGCGTGGCTGTATCTCTCATTGTATTTTGTAGTATGGGCTGTTTGTGTAAATTTTATAAAAAAATATTTTCATACGATGACAGTCGTTTTATTCGCGTCTTGTTTTTGGGTAATTCTTGAATTTATAAGAACGTATATTTTCACAGGTCTTCCGTGGAATCTTATCGGATATTCGCAGACTTCATTTTTGCATATTATACAATTTGCGGATATTACCGGAGTTTACGGTTTGTCTTTTGCTGTTATTTTAATAAATATGTTGTTATGCTATTTTATATGTTCAGGTTTAAAAAAATATTTTTTTTACGCTGTTTTTATATTTGTCTTTTTGCTGTCTTACGGTTTTTGGCGTATTGGATTTTTTCCTCAAGGGGCAGTTCAAGAAATTACCGTAGCAGTAGCCCAGCCTAATATTGCGCAGTACAAAAAATGGGACAGACATTATAAAGACAACATAATAAAAAATTTATATTCAAGCTCTGAATTTTTTAAAAAGCCCGATATTGATCTTCTTGTTTATCCGGAGACAGTTCTACCCAGAAGATTAGAAGAAGATGAGGAAATACAAAAATTGGTTCATGAAATATCTTCAAACGCCGTGCTGACTTT
>CAYTCB010000088.1:0-4090 GCA_964436195.1 uncultured Elusimicrobiaceae bacterium
GCCGTCATACTATACGAAATCTTTAGAAAGCAAAATATATAACGACCGCAATATTTTGTATTACTTTTTATAATATTTGGATATAGAGGCTAATTAGTATTGTGCGATTCAATATCTTTATAAAAAAAACTTTTTTGATTTTTATTGGTTTGATTTTAAGCGTATTGTTTTTAGAAATATTTTTACAGTCAACTTCATTTATAATCAAGAGTATAAATTCATATAAAATACAAACCCATTTTGAAAAACTGAAAAATAAGACATCTTTTAAGATAATGTGCATAGGTGAATCAACTACTGCTAATCAATATCCTATTCAATTGCAAAAAATTCTTGATAAAGTAAGTCCCGGAAAATTTTCAGTTATTGACTGTGGAATTCCAGGCACATTTCTTGATGAAATATATCATAGTTTACAATCAAATATGAAAGAATATAATCCTGATATGGTGATTTTTATGATGGGAATAAACAATATGCTTTATTGGCAAGAAACTTATGATATTAATCAGATAGAGTGTTTAAATAAAACAAAAATTAAAATATATAAACTGTTTTTACTTTTGAAAATGCATATTTCATCTTTGACAATGGCAAAAACGAGTTCAGTAAATGTTGAAAAATTTGAATTCCATAGATACCAAAAAACTGATATTCCAGCTTATATTTTTAAGCAAATATCTGATCTTGAAGCACAAGGAAAATTCAAAGAATTATCTATAACTCTTGAAAATTTATTTAAAAAATATCCAAAGAATGAATATATTTATTCAAAACTTGTACAACTATATTGTGACTATCTAAATGACGAAAAATATTCTGATAAAGGATATAATATGGCTATAAAGGGAATAAATTATGATTTTATAAGGCGAAAAGAGATACTTTATAAAATAATATTTGAACGAAATTTTCGACAAAACAATTTAAGTATTTTAAAACTATATACTAGTAAGGCAATAGAAGAATCTCCCGAAATTTTTAAGACAGATTGTTCATTTTTTATATATGGGTTTATAAAAAATGTTATTACAGAAGAACAAAAAAACAAAATATTAAAGATTTTAAAAGGAACATTATATTCAGATAAGTATTACGGTGTTTTGGCAATTGAATTGTTACAAAAAGGTAATTATGGTCAGGCGGATAAATATTTTAAATTAGCAGAAGAACTAAGATTAAAATTTCCAGATGAAAAAAGTTACAATATTTATAAATTAATTTTAAAAAAAGTAGATGATTGTGGTATTAAAGTAATCTGTATGCAGTATCCAATAAGAAGCATAGAAACTCTTAAAGAAATATTAAAAAATGAACCTTATTTTAATAAAATTACATTTATCAGTAATGAAAAACTTTTTAAAAATATGTTGAAAAAATATTCATATAACACCATATTTATGGATCAATTTGGGGGTGATTTTGGACATTGCACGGAGTTAGGAAACACAATGATAGCGAAAAATCTAGCGAAAGAGATTGTTGAAATTATAAATAAGTAGGTATAAGTGACCATGAAAAAACTACTTAAAGTATTTTTTGAAATTTTCAAGGAATGTATTTATAAAACTCCACTTATCGGCAGTTTGTTTTTTTCTTAACTTAAATCCGTTTACTTTTCCTCTCATAAATTCGGCTTCGTTATGGTAATCGCTTGCAAAAGATGCGATATCAATATTTTTTAAGTCGCCGCTGTCGGGGAAATAAACGTAAATAAATATTTTATCTTCGGAAAGGCGTTCTATTTTTAAGGCTGTTGCAGATATTCTTAATCTGCATACTTCAAATAAATTTTTTACGGGATCAGGAAGTTTGCCGAATCTGTCGGTTAGTTCGTTAATCAGCGGTTCTATTTCGGTAAAATCAGTTATATCGGATATTTTTCTGTAGAAAAGTATTCTTATGTCTTCATCTTCAATATAAGTGTCAGGTATAAACGCTTCTATATTTAAATCTATTTCCGTTGAAATTTGTTTTGTTTGTTCCTGCGCGTTTGAATTTGTATTTTTTATTTTTTTGCTTTCTTCTTCAAGAAGTTTGCTGAACATATCAAATCCTACATCTCTTACAAAACCGTGCTGTTTTGAACTTAAAATGCTGCCTGCTCCCCTGATTTCCAAATCTTTCAGAGCAAGTTTATATCCGGAGCCTAGATCGCTGAATTCTTTCATAGCTTCAAGCCTTTTAACGGCCTCGTCGCTGAGATTTAAATCTTTATAAAGAAGATAGCAGTATGCTTTCTGTTTGTCTCTGCCGATACGGCCTCTTAGCTGGTGCAGCTGCGACAGTCCGAAATTTTCGGCATCTTCAATTATCATTGTATTTACGCTCGGGATATCTATACCTGATTCTATTATTGTTGTAGCAAGAAGCACGTCGATTTCTTTATTTAAAAATTTCCACATGACTTTTTCTATTTCAGTTGATTTCATCTGTCCGTGTATTACGGCAAGTCTTGCGTCTTTTACGATTTTGGAAAGTTCAGCCGCTTTTGTGAGAATCGTTTCCACTCTGTTATAAACATAAAAAACCTGTCCGCCTCTTGATAATTCAGCTTCAATTACATGTTTAATAAGTTTTGTATCGTAAAGAGAAAGAGTAGTCTGAATCGGCTGTCTTCCGACCGGCTGCGTTTCTATAAGTGATAAATCGCGCAGACCGTACAGAGCGCCCGACAGCGTTCTCGGAATCGGAGTTGCCGAAAGCATAAGGATATCTATGTCTTTTTTAAACATTTTTATTTTTTCTTTCTGTTTTACTCCGAATCTGTGTTCTTCGTCTATTACAAGAAGTCCGAGTTTTTTAAATTCAACGTCTTTCTGAAGAAGCCTGTGAGTTCCTATCACAACGTCGACGGTGCCGTTTTTGATTTCTTTTATGATTTCTTTCTGCTGTTTTGCAGTCTGGAATCTGCTGAGCATCGCTATTTTTGAAGGAAATGCCGACAGTCTTGCCATAAAAGTATTGTAATGCTGTTCGGCAAGCACCGTAGTCGGAACAAGCACTGCGACTTGTTTTGACTGGCATACTATTTTAAAGCATGCTCTTATCGCCACTTCCGTTTTGCCAAATCCAACGTCTCCGCAAACGAGTCTTTCCATAGGATACGGTTTTGCAAAATCGTTGTTTATATCTTCAATCGCTTTAAGCTGGTCGTCGGTTTCATCATAAACGAAAGAATCCGCAAGATCTTTTTCCCAGACAGAACTCTTAAACGGAATTCTCTGCGTTTTTGCGCGTTTAGCGTAAAGTTCAAGAAGTTCTTTTGCAAATTCAGAAGCGTTTTCACGGGCTCTTTGTTTTACGTTTTCCCAGGCGAACGTATCCATTGAATAGAGTTTCGGTTTTACGCCTTCTACTCCGACATATTTTTTTACTACTTTAAAATCGTCGGGAGGAACGTATAACTTGTCTTCGTGTCTGTATTCTATGCAAAGATATTCGGATGTTTTATCGTCAACGGTTATTTTTGAAAGGCCTTTATATTTTCCGATTCCGTATTTTTCATGGACAACGTAATCGCCGGCGGATATTTCCCAGATTCCTTCAAGTCTTTTTCCGCTTTTAAATTTAGGGAAATTTATCTGCTTTCTTTTATATAAAAACTCTTTTGTTGAAAGCACGGCAAGTTTATTTTTTAGATAAAAACCCTGCCATAAAGGCAAAAGAACCATTGCGGGCATATCGTCATACTGCCAGCCGTTATCGTAAAATATATTTATTATTCTTTCTTTTTCGGCTGTATTGGAACAGTATATTTTTATATCCACGTTTTGGTTTTTGAGCATTTTGAGAAGATCGAGAAAATATTTTATATCGCCCTGAAAGCCCTGAAAACCGGCATAATCGTAATGAACGGCGTTTTTAGCAAGAGGTGAATTTATTATAAGATTAAATTTTCCATAATCTTTGTGAGGCTCTCCGTCAAAGTACACATGGGCTCCGCTCGGGATTTCTTCGGCTATAACCGAAGCTTCTTTTCCGCTTACGCGCGGAATAATATTTATTTCGTGAAGATATGTGTCGGACCGCTGCGAGATATAATCAAAAGTTTTGATCGTTTCTATCGCATCAAAATCAAAAGATATTC
>CAYTCB010000089.1:0-4072 GCA_964436195.1 uncultured Elusimicrobiaceae bacterium
CTGGTCGAAAAAAAATCAGAAACGTCAAACAGAAGTTTGTTGAGCGATTTAGTTATAGGTGGAGGAATTACTTTCGTTTTACAAAACGCCCAGAACGCAAACGCTTCGGCTGATTTGCTGTATAACGGAAAAACTCCGACGGCATCTTCTTATTCCGTAGATTTGGGATTTGAAAAAACTTTTGACGAACAAAATAAAATGTTTATTCATCTTGAAACCGGACAGGGAAGCATTGAAAGCCAGCTTGAATTATTTTCAAACGTAAACGGCGACAGCAACGAATCTGACGCTGTTATTTCAGTAACAGAAGCGTGGTATGAGCATGTTTTCGGAACAAGCGGTTTCAAAATGACGTTCGGTAAGCTCGATGGCGGCGCGGTAATTGACGATAACGCTTACGCCAATGACGAAACGGAACAATTTCTGGGAGGCATTTTTATAAATTCGCCGGTAATAGATTTTCCTGATGATAATACCTTCGGAGTAAGCGCGGCTTTTGAATCCGAAAAGCTTGACTCTGCCGTTCAATACGTAAGCGCAGACGGAGCATGGCAGGATGTTATGAAGAATATTTTTATGTCGGCTCAGGTAAATTTTAAGCCGGGACTTATCAATGAAAAAGAAGGCAATTACAGTGTATATGCATGGACAAATACAAAAAAATACACAAAATGGAACGATCCTTCCGATACAGACTGCGTAAATTTCGGATTCGGAGTCAGCTTTGACCAACAGTTAAGCGAAAGAACAGGCGTTTTTGCAAGATACGGATGGCAGGACGGAAAAGTTTATTTTGACGCTGATCCTAGCGTTTCAGGCGATGATGTTTCTCTTTCCCAGAGCTGGAGCGCAGGATTTCAGTTTAAACCGGCTTTGATAAATTCAGAAGACGTTTTTGCGTTTGCATGCGGGCAGATAGTTCCGTCTTCCGATTATAAAGAAGTAAACGGGGTTAAAGGCGAAACGGAAAACCATTTTGAAATGTATTATAAATGGCAGGTTAACGATTATTTATCGGTAACGCCTGACATTCAGATAATCCAAAATCCGTTCGGAAACGATGCTTCTAACGGAGACTCAACGGTTTTTGTTTGCGGAATCAGAACACAGATTAGGTTTTAAGATATGTTTTAATTTCTTAACATTAAAGGGGATATTATGACAATATCCCTAGTTAAGAATTTTAATAAAGTTTGACAAATAATAATTTAAGATTTATAATGCGGCTGTAATTTTAAAAACTTATTGGTGCTTGGAAAAGCTTAATAGGAAATTTCGTGAAAACCGAAAGCACTCCCGGTGCTGTAAAGGGAATCGAAAGACTTTCAACGAATGCAGTTGAATAACCACTGTCCGCATTTTACGGATGGGAAGGTAAGTCAAGTAGGTGTTTATGCCCTGAGCCAGAAGACCTGCCATTAAGAAATATATTAGTTAACAAGTCGTCGCGGAATGACTTGGATATATTGCTTGTGGAATTAAGAAAATCAGGGTGCATTTCCACTATTTGTTTTATAAAACAATAGGGGGAACAAAATGCGCCAGACAGACACTGCTTTCAAAGACGTAATCAAAAGAGACGGAACGCTCAACAGATTTAATCCCGAAAAAATTAAAAAGGCGATTTTAAAAGCCGGCAAAGCTACAAACGAATTCGGCGAAGAGGCAGCTTCGCATCTTTCCTCAAAAGTAACCGATATCGTAAAAAATATATTTACGGAAAAAAATCCGGCTGTCGAAGACATTCAGGACATAGTTGAAGCAGTTTTACTTACATCGTCATATAAAGCATCCGCAAAAGCTTATATTTTATACAGAGAACAACATGCAAAAATCAGAGAAATCATATCTAATTTTAACGTTGATTTGGTAGACCAGTATCTGTCTAAAAAAGACTGGCAGGTAAACGAAAACAGCAATATGTCGTATTCTCTGCAGGGGTTAAACAATTATGTTTCGTCGGAAATAAGCAAAATATACTGGCTTAATAAAATATATTCTCCCGAAGTAAAAAAGGCTCATTTGAACGGAGATATTCATCTCCATGACCTTGGAGTTCTGGGCGTTTACTGTGTCGGATGGGACTTATACGATTTGCTTCTTACCGGATTCAGGGGCGTTTCGGGAAAAGTCGAGTCTGTTCCCGCAAAACATTTCAGAACTGCTCTGGGGCAGATTGTAAACTTTTTTTATACTCTTCAGGGAGAAGCTGCCGGAGCGCAGGCTTTCTCAAGTTTTGACACGCTGCTTGCTCCCTTTATAGCTTACGACAAACTCCAATATAAAGACGTCAAACAGGCGCTGCAGGAATTTCTTTTTAATTTAAATGTTCCCACAAGAGTAGGGTTTCAGTCTCCTTTTACGAATCTTACTTTTGATCTAAAAGTTCCGAAACATTACATTGATGAAAATGTAGTAATAGGCGGACAGGTTCAGGAAAGAAAATACGGCGAATTTCAGAAAGAAATGGATATGCTCAATAAGGCGTTTCTGGAAGTTATGCTTGAGGGAGATGCAAAAGGAAGAGTTTTTACATTCCCGATACCTACTTACAACATAAGCAAAAATTTTGACTGGGATAATCCGGAACTAAAACTTCTTTGGGAAATTACCGCTAAATACGGCATTCCTTATTTTGCAAATTTTATAAATTCGGAAATGGATCCGGATGATGCCAGAAGCATGTGCTGCAGATTGAGAATAGATAACAGAGAATTGAGAAGAAGAGGCGGCGGTCTTTTCGGCGCGTCTCCGCTTACAGGTTCCATAGGAGTAGTGACTTTAAACATGGCAAGGGTCGGGTATCTTGCAAATGATGAACAGGATTTTTTTGCAAGACTTAAAAAACTAATGGATTTATCAAAAGAAAGTCTTGAGACAAAAAGAAAAGTCCTTGAAAAACTTACAGATACGAATCTTTATCCGTATATGAGTTATTATCTGCGCAATGTTAAAGAGAGATTCAGCTGCTATTGGAAAAATCATTTTTCAACCATAGGAATAGTCGGCATGAACGAATGTTGCCTGAATTTTTTTGGTAAAAACATAGCAAGTGCCGAAGGCAAAAATTTTGCGCTCAGGGTTTTGCATTTTATGAGAAAAGAACTTGAAATATATCAGAATGAAACCGGCAGTATATACAATCTTGAAGCAACTCCGGCCGAAGGCACTTCGTATAGATTTGCAAAAATAGACAATGAAAAATATTTTGATATGATTTTTGCAAATTCAGATGCGGTTAAAAAAGGGAATCCGCCTTTTTACACAAATTCAACTCAGCTTCCAGTGAATTATACAGATGATTTATTTGAAGTTCTGGAACTTCAGCATGAAATACAGGCTCTTTATACAGGCGGGACGGTACAACACATGTTTGTAGGTGAAAAAATAAACGATACTCAAGCTCTTAAAGAATTTATAAAAAAGGCGTTTACGGCTTATAAACTGCCATATATGTCGATAACTCCTACATTTAGCGTATGTCCTTCATGCGGATATATAAACGGAGAAAAAAACAATTGTCCGACTTGCGGCAAGACATGCGAAGTCTATTCAAGAGTCGTCGGTTATCTCAGACCGGTATCTCAATGGAACGAAGGTAAAAAAGAAGAATTTAAAATAAGAAAAACGGTGAATATGTGAGAATAGGCGGTTTCCAAAAATTTTCGCTTATTGATTTTCCGAAAAGAAGCGCGGCTGTTATTTTTACTCAAGGCTGCAATTTTAGGTGTTCTTACTGCCATAACCCGGAACTTGTTTATGAAAATTTATTTGCCGTTCCTGTTCCGGAGGAAGAAATTCTTCATTTTCTTGAACACAGGAAAAATATTCTTGACGGAGTCGTAATTACCGGAGGCGAGCCAACAGTACAGCCGGATTTAACGGATTTTACGGCAAAAATTAAATCAAAAGGATTTCTTATAAAACTTGATACAAACGGTTCAAATCCGGATATAATCAGCGGACTTTTAAACAAAAGACTTGTTGATTTTATTGCTATGGATATAAAGGCCCCTTTTGATAAATACGAATCTTTATCCGGATCCGAGATCAATATCCAAAATATCCGAAA
>CAYTCB010000090.1:0-4048 GCA_964436195.1 uncultured Elusimicrobiaceae bacterium
GCGTTTTTTTATTGTTTTTTTAAATATCCAGGACATCTCCCTGGGATAATTTAATCAATCCCGTTTTAAAATGTTTTTTTATCATTTCGGAAGCTTTTTTGCCGGTACAGTGCATAGGGGCTATTTTTTTTATTCCGGCATATTTAATGCTGTTGATAATTATTTCATTTTGTTCATCGCTGTTATCATTAAGATGAAATCCGCCTATAAGAGTTGTTACTTCGGAATTAAAATAGTTGTTAATATTTGAAACTATAACGTCTATGCCCGGATGAGCGCATCCGCAGACAAGCGTCATTCCTTTTTCAGTTTTGACAATCACAGATTGTTCGTAAATAGTTTTCCCGTCATATGAGCAGCACAAACTGTCAGACAGATAGACGTTTTCTTTTATTTGTGTTATCTTATTGTTTTTTATAACTGCTTCAGCTCCGTACGAGTCTATTTTTGCGGCAATTTTAGGATTAAAACCTTCCGGTATATAAATCGTTATTTTTTTATTGGTATCCGTGATATGCTTTAATCCCGTTATGTGGTCCCAGTGTTCATGCGACAATATGACAGTCTTAATTTTACTTACATCTATTTTTAGTTTTGACAGATTTTGGTTAAATAAATCTGTCCTGCCGAAAGTATCAAACACTATATCGGAATCAAGCAGGTAAGAGACTCCCCATTTTCTGATAAAACGGTCCCATTTTGTTGAACCTTCGGCAATAACAGTTAATTTCATTCTTTTTCACCGGCTTTTTTAAAAAATGTGCTGTAAGATAAAGATATTCCGGTATAAACGTTTTGTCCTCTTGCATCAAAGTGTTTCGCTTCGGCCGCATAGTAATTTATAAAAGGGGCAAGTGAAAGATTTTTATAAAGCATAACGTCAAGGCGGACATCAAATTCCAATTCATATTTTAAATCGGTTATTTTTTCTTCAGATTCGCTAAGATAATGTCTGTAGTATCCTGAATAAAGAACTTTTAATCCTTCACGTATTGGCTGTTCAAATTTTATGCCGGTTTCAACCGCTGATTTTGTGCTTTCAGGGCTGTATGTGTAATCAGCTTCGCCTACTGCCGAAAGATAAAGGCTTTTTAAATATTTGCCTTCAAAAAGTTTTGCTCCCGCCATTGCTCTGACTATTTTTTTCAAAGAGGCGTTATCCTGGGGATTGAATTCCGTTTCATATCCTATATTTGCAAACGGACCCGCTTCAAAACCGCCGAGAAAATTTTTAATATTCCATAATCTGTAAGTGTAGTCTGTCGTAAATAAAATTTTGTCGGCGTTCTCGTTTATTACTTCATCTTTTCCCGCGGCTCTGATGTAAGTTTTCCCGTATTCGGCAAATAACGTATTTGACCAAAATGATTTTGGTGCAAAATAATCAGCTGCAAAATTAAATGTGCCCTGAATCAAAGTCTGCGAATCTGATGTCAGCCTTGCATTTGAAACGCCGGCAGCTTTATAAATTTCCGCATTTTGCACTTCTGTGTTTGTAAGGTTTAAAGCAAGTCTTTTCAATTCAAGCTGCCATCCTTCTTTTAAAGCGTACGAGTTTTGGGCAGTCAGAGTCATGAACACAAATAATACCGATAAAAAAATGATTTTAGATTTCATTGTTCGTCCCTCTCAAAGTGTATTTTTTACAAAGTATTTAAATGATCTTGCAGTTACGGGATTTGCCATTAAAGCAGGCAAATTCAAGATAGATATTGTTTTTTTGCAAATTTCCATAGGGTCTTTTTTGTCATCAGATGATAAGGAATTTACGGCTTTTTCTATTTTTTGCATATAATCAAAACTGTCTTTAAATATTGGGGCGATAAGTTTTTCTTCATAAGGGTTGTCCCATGAAGAAAGAAGAAATTTCAGATCTTTTATTTCCGATAATTTTTTTACTGATGACATACATTCGGCAAAATCTTCAAAAACAGGCATTTGCCCAGAGGCCAAAACCGCATCTCCGCAGAATAAAGCATTGTCCTGTTTTAATAAATACGATACCGACCCATGTGAATGGCCGGGGGTATGAAATGCTTTTAATGAAAGGCTGTTGCTAAGATTTATTTCATCGCCGCCGTTCAATAAAAAATCAATTTTTACCGAACCTTCTACAAAATTATGAAAACCCGGTACAGGTCTTTGCTTGTATTGCAGATCAACGTCCTGAGCCCAGTCTTTTTCCGCGCCGTGTATATAAATTTTACAGTCTGTCTCCTGTTTTATGGATTTTGCAGAGCCTATATGATCGGGATGCGAATGCGTAAGAAAAATATTTTCAATGTCTTTCGGATTTTTTCCGATACTTTCAATATAATCAAAAATTATTTTTTTTGCTCCGGCAACGCCTGTGTCAATGAGGCTTATTTTTTCGCCTGTTATTATGTAAACATAAACAAATCTGTCTACATTATGTGTAGGGGAAAGAGTTATTTTAAACGGTATTTTCAAAGCGTGTATATTTTCTGTTAATTTCATATTTTTTGATTTCCTTTTTATATTTTTGCAAGCAGTTTATCGTGATTAAAAACTGCTTTTTTGCCGAGTTTATCTTCAATGCGCAAAAGACGGTTGTATTTTGCCACTCGTTCTGATCTGGCAGGAGCTCCTGTTTTTATCTGTCCGCAGCCTGAGGCCACGGCAATATCTGCAAGGAACGAATCTTCTGTTTCTCCCGAACGGTGCGAAAACATGCACGAGTATCCGCTTTTTTTAGCAAGTTCCACAGTTTCAAGAGTTTCGGATACTGTCCCTATCTGATTGAGTTTTATTAAAACAGAATTAGCTATGCCTTTTTTTATGCCGTCTGCAAGAATTTTTTTGTTTGTTACAAACAGATCATCCCCGACAAGCTGTATTACGGATGAAAGATCTTCCGTTAACAATTTCCATCCGTCCCAGTCATTTTCGGAAAGAGCGTCTTCAATTGAAATGATAGGGTATGCGCTTGCAAGTTTTTTATAATAATTTATCATTTTGAAAGAAGAAAGTTTTTTCTTGTCTGCTTTAAGAGTATAAAACCCGTTTTCATAAAATTCGCTTGCAGCAGGATCAAGCGCTATAAATATATCTTTGCCCGGTATAAATCCGGCTTTTTCAATGCCTGTTATTATAAGTTCTATAGCCTCTTCATTTGACGAAAGTTCAGGAGCAAATCCTCCCTCATCTCCGACTGAAGTTAGGTGTCCTTTTGATTTTAAAACCGATTTCAGGCTGTGATAAGTTTCAACGGCGTATCTTAAAGCTTCTCTAAAAGAAGGAGCTTTGCACGGAGAAATCATAAATTCCTGAAAATCGACATTGGTGTCTGCGTGTTTGCCGCCGTTTAATATGTTTAAAAAAGGCACCGGTATTCTGAAATCAGGCTCACAGCATAAATATTCAAATACTTCTTTCCCGCAATCTGCAGCCGCAGCTTTTACGCAAGCTATTGAAACTCCCAATAGTGCATTTGCGCCCAGTCTGCTTTTGTTTTCAGTCCCGTCAAGATTAATCATTATTGAATCAATTTCTTTTTGCCCTGAAGGATCTTTTCCTGTTATTGCCGGAGCAATTATATTATTTATGTTTTCAACGGCTTTTAAAACGCCTTTACCGTTAAAACGGTTATTATCGCCGTCACGCAGTTCAACCGCTTCTTTTGAACCTGTCGAAGCTCCGGACGGAACGGCGGCCGTTGCCGAAATCCCGTTATCCAGAATTATTTCTGCTTCTACGGTCGGATTTCCTCTTGAATCAAGTATTTCTCTTGCATAAATATTTTTAATTTTTGACATAAGACCTCTGTTTATTGAGACGTTTTATCGCTGTGTCTGTATTTTATTACGCGGACTCTTTCAAGCGTAATAAGTCCTTCGGTAACAACAGAATCAAGAAACGGAATAATAGTGTTTAATTTTTCTTCAACGTCGACAATTTCAATTATAACCGGCAAATCTTCGGATAACTGCAGTAATTTTGCGCTATGCACGCGGCTGTCGGCGCCGAAGCCCATAATTCCTCTTATAACGGTAGCGCCGGCAAGATTTAATTCTCTTGCTTTTAAAAC
>CAYTCB010000091.1:0-3990 GCA_964436195.1 uncultured Elusimicrobiaceae bacterium
TCACCTTATGTACCACTCGCTACCGCTTTCATTTACGTACACTGCGGTGCCAAAATACTTCGTTTCATCTCAAATCTTAAATCCTTGAACAACAACTACAAAACAACAACTTTAAAATCTTATCGGCAATTTTGAGTTTTTAATTTGTATATTTTTATAACAGAATCATTCTATAACAATTCATACTCAATATCAAATTTCAATTAAATTTGAAGTGTTTTTGCTGTCTGTTTTTTTGTTTTACCGCATGAGAGTATGTTTATGACTGCAATATTTTTTATTGTAAAAATTTAAAATAGATAAATTTTTAATCGCTGTTTGTTTGAAGAATTTTCCGTTTCATTATTCCTTAAGGAAAATTCAAGTTCAGCGATGGCAATAAAAAATATAAAGGAATATACTCTGCGGTGGGTCTTTTTGGTTACTTTTTGGACTCGAGACAAAAAGTAACTTGCCGCGGGTCAACACCCGCATTTTTTGCCGTTTGCAAAAAATTGCCATTGTTGTTAACGTTGCCAAGTTGCTCAGCTTCCAAACTTCCCAGCTTCTTATAGTTTACTCTACAAAATACCATATGCCTGAAAGAGTCCTCTTAAGCTTAACCTTCCCGTTTGAATCCACCGTAACCGCTTCTGAAACAGCGGATTTTTCTTTTCTTGTAACGTTTGAATCATAAATAGTGCCTGTAATTTCAACATCATAAGTGACAGTATAATCGGAAAGAGAAGAATACGAATCCATGCTGATTTTCATATTTGAAATTTCATATTTTATTGCGTCATAAACTGTGAACATATTGCTGAAATAGCCTGCAAGATCGTCCAGAGTGGTGCCGTCTCCGGCGCTCCATCCGTCCGATATCATGCTCAATAAAGAACTTTCCCTTTTTGACTGATATGCATTTTTAAACGCCGAATAAAAACCTTGGATATTCTTTATATCTTCTCCCGATATTTTTTCAATAAAAATTTCTCTGACTCCGTATAATTCTTTTGAAAAAGCATCATCTTTTAATTTTGAATCGGAATAATCTCTTACCAGAATTGTGTAATCGTTTTGGAATAAAAATACGGCGTCCTTTTTACCGCTTGTTGAACTTAATTTCGCTTTTAAAGCGTCAAGTCTGGTTTTAAAAGGTTTTATGCTGTCTTCAATTTTTTCTTTTTTATCTTCCTCAATAATTTGTTTAGTTATAAATTTTACTCTCTCTTCAATAATTGTTTTTATTTTTGCCCTTAAAGCGACATATCTTCTGCCCAGCTCAAAATTTTCGAACTGCCCGTCATTGCCGCTGTCAAGAAAAATATAAGAGCGCATCTGCACTCTTTCCATAAAAGTCGGCTCTCTGTCTTTTGGTTCTGACGGAATAATAACCGTTGCTGGCACAAGTTTTGAAAGCTCCTGCATTTTTTGTTTATATGAGTCGGCTTTAACATCTACAGATGAGACTATAGATTCTGCCTGCGAAATATCTTTTGTCCATATAATTTTATTGAGACTTCTTGAGAAAATATTTTTATCGTCTGCAAATTTGTAATCTGCCCCTTTAAGCATATTTTCCACATACTCAGCCATATTTGGCATATTGCTTTGTATAAAACTGTAGACTTTAAGTTTTTTCAACGAAGCGGTTGCTTCCATAATTTTAGGATTTTTTAAAAATTCCTGCTGCGTTATGCAGTAAGTTACGGCATCTTTTTTACCTGCAAGAATATATCCGTCGTTTCTCGGTTCAAAATCAGTGCCGTCATAATACAAATATCCCTTATCCGTATCTTTTGCGCAGAAAACAGTCTGCGACTGCGTCCAACCGCGCCACTGCATAGACATTGATTCTAGAAAATCTATATCCGTCTGCCTGTTTAATATGTCGGCATCAAGTTTTTTTCTTACATCGTCAAGCATTTTTTGTTCGGCCGAAGGATTATAACCGTTCCATGCCGATTTTAATTTTGAAGTTGTTTCCTGAAATTTGGAAAGAGTGCGATTTTCATCAATTAACAAATCCATAACTTCATCTTCCGGTATTGAAACCTGCTGCCATGATTCTTTCAGTATTTTCAAATTATCAAGCTCGCCCTGCGGCAAAACATAATTTTTAACCTGGTATAAACCATTCATAAGCTGACTTTTTTTCCCGTCTATGACAGACTGCAGATGTCTCATCGTTTTGCCCATATCGTTTATTTTACCCATGCTTACATAAACATTTTCTGCCGCAAATTGTTTAGCTTTTGAAACTCCGGTAGTTATGCCGGCAGGAAATATATCCGGCGTAAACAAATAATCTTCATAACTGTAGCCTGCCGTCAATTCTCTAAGTCTTATTGCGCGGATATGTCCGCTAATTTGGAATATAAACGAATTAAATTTATTTCTTGCCTTATACTGCATCATTTGAAAATAAGAAAGCATCCCGTCTATTTTTTCAACGTCTCTTGAGTGGATATTGCTTTGAGCCGCCGTAATATCTCCTATGACCGACATAGCTTTTCTTGAAGCCTGGCTGAATACGCTGTAATAATAATCGGCCGATATCTCTGAAGTGTCCGGCTGCGGGAATTTAATGCCGCCTATTATTTTGCTATTTTGCGTAAGATACGCATTTTCGTAAGAATTGTACTGTTGTTTCCATGCCGAAACCAATGACGAAGCTTTTGCATAATCATTTGCCGACAATGCCTCTTTTACGCCGTCAAAAGGAGCAACGGGCATATATGAAGAAATACCTTTAATGTGATTTATGGCAGGCGAATACAAACCGAACAATTCTTTTTCAAGAGGAACTGCATCAGGTTCTTTTTCATAAGGATCGGCTGCCGCTGCCGCCGATACGGTTTGTTTGTCAAAAGTGTCTATAAACTTCATTGCTTTTACATAAAGATTTTCAAAGGCAGCATTAAACTTCATATCATCTATTATCAAAGCTTTGACGGCATAAACATTGCTTTCTTTTGACACCTGAAAAACCATATCTCTGTTTTTTGATTCCGACGCCTGCGCAAACTTTTTTTCAAGTTCGGCAAGTTTTGCTCCGAAGGAAGATTGTTCTTTTTCTATTTCTTTTTTTCTTTTAAAATAAGCGACAACTTCGTCAAAACTTGCAAAAGCTTTGCCGACCTGAGCATTAAATTTGTCAAATTCTGCTTTTTGCTGCATCACCCTTGTTTGGCGCCAGTTTGTAACAACCTGTTTATTTACATCGTCAAGAAGTAATTTTATCCAGCCTCTTGATTTATTTTTAAACTGGTCAAGTTCAGCCATTTCATCCTGTTTGGCAGCATCCGAAACGCCCAAAAGATAATACCAAAACTGCTGTGTTTTTGAAGTTTCCGGAAAATCTTCTCCCAGCGTCGTTTTGACATAGCTTCTGACAAGTTCTCTTGTCGAAGAATCCGTTATAAGATATTTTTCATAGAAGTAATCAACGGTTGAAGAAGTCACCGGTATCAACGGAGGAGTGTCGGCTCCGGCGCTTACACCCATAATTCTCCTGTCAGAATTAACAGTATAATACAGTCTTTCAATATCAAGTGCGGCTTTTGTTTCAAGAACAAGCTTATGCGATTCATAAGCAAGTTTTACAGCTTCCCATGTGAGATTTACAACGGGATGATTTACAATCCCTACCATAGTATCTACGCTGCCTATCAGAGCTTCATCGTAATTACCTGCTCCGACGGCTGCAGAAACTTCTGCAACTTTATCAAGAACAAGTTTAATTTTTAAGATATTGTCTTTTAAAGCGGGAAAAGCGTTTGGATCGCCGTTAAGTATTTCTTCTTCGCCCTTTCCCAACAAATCCCACAAAATATCGTATGTTTCAAGTTTTTTAAGCCCCTCAACGGAACTTTTTTTCTCTAAAGAATATGTTGCAAAGCCAAGTCCGTACGTCATTACTTTGCTGAAGTCTTCGGACTTCGTAAGATATTTGCCGGCATAAACATTTGATGCCGTAAGCGACAAAACAACAAAACAAAGAGTTTTTTT
>CAYTCB010000092.1:0-3883 GCA_964436195.1 uncultured Elusimicrobiaceae bacterium
TCTCCCCTTATTCAAAATGCCTGGTTAAAAAAAGAAAAAATAAATTATATTTATGTAGCTTTTTGCGTTGAAAATAAAGATTTGAAAAAAGCAATTGACGCCGTAAGAATATTTTCAATGCCTGGCGCAAACGTTACTGTCCCGCATAAAACGGCAATAATGAAATATCTGGACGCGATAGATAAATCTGCTGTTAAAATAGGAAGCATCAATACGATCGTAAACAAAAACGGAAAGCTTACCGGATACAATACCGATTGGAACGGCTTTTTTGAAGACTTGAAAGAAAATAAAATAAATATTAAAAATAAAACTGCTGTTGTAGTGGGGGCAGGCGGCGGAGCAAAAGCTGTTTTATACGCTTTGTCTTACGGCGGTATAAAAAAGATAATTGTAGCTTCAAAAACATATAAAACGGCAAAAGATATTTCAAAAAAATATAAAACCGCGCAGGCTGTCGAAATAGACAAAATGAACAGTTTTGATTTTTCAAACGCGGATATAGTAATAAATGCTTCAACCTGCGGCATGAAACCGTCGGATATTCTGCCTTTTAAAATAACAAATTTTAAAAAGACGCTTGCAATATATGATTTAATATACGGCAAAGAAACGCCTTTTAAAAAATTTGCCTCGGTAAATAAGCTGAAATATGTTTCAGGGCTCGGAATGCTTGTAAGGCAGGGAGCATTCGGATTTAAAATGTGGACAGGCAAAAAACCTGATATAAAAATTGCTTCGGAGCTTATAAAAAAATGACAATAGTTCTCGGTATTATAGTTTTAATTTTGGCTGCTGTTTTATTTTTAAGAAAAACAAAAAAACAAACGGTAATTTTTGATTCAAGCGCTCTTTCGGACTGCAGGATATCGGAATTTATAAACTGCAATCTTTTTGAAAAGATTATTATTCCGCTGTTTGTAATCAAAAATTTTGAAAAAAACAAAAATGTTAAACAGACGGTCGAAAAACTTAAACAAAATAAAAATGTTGAAATAATAAATAAAGATTACAGACATATCCAAAATGAAAATTTCAGAATAATAAAACTTGCCGCCGAAAAGAAAGCTAAAATAGTTACCGCAGATTTTGAACTTAATAAAATGGCGCAGCTTAAAGGCGTAAAAGTTATAAATCTCAACGATATATATGAAAGCTTAAAGCCTGTTATTTTGCCGGGTTATAAAGTTTGCATTTTTCTTGTTAAAGAAGGCAAGGAACAGAATCAGGCGATAGGTTATCTTGACGACGGGTCAACCGTTGTAGTTGAAAACGCAAAAAAACTTATAGGATCCAAAAATACTGTAACAGTAACGTCTGTAATGCAGAGTTCAAATAATAAAATAGTATTTGCGAAAATAGAGGAAAAATAATGAAACTTGCTGCTGTAATCGTTGCAGGCGGCTCAGGTAAAAGATTCGGAGCAGCTAAGCCGAAACAATTTCTTATTTTAAATAAAAAACCGGTTTTTGAGTGGAGCATAAAAGCTTTTAAAAAACTAAAAGAGTGCTCGGATATTATACTTGTCGTTCCTCAGGACCGTGTCGGAGAAATGCTGAAATATAAAAAGCAGTACGGTATAGAAGTGGTTGCAGGGGGCAAAGAAAGATTTGATTCGGTAAAAAACGGATTGAAAGCCGTCGGTAAGGATATCGATCTTATCGCCGTTCACGATGCGGCAAGACCTTTAATAACGCCGGAAATAATAAAAAACGTAATGAAAGCGGCTTATGAAAACGGAGCCGCCATAGCGGCAGTAAATTCAAAAGATTCGGTAAAATTTTCAAAATCCGGAACTAAAATAACAAAATCTCTGGACAGAAAAAATATATGGTACGCGCAGACTCCCCAGATTTTTAAAAAAGAAATTATTGAAAAAGCGTATGCAGGCAGAATAAGCGCGTCAACTACCGATGATGCGCAGCTTGTAGAAAAAAAAGGCGTTAAATCAACGCTTGTTTTTGCAAGTTATGAAAATTTTAAAATAACGGAACAGACCGATTTTCTGCTGGCGCAGGCAATTTTGAAGAAAAGAGGCGCATAATGTTTATAGGTTTCGGATATGACGTTCACAGATTTAAAAAAGGCAGAAAATTATTTCTTGGCGGAGTTGAAATACCGTCGAAAAAAGGACTTGACGGACACAGCGACGCCGATGTTTTGATACACGCTTTGATGGACAGTCTTCTGGGAGCGGCCGGCGAAAACGACATAGGCCATTTTTTCCCGAATACCGATATGAAATATAAAAATATATCAAGCGTAAAACTCTTGGAAATTGTCGTAAAAACTTTAAATAAAAAGAAATTTAAAATAAATAACGTTGATATGACAATAATTGCAGAAGAACCGAAAATATATCCGTATATTGATAGTATGAAAGAAATACTGTCAAAAGTTTTGAGTATAAAAAAAGAAAGAATTGCCGTAAAAGCCACCACAAACGAAGGAATGGGTTTTATAGGAAGAGGCGAAGGAATATGCGCAATGGCAGTTGCGTCTTTGAAAGGAAAAAGCAAATGATAAAATTTCACAATACTCTTACAAACAAAAAAGAAGAATTTGTTCCGCTTAACGAAAAAAAGGTAAAAATGTATATATGCGGAGTAACTCCGTACGACGTATGCCATCTCGGCCATGCCAGAGCTTACGTTACGTTTGACGTTATCAAAAGACATTTTATAAGAAGCGGTTATGAAGTAACGCATATTCAGAATTTTACTGATGTTGACGATAAAATTATAAACAGATCCGTTGAAAAAAACATAAGCCCTCTTGAACTTGCCGAAACTTACATAAAAGATTATTTTTCTCAGATGGATAAACTTAATGTTTTGAGAGCCGATTATTATCCGCAGGTAACGCAGATGATACCGCAGATAATTTCTTTCATAGAAAAACTTGTTCAAAAAGGATTTGCCTACGATGTTGACGGCGACATATATTTTGCCGTTGATAAATTTGCCGAATACGGAAAACTTTCAAAAAGAAAACTTGAAGATATGAAAGTAGGAGCAAGAGTTGAAGCCGATTCAAAAAAACAAAATCCTTACGATTTTATATTGTGGAAAAAAACAAAGCCCAACGAACCGCAGTCGGTTTCGTGGCAAAGCCCATGGTCTAAAGGGCGCCCCGGCTGGCATATAGAATGTTCCGTTATGTCTACTGACAGGCTTGGCGATACAATAGATATTCACGGCGGCGGACAGGATTTGATATTTCCGCATCATGAAAATGAAATAGCGCAAAGCGAAGCTTGTACA
Source organism: uncultured Elusimicrobiaceae bacterium (assembly GCA_964436195.1). Taxonomy (GTDB): domain Bacteria; phylum Elusimicrobiota; class Endomicrobiia; order Endomicrobiales; family Endomicrobiaceae; genus Proruminimicrobium. Next base: position 3,264 of record CAYTCB010000092.1, read on the forward strand.
GGTAAACAGTTTTCAAGATACTGGATTCATAACGGTTTTGTTACGGTTAATAAAGAAAAAATGTCAAAATCGCTCGGTAATTTTTTTACTTTGACCGATATTTTTAAACAGTTTGATCCGCGTGTAGTCAGATATTATCTTTTAACCCAGCATTACAGAACGCCGCTTGATTTTTCAAACGAAGCGTTAAACGTCGCCAAAACAACTTTGCAGGGGCTTGATGAAGCATATTCAAGACTTGTCGCAATCGTTAAAGAGTCAGATAAAAATATTACAGATGACAGGCTTTTGAAAATAGCGCAGAATGTTAAAAATGCGCTGGATGACGATTTTAATTTTGAAATAGCTCTTTCGTATTTGCACGAACTTAAAAATCTTATACTTAATAATCTTACGGCAGACGCATCTTTCTTAAAACAGGCGAAATACTTGTTTGAAGATATATCACAAGAAGCGCTTGGGATAAAAGTTTTAAAACAGGAAATAAACTCGGAACTTGAAGAACTTTTAAATCAACGAAATCTTGCAAGAAAAAATAAAGACTGGAAACAAGCGGATTTGTTCAGAGATAAGTTGGCGGAGCTCGGGTATAAGATTGTTGATAATAAAGACGGGTCGTC
>CAYTCB010000093.1:0-3861 GCA_964436195.1 uncultured Elusimicrobiaceae bacterium
AAACAAAGCCAAGGCCAAAACCAACAAGAAAATCTTTTTCATACTCTCTCCTTAACATTTATTTTAGCAGCATATTTGCCTTAACACCTGACATTGTAAATAAAAAGAATTTACAAGTCAACGCATTCAAAAACAGAAGATTAGAAGCCGTCTTGTTTGGCGGATTTATCAATAAAATTGACAAACCGAAGTAGATTTTTAAAAGAAAAATGACGATTTGAAAATTGGAGTGTGCAAACATTTATCAATAGCTATTAAAATAAAAACTCTCAAGCATTTTAACTTGAGAGTTTTTTTATTTATATTTTTCTACAACTAGAAAGATTTTAGGTGAGGCGAAAAATTTTTAAAGCGAAGTTTACTTTAGTGAAACTGTAAATGAGCTTGAAAAATTCAAAGCCGCAACCAAAATATTTCGGTTGCTTATTTTACGTTGAACCAACGACCTTTAATTCGTCCCTCTTTCATAAACCCTTCATAATGCCTCATAATCAAATGAGACTCTATCTGGCCTATGGTGTCAAGCGATACGCCGACAACGATAAGAAGCGATGTTCCTCCGAAGAAGAAAGGCGCTCCCATAAACGATCTTATATAATCGGGAAGAACCGCTATGCCGGCAACAAACAATGCGCCGCCAAGCGTTACTCTTTCAAGAACTCTTTGAATATAGTGAGCCGTAGGATCGCCAGGTCTTACTCCCGGTATAAATCCGCCGGACTTTTTCATATTCTCAGACAAATCTTTCGGATTAAATGAAATCGAATTATAAAAATAACAGAAGAATATTACAAGAGATGCATAAACCACGTTGTATATAAGAGAACTGTGGTTAAACCATTCAAGTATCTTTTTAGACAGAGGAATTCCGAACAAAGTCCAATCCGGAGCAAACTGAGCTATCGTAAGAGGAGCAGACAAAATGGATACCGCAAAGATAACTGCGATAACACCCGACTGGTCGACTTTGATAGGCAAAAATGAAGTCTGGCCGCCGTACATTTTTCTGCCGACCATTCTTTTTGCATAGTGAACCGGTATTCTTCTCTGAGCAGTTTCAACCCATATAACTACGGCCAAAACAGTCAAAACAAGAACTATGAGGAACAGAGCAAGAAGTATCGATAATTCGTCCATCTGGACAAGCTTAATAACGCCCAGAGATGCTTTAGGAAGCCTTTCGACGATACCGGCAAATATTATCAAAGAGATACCGTTTCCGATTCCTCTTTCCGTAACCTGTTCTCCCAGCCACATGATAAGAACCGTTCCCGTTACAAGCGTCATAACGGTCATCGTCATCCATGCCATCGTAGGATCCAAAACTATAGGCATTCCGCTAGGAGTAGGCATTCTTGTTATCGCCATAGTCAAGCCGAATGACTGAATCGCGCCGAGTATAAGCGTCGCGTATCTTGTAATCTGCGTTATTTTCTTTCTTCCCTGCTCTCCTTCTTTTGCAAGCCTGTCGAGATAAGGTATGACGTGCGCACCCTGCATCAAACTCATTATAATGGATGCGTTAATATACGGCATTATTCCCATGGAAAATACTGACATCCTGTTTAATGCACCGCCGGAGAACATATCAAGAAATCCCAGCAACCCGTTGCTGTTAGCGGAAAAAAGAGACTTGACAGCCTCAGCATTAATGCCCGGTATAGGAACTGACGCTCCTATTCTGTAGGCGATAATGATCGCAAGGGTAAATAAAACTTTATTTCTCAATTGAGGAATTTTGAATACGTCGCCGAATGTTTTTAACATTGTCTCACCTTTGTATATAGGGATTTTATTCTTTAAAACGCAAAAAATTTAAAACTATGCTTCAACTACAACAGCTTTGCCGCCCGCTTTTTCAATTTTTTCTTTTGCTGTTTTTGAAAAAGAGTTTGCCGAAACATTCAACTTTTTGTCTACTGTTCCGTTTGCAAGAACTTTTACGAGTTTTCCTTTCTTAATGATTCCGGCTTCTTTAAGTTTTGCAACGGTAACTTCGTCGCCTGAATTAAACTTTGATGCTATAACATCCAAATTTACGATTTCATATACTGTTCTAAATGCCGTATTATTGAAACCTCTTTTAGGCATTCTTCTGACGACAGATGTCTGACCGGCTTCAAAAAAAGACATTTTGCTGCCGTCGCCGGATCTTGCTTTCTGGCCTTTGCTTCCTCTGGTAGAAGTTCTACCGTGGCCCGAACCGACTCCTCTGCCGATGATTTTCTTTCTGTGCCTTGAACCTTCCGCAGGTTTTAATGTATTTAATCCTATCATATTTCTGCAACCTCTTTATTTCTTATTTTTGCAACATCCTCTTTAGTTCTCAAACTTTTGAGAGCTTCTATTGTAGCATATACTACGTTAAAAGGATTTGCAGTTCCCATCGATTTTGTAAGAATGTCTTTTATTCCGACTGCTTCAAGAACAGCTCTTACAGAACCGCCGGCGATAACGCCTGTTCCGGGGACGGCAGGTTTAAGCAAAACTTTTCCTGCGCCGCTTATGCCTATAACGTCATGAGGAATGCTTGTATTTCTGATAGAGACGCCTACCATATTTTTCTGCGCTCTTGCGCTTCCTTTCTTGATTGCAGCCTGAACTTCGTTTGCTTTACCGAGACCGCAGCCAACTTTTCCTGCTCCGTCTCCGACTACGACAAGCGCGTTAAAGGACATTCTCTTTCCGCCCTTAACAACTTTCGTAACTCTGTTAACGGATACTACGGTTTCTATCAAACCGCTTTCATTTTCTTTGTTAAATTTATTGTCAGCCAACTTATCCTCCCGACTATAACCATATAAAAATTTTTAGAATTCCAATCCGCCGGCTCTTGCTTCTTCCGCAAGGGCTTTTATTTTGCCTTCGTACGATTTACCGGCTCTGTCAAAAACAACCGACTTAATATTCTTTTCGGCGGCTTTCTGGGCAACGAGTTTTCCTACCGCTTTTGCGGCTTCGACCGTATCGTTCGATTTCAACTTGCCTTTAAGTTCTGCAGACAACGTAGACGCCGCTGCAAGAGTAACTCCATTAACATCGTCGATAATCTGGGCATAAACGTGTTTATGTCCGCATTTTACGTTCAATCTCGGTCTTCCCGCTGTTCCTGAAATTTTGCTTCTGACTCTTTTCTTTCTGAAGTCTGATCTTATTTTTGACCCTTTCATTACTATATCCTCTTTTTTATCAAGAAGTTTAGAAGTTTTTCAACTTCTTCCGCTTGTAAACATCTTTTATTTTCAAACAACCGGTTCCGTCATTTCATGACGGAAAATTCAGCTTACTTCTTTGCTCCGGCCGCTGCTGCTTTACCGGCTTTTCTTATAATCTTTTCACCGGTGTATCTGATGCCGAACCCTTTGTAAGGTTCAGGCGGCTTTACCGCTCTGACTTCGGCTGCAAAAGCTCCTACTGCCTGTTTATCGGCGCCTGTTATCGTAAGAACCGGCATTTTATCCGCGTTCATAGATACGACGACTTTAACGGTTTTAGGAACTTCTTTTGTAACGGTATGAGAAAACCCGACGGTGAGAGTCAGCTGGCTGCCTGTTAAAACAGCTTTAAAACCAAGACCGTTCAATTCGAGCTCTTTTTTATAACCGTTTACAACGCCTTCAATCATATTGACGATAAGACCTCTGGTAAGCCCCTGAAGCATATTAGCTTCTCTGGTCTGCTCTTTCATTTCAAGAGTAACAGCGCCTTTATCGAGCTTAACATCCAACCTCTCATCTATCTTCTGAGAAAGTTTTTCTTTTGCACCAGAAACTTCAAGTACTCCGTTCTTAAATTCTACTTTAACTTTTTCAGGTATTGCTATTGGCTTTCTTCCTAAGCGACTCATTTTGCAACCTCAAT
>CAYTCB010000094.1:0-3857 GCA_964436195.1 uncultured Elusimicrobiaceae bacterium
ATTTTAAATATTTAATGCAGGAAGCAAATCTGGATCCGGAAGACAGGGATCTGCCATCTTCAAAAGGGGCCCCGACTGTAGATGCCGGAGTTTTAGCTCAGTTTACAAACGGCATAAGTGTCGGCTGCAGCAGTAAATATATAACTACGCCTGATGTCGGATTTGTAAGCGAGTATAATGTTTATAATACTAATGTGCTGGGAGTGTCTTATTTCAGCGAAATGATTCCTTATTTGAAAATACCGTTTTTTACAGTTGCGGCAGATGCAGTTTTTAGAAACAGCGAAACATCTTTGAGATTTGGTTTTGAAAGTTATGTTGTTGAAGGGAAACTTGCCGTAAGGGCTGGAGCCAGAGAAGAAGCTTACAGTTTTGGTTTTGGTTTTGAGCATGAATTTCAGAACGGAACCATAATAGTATTTGATTATGCTTTGGAAATTCCTACTCAGGTGCAAGAATCGTTTGGTTCTCATTTCGTCGGAGTATCATTCAGGTTTTCATAAATCGCGTTTAAAAATTAAATAACAAGTTTGTATGAGTTAAAATTTTTTTCTGTGGTTTTTTTTGTTGCTCGGTAAGTTGACAAAACAATGTAAATTGATTAGAATAATCGTCGAAGTTGATTATAAAAGAGAATATAAATGACATACGATATAATGTTGCTTTTAGTTGTGGCAATTCCAATTTTATTTTCTGTATTGATTCCTCTTTTTGCAAAAGTTTCTGTGTTTGTCAGAAACTTTTTTGCTTTGTTATTGATGCTCATTCCTTTAATTCTTCTTGTAGTAATATTTCAAGCCGTTAAACTTGGTTTCCCGGTTGATTTTGTTTATGAATTTCCGCTTCTTGAAATCAATTTTATCCTGCATGCAGATATCTTTTCTGTTTTTGTAGCAATGGCTTCGGTGTTTATAAGTATAATAGTTCTTATATATTCATTTGAATATATTAAACATTATGACCATCAAAATGAATATTTTTTTATAGTTGTTTTGTTTGTCGGTTCAATGATGGGAATAGTTTTTTCTGCAAATCTGATATTTATCTATGTATTCTGGGAAATGACGGCTCTTGCCTCATGGAGGCTTATAGGTTATTTCAGGGAAAGAGAATACGTAAGAAGAGCCAACAAAACCTTTATAATGACGGCAGCCGGCGCTTTATGCATGCTTATAGGTTTTTTAATTATAGCTGAGCAGGCCGGTTCTTTTGATCTTGAAGTAATTTCCGCAGCAGAACTTCAGGGCCCGGCAATAAATTTAGCCATAATGTTAATAATACTCGGTATTTTTTCAAAATCGGCAACGTTTCCTCTGCATTCTTGGCTTGCCGATGCCGGTATAGCTCCTTCACCCGTGACAGCGCTTTTGCATGCCGCCGTTTTGGTTAAAATAGGCGTTTACGTGTATGCAAGACTTTTTAATTTTACAATTGTACCGTCCGAAGAAATAAGGACGGTTCTTTTTATTATAGTGGCAATAAGCGCATTTTTATCAGGGGCCGTTGCTTTTGTTGAAAAAGATATCAAAAGAGTTATAGCTTTTTCAACCATAAGCCAGCTTGCTTTTATATTTTTGGGTTTTATTTCCGGGGGCAGACTTGCTTTTATAGGTTCAATGCTTTTTATTCTGATGCACGGAGTTGCAAAAGCAGGGTTATTTTTATCGGCCGGCATAATAGAACATAAAGTGCATACAAAGCAGCTTGATATGATGGGCGGACTTTTTAAATATATGCCTGTTACGGCTGTTGCTTTTGCAGGCTGCGCTTTGTCTGTAATGGGAATACCTCCTTTTGCCGGATTTTTCAGCAAGTTTTTATTAATTTTAGGTTCAGTTTATGACGGTAATATAGCTGTTGCCATGATATTTATAATATGCGCCTGTTTTACGGTTTTATATACTGTAAGAGTTTTTAGAAAAGTTTTTTTTGGCGAGCAGAAAGATTACCGTCATATAGAAAAAGAAATTCCTTTTTCTCCGATGGTTGGCAGCGTTACGGTTCTTGCTGTTTTATCGCTGCTTATGAGTTTTGCTTTTAGTTATTTGTTTTATATAGCGACGCTTGCGTCTCAAATGATAAAAGGATAGAAGATAAATGAACATAGTTTTAAGCATTATCGTTCCAGTTGCGGCCGCAGTTGTTTTATTTGCGTTGCCGGCAAAACTTAACAGAACAAAAACATATTTGTTTTTGGCGGCGGTGCTGTTTAATTTTGCCGTTGCCGTAATAGGTTACGGGAAAGGTTTTATATTTTCGGCGGCAGCAGCAGTTAATCCGGATATGTTTTTCAGGAATTCTCCTTTAAGCTCGTTTATGATTGTCGTGATTTCAGTAGTTGCATTATTGAGCGCCGTATATGCAGCCGCTTCAATGAATGAAAATAAGCAGACTCATTTGTTTTACGGTTCGGTTTTACTGACTATTTCTTTCGTAAACGGAGTTTTGTTTGCGGATAATTTTGTTATTTTCCTGTTTTTTTGGGAAGCTTTAATGATTCCGATGTTTTTAATGATAATGTCCGGAGAGTCAAAGCCTTTTGATGTAGCCGTCAAAGCTTTTGTAATATCGGCGATAGCGGATCTCTTTTTGATGTTTGGAGTAATGTTTTTGTGTATAGCCGGAGATTCTTTCAGTATTTCAAAATGTATTGCAGTTTTGAAAATGAACGGAGCTTACAATAGTTTTACGGTAATTTCTTTTATAATGCTTTTTATAGGAGCCGCCGCAAAAATAGGAGCTATGCCGTTTCACAGCTGGATACCGGAAGCATCCGTAAAAGCGCCTGTTTCTTTTATGGTTTTTATGGTAACCGGGGTAGAAAAAGTTCTTGGAGTATATCTTCTTATCAGAATTACAAATGATTTTTTTATGATAGAGCCGTCATCATTGTTAAGCATATCGGCTATGACATTCGGAATAATATCGGCGCTTGTTGCAAATGCTCTTGCCGTTACTCAAAATGACTTTAAAAAAATGTTGACATACGCAAGCATAGGTCAGGCGGGATTTATGATAGTCGCAATTTCGACGATGTCGGTAATAGGAACTATTGCCGCTTTGATACATATGCATGCTCATATCATCTATAAGAGCAGTTTGTTTTTTGTGGCTGGCAATATTGAAAAAACGGAAGGCACAACGGATATATCTTTAGTTAAGGGCGGTCTTAAAAAAAGCATGCCGTATACTTTTTTGGCTTTTTTGCTTTCGGGAGCTTCGTTTGCCGGCATTCCTTTTTTCTACGCTTTCTATTCAAAAGAAATGATTTATGAAAGTGCTCTTGGGATAAGCTGGCTGTTTTACGCATGCCTGCTTCTTTCCACTTTGTTTGCTCTGATATCAATAATAAAATGGGGCAGCAAGTTATTTTTTGACAATAACGGAAATAATTCAAAATTTGAAGATAAAGAAGTTTCAACGTGGATGTTTATTCCGACTATTATTTTTTCGCTGGCATGCATATTATTCGGTTTGTTCCATAAAGTGCCTCTTAAAATAATGTGCAGCGTTTTAAATTTGAAAATGCCTGAGTCTCATTCGGCTCTTTTTGCCGCAATGCTTGTTTTGATATCTTTTGCCGTTTTGGCTTTAGCTGTTATAAACTTTGTTATTGCTTACAGAAAGAAAACGGATGTTTCAGGATATGCGCTGCCTGTCTTAAATAAATTAGGTGTTGTTAAACTGAATGCAAATCCAGGATTGGATCCGTATAATATTTTTATCGGGTATGTAAAGAAAATGTCAGGATTTTTATTTATTTTAGACAAAGCTTTGAATTATTTTTACGATTTTGTAATACCTGCCGGTATAGGCGAGATGGCAAGAAACACGAGAAAGATTCATAACGGTAATAT
>CAYTCB010000095.1:0-3736 GCA_964436195.1 uncultured Elusimicrobiaceae bacterium
CCTTAGAATCGTTATAGTATTTTACGCCGTTTATTTCTTTTACAAATTCTATTCTGTGTTCAACGCCATTAAAAGAAGATACGGTTTTTTTAATTGAATCGGCGGGAATACCGGCAAGATAGGTTGCCGCTGTTGAAGCAAGTATATTGTCTATGTTGTGTCTTCCAGGTATTTTGACGGATGTTTCAAAATCAATTTTTTTATTTTTGTGAATTATATGGAACCCTGAATCTTTGTAAAAAATACAGCTGCCTTTTTTATTATTAAAGTTAAACGGGAAACTTGACGGTTTATTTAAAGAAATAATTTTTTTCAAATATTTATCATTGTAATTAAATATTGTGTAATCGCCTTGTTTTTGGTTTTTAAAAATATTTGCTTTTGCAATTATATAATTTTTCATTGTTTTATGGTGTTTGATGTGGTCGGGTGTGATATTTAATAAAACGCTTATATCTGGCCTGAAATTCGGAGAGTCTTCAAGCTGGTATGACGAAAGTTCAAGAATAAGAACGGTGTCTTTGTTTATTTTGCCCGTAACAGATGACAAAGGGAATCCTATATTGCCTGCGACGACCGCATTTTTGTAATAATTTTTAATTATTTTATATATCAGCGTAGTCGTCGTCGTTTTGCCGTTTGTGCCGGTGACGGCTATTATTTTTTTAGGTTTTATAAAACCGAGAGCAAAATCAATTTCGCTTAAAACGGGTATTTTTTTTGCGGCAGCTTTTTTTAATATAGTAAGATCAGACGGCAGCCCGGGACTTTTGATTATAATATCGCATTTAAGGATTTTGTCTGTATGTCCGTTAAATTCGGTTTCTGCTCGTCTATCAAGTTTCATTTGCAAATGAGTCCGCGCTTTGCCGCTGTCACTTGCAAACACTTTGTATCCTTTTGAAACTGCAAGATTGGCGCATGCTATGCCGGATTTGCCTAAACCTAAAATGGCTATTGTTTTATTGTTTTTTTTCATTTCGTAATCCTAAATTTAATTTAAAATTCAGATTTTATTTTTGATTTGCGGTTATCTGATTTTCAGTGAGGCGATCGCTATGATTGCCAAAATAATGCCTATAATCCAAAATCTTATAGTAACTTTAGTTTCTCTCAGGCCGCCGAGCTCAAAATGGTGATGCAGCGGAGCCATTTTAAATACGCGCTTGTTTGTTCTTTTAAATACTGCCACCTGAATGAGAACGGACAATGCTTCGGCTACAAAAATTCCGCCAACTATGAACAAAATGAGTTCCTGTTTGATAAATACTGCAACAAGACCCAAAATGCCTCCGAGGCAAAGGCTTCCCGTATCTCCCATAAAAATTTCGGCAGGGTGGGCATTATACCAAAAAAATCCAAGGCTTGCCCCGAACATTGCCATTAAGAAAACAGAGATTTCGCCTGCTCCCGAAACATATATTATTTTAAGGTATGAGGATATGTGTGAGTTACCTACAAAATATGAAAACAAAGCAAGTGTAAGAGTGGCTATTATAATGTTTCCTATTGCCAGTCCGTCAAGCCCGTCAGTTAAATTTACGGCATTAGAACTTCCTACTATAACAAAAAGAATAAGAACGAAATATAAATAAGACAACGGCATAAAACAGTTTTTTAAAAAAGGGATATTAAGAGATGTTGCATAATGAGCATTTACAGGATGGAAAAACAAATAAGCTACAACGGCAAGAGAAAATATTGTCTGCCAGAAAAGTTTTTTTCTTCCGGCAAGTCCTTTAGGATTCTTTTTTGTCAGTTTAAGATAGTCATCGGCAAAGCCTATAAATCCGAAAAACAACGTTGCGGCTGACAGCCACAATATATAAGCGTTGTCTAATCTCGCCCATAAAAGAACCGATAGAAGTATTGAAATTATTATAATTATTCCGCCCATAGTCGGAGTTCCCGATTTGCAGTGGTGGTTTGAAGGAGCGCAGTCTCTTACGGGCTGTCCTGCCTTTAATTCTTTCAGTTTGTTTATTATGTAAGGAGCTATTAAAAAAGTTATCATAAGGCTTGTAAGAACGGCACCGCCGGCTCTGAAAGTTATATACTGGAAAATATTGAATGGCGAAAAAATATCTCTGAGTCCGTAAAGAAAATGGTATAGCATTTAGATCTCCGAAGTTATAAGTTTGTCGTATATTATATCAAGTTTTATGCCTCTTGACGCTTTGAAAAATACAAGAGAATTTTGTTTTATTTTTGGTTTTAGAGAACCTAAAAGCATTTCTCTGTCAGTAAAAAACTGTACGTCTTTGCCAGAGATCTGTTCTCCGGCAAATTTTATTTTATCTCCGTACATATAAACCGTTTGTACGGAAGATATTTTGTTTATGAGTGTTCCTATTTCCGCGTGATAGCGGGGGGAATTTTCACCCAGTTCAAGCATGTCGCCTATCACAAGAATAATGTTTTTGCCCGGATATGACTGTTCAAGAGATGAAATTGCCTCAAACATTGAAGACGGGTTTGCATTGTAGGCGTCGTTTATGGCAAGAGCTCCGTTTGAAAGTTTTACGGTTTGCATTCTCATTTTAGGCGGCGTAAAAGTTTTAAGTCCGTTCTTTATTTCTTCAATAGAAAAGCCCATTGAATAAGCAGTTGCAGCGGCTCCAAGAGCGTTTAAAACATTAAATTTTGATTTTATAGGTATTTCAAAAACATCTGTGATTCCTTTAATAGTTATATCGAATACCGTAGTTTCTCCGTCAAGTTTTATATTATCTGCATAAACATCGGCATCATGTGAAAAACCGAAAGATATCGATTTTTTTAATTTTTTAGTATCTGCTGATATTGATTTTAAATACGGGTTGTCTATATTTAAAGAAACGGTTCCGTTATCTCTAAGTCCGTTGATAATTTCTCTTTTTTCTTTCAAAACATTATCCTGTGTCTTAAAAAATTCAAGGTGGGAAGAACCTATATTCGTTATTACCGCATAATCAGGTTCCGTTATCTCGGTAAGAGCTTTTATTTCTCCGAATTCGGAAGTGCCGAGTTCAAAAACTGCGTATTTTGTATCATAAGACAGATTGAATACAGTGAGAGGCACGCCTATTCTGTTATTGAAATTTCCCTGATTGTTCAGAGTCTTTGCTTTTTGTTTAAGAATTGACGCAATCATTTCCTTTGTTGTTGTTTTTCCGTTTGAGCCTGTTATTGAGACTGTTATTAAATCTTTAAATTTTCGTTTGTAAATCTTTGCTGCGGTTTCAAGAGCAAGAGAAGTGTCGGCAACTCTTATAAAAACCGTTTTTTCTCCTGAAAAATCTTTTTCTGCTCCCTCAGTCGAATAAATTACTGCGGCAACTTCTTTTTGAACCGCGTCTTTTATAAAATTATGCCCGTCCAGAGTTTTGCCTTTTATTGCAAAGAATAAAGAATCTTTCTCTATCGTCCTTGAATCTATTCCTATTTTATTTATGTTTATTTCGGGATTGCCTTTTGTTACTGTGCCGCATGCCGCTTCTATTATTTCATTTAAATTTATATTTTCCATTTTTAATTATATAAGTTTCATTACTTCTTCTCTGTCGTCAAAATGAAACTTTGTTGTTCCTATTATCTGGTATTTTTCGTGTCCTTTTCCGGCAAGCAATACTATATCATTTTTGCCGGCATATTTAACAGCTTCTTCAATCGCGCTGCGTCTGTCTATTATTGTTTTATAATTTGTTTTGTTGATTTCTTTTGCGCCCGCTTCAACTTCTTCGGCTATCTTTACGGG
>CAYTCB010000096.1:0-3609 GCA_964436195.1 uncultured Elusimicrobiaceae bacterium
TAAATTTTCTTTATTATCGTAAGTCGCAACTACTCCGTCCATTCCGCCGTCAGTTGAAGCATCCGGATACGTAGCTCCCATCATACCTATAAGAATATAGGAGTAAACCAAATCTCTCGGCCCTACATTAAAAAATGTCCCGCCGTTATAAAACTGTCTTCCGACTTTTGCAGAAATTTTATCATTGTCAAACAAGTTCTTAAATACGACATTAGCTTCTATCAATCTTGTTGCGCTCAATATTCCCGTATCATTTGTATTATCTGCCTGCTGGCCGGCAAGATAATTATCTCCCCATGTGCTGAAATACATTAAAGACGCGTTACCTTCAACATTTTCCGCCAAACCAAAATTTGCTCCGAGTATTGCTCTTGAATATGTATTGCTTGATCCTGACTCTGAAAATGCCGATTTATCAATCGAATAACCAAACACATCCAACTGCCCGTACCATTTTACCTGCGCGCTTGCCATTGACGGCACAAACAAAGCTGCTGCAATTGCCAATACAAAAAGCCTCTTCATACTCTCTCCTTTGAAAGTTTTTAAAACCGTTGACATATTTTTACACTTGGAAATTATAAACAAAAACAATCACCGTGTCAACAAAAACACTGACGGCGCTTTTAAAATACTACGAATATAAATAGAAGAAATTTTCAAGAAAATTGTTAAGATGTTTGTCTGCGTAAAAAACTATATATTTATTTTTAAACGTCGGACGGAATTTCAATTTAAAATCCACAAGAGCTTTTACATCGTATTTGAAATGTTCCGCAAAAACAAAAATTTTTGCTTTCTTGACAAAATCGTCGTCAAGAATAACTTTTTCGGTCGGAGTAAGCCCCATATTAAACCATTTATACCCGTTTTCTTTCGACCAGCACACAGCTTTAAAAAGAATATATTTGAGCATATCAAGATCGCAGTCGCTCGTATATCTGACGTTTGAAACAAAAGTTTCATATTTGTTTTTAGACAAAAGCAAAAAAGCATATGCTGATAAAAAACCGTTCTTTTTTACCGTTATATACTTGCTTGCAAACTGGGCCGATATGTCAAACATTTTATTTTTCAAATTGCCGAAATCTTTCTGCCACTGATAATCTATGAAATCCGTATATTTTTTTTCTTTAAGAAAATCCTGCCTGTCTTTTATTTCAAACTGATACTCTTTATCCGTTTTTTCGGAAAATTCTTTAATATCGGACAGAGAACCGGCATTTTTTGAAAAAGATTCAAGCAGAATATTGGCGTCCGCTCCGAACGGCGCTATGTCCATTCCCATATCGTCGTATACTCTGAGGTTTTTGTTGCCTACATATAAAAATGTCGGATTAATATTTTTTAAATCCGCCATTTCTTTAAATTCCCATATAAGCTCTCTTGCCGACTTATCGCTGCCCACCGGATCTCCGAACGCTATACTGCTGTTGTTTATCTGTGAATACATTATGAAAGAATTTGTATCTTTGTAAAAAAGACTTTTGTTTTCAAAAGCGTATTTCGAATATACATACTGGCTTGCTTCCGTAACAAGCTGTATATTTTCACGGCTCATACTTATCTGTTTATATCTTGCACGTTTAAGAAGTTCCGATATCAGCACTATAACGAGAATCGCCGCCATTCCTATGCATATTCTTAAAAATCTTCCGGCATCCGTAGTGGCAAATAGGCTGTTTAAAAAAGCAACAGGCGTATAAATATCCTGTTTATATACAAAAAAACCAAGCCAGACAGAGCCTGCAAAAACAGCCGTAATTGCGCTCAGCCACATCATATTCAGTTTCGGAGTAAAGATGCTTATGTTTCTGTAAAAATATTTTTTAGAAAGAATTATAAGAGAAAGCATTATAATCAAAGCGATAATCTTTTCATATCCGTATCCGTTTATAATCGCAAGAGGAAAAAGCACTGACAACAGAACAACAGCCCATGTGTGCGCCGTTTTAATTCTTAAAAGAAGCCCTCTTGAAATAAAAAGAAGAATAATACCTATTATGCTTACGGCAAAATGCAAAAAATCAAGTATTATCGACGGGATATATATAACAAGTCTGTTTATTACCGAAGACGATACCGTTGTGACTCCGGAAAATAAAATCATCATACCGCCCAAAAACGTGCTTATCATCAACGCCTGCGGAACGATTGAATTCATTCTGCCGCCGTAAAATCTTGCAAGAATTCTAAATCTTTTCTTTGCCCTGAAAAATTCATGGCCGGCAAGAAGCGACAATGCAATTCCGAGCGGGAAAAAATAAAATACGGCTCTGTAGGCAAGAAGAGTCCCCATGACCGTTGCGCTTGCGGTGCCGGATGGAAGCATCATAACTATTGCCGTTTCAAAAACGCCGATTCCGCCGGGAACCTGGCTTAAAATACCTAGCATCTGGGCAACCAAAAATATTTTCAAAAGAGTGATATAGCCGATAGTACCGGCCGGAAGCAGAACATAAAGAGTGCACGAAGCCAAAATCCAGTCGGCTGTGGCAAGAGTCATTTGCCATAAGGTTATTTTTATGGAAGGAAAGCTCACGTTCCATTTAAAAATTTTTAAAGGTTTTGATTTAAAAATGCTTAAAAGAGTATATGTTCCGACTATTGTAAGAAATAAAATTCCAAGCGGTCTTGAAGATATGAAGAAAAATTTTGTCCCGCTTAATTCTACGGGACTGAAAGTAAAAATTAAACCGCCCAGAATAAGAAGGCCGAACCATATCGTGGCGGATGAAAAAAACAAAACCTTTGTAACATTGAGCATCGATACGTTATATATTGAATAAAGCCTGTATCTTATCGAACCGCCGAACAGCATCGAATATCCCGTATTGTTGCCTAGCGAATTGCTTATAAAACACGTAAAAACAACATTCTTAAATTTAAGCGGAACTTTTATATATTTGAATGCTAGAACGTCATAACCGCTCAATATCAGATAATATGACAGCGCAAGAATAAGAGCTATCGTTATTTTAAAAGCCGGAATTGCCTTCATCATATCAAGTATCTGCTGGTAACTGTAACTTTTCATCTCGTTGCCAAGCAGGGAAATAGCAACTAAAAATATGATGATCCCGAGAGGCGCTATAATAATTTTTATAATTTTTTTCATTTTAAAGTTTTTTTATCAATATTTAATTTTATCTTTTTTAAGATTCCATGCTTTAAACGGTTCAAGCTTGCCGCTTGTTTCTATATGTTTCATATTTATGGAAAAGTTTCCGCTGCGCAGCTCTTTATAGATTTTTAAATCCCTGAATCCGTATTTTGAAGCATCTTCCTTGGAAGCCCCGTAATAAACAGTTTTGATATTTGCCCAGTAAATCGCCGAAAAACACATAGGGCACGGCTGGCATGACGAATACATCACGCATCCGGACAAATCAAAAGTCTTTAATTTTTTGGAGGCCTTTCTTATTGCGTCTATTTCGGCGTGTAAAGTAGGGTCGTGTTTTTCCGTAACTCTGTTAAAACCGTAAGATATTATCTTTCCGTTTTTTGCCAAAGCAGCCACAAAAGGTCCGTTGTTTTTTGATCGGACATTTTTTACTGCCAAAGAAATAACTTTTTCCAAAAATATTTTGTGTTTCTGTTCGTTATCCA
>CAYTCB010000097.1:0-3539 GCA_964436195.1 uncultured Elusimicrobiaceae bacterium
TTTACGGTCATCT
Source organism: uncultured Elusimicrobiaceae bacterium (assembly GCA_964436195.1). Classification (GTDB taxonomy): domain Bacteria; phylum Elusimicrobiota; class Endomicrobiia; order Endomicrobiales; family Endomicrobiaceae; genus Proruminimicrobium. The sequence continues at coordinate 14 of CAYTCB010000097.1, forward strand.
GCTCGGCTCCGCCGAAAGAAAATGAAGAAAATATAAATAAAACTTTTTTCTTATTCATAATTTATAAAATTTTTTTTACAAGAGACGCATATTCTTTCGCAGTAGCTTTAAAAAATGTTTCAGCGTGTTCTATGTTTTTTCCTTTAATTATGCCCCAGAATTTTGATATTGAATAGGCCATTGTCACATAATCTCTTGTTGCCGTCTGAGATTTATAACATTCTATCGCTCTTTTTTTATCTTCCCATACTCCCGATATGTCCGAGATTACGTTTGGCATTAAAGTTCCCCATACCGGATAAGCGTAAACAAGACAATCCAATTTATTCTGTTTATAAGATTTTGCAAAAGCCTTTGATATAGCAGTATGGTCTGAATGATTGTCAAGCATAAAAGGAAGAAAAACAACATCCGGAACTGCTTTTTTAAATATAGTTGAAAATCTAAGCGCCATTTGTGATACGGCAGCATGTAAAGTCCCCACTTCAAACTGAAGAAAATGATTAACGTTTGAGCCGAGTATTTTTGTGGCGGCTCTTGTTTCTTCCGCTCTTTCACTGTCAGACGTGCAGAAAATTATTTCAAGACGTCCGCCGTTTCTGGAGTGTTTAATTACAGTACCTCCGCATCCTATACATTCATCATCCTGATGCGGAGCTATAACTACAACATTATTTGCAGGGATTGTATTTTCAACAGGCGTCGAATACTTTAAAAAAGGCTGTATATACTCATACATTCTAAAAACGCTTCTGTAGTTGGAATGTTTCATTGTTACCTCTTACGTTTTTTTAATTATATCTTTGGAAACTTGTTCAATTATATCGGCTGCAAGAATATCTTTTGTATTATTTTTCTTAATTATGATATGTTTGTCAAAGGGCTGGGGCCCAATCTGCGACGGATCGGTATTGCCGTATAATGCTATGCATCTGAGACCTACAGCCGCAGCAAGATGCATAAGTCCTGAATCTATACCGATAAAGAGAGCTCCTTTCTTCATAAAAGCAGCCATATCCGCGAGTCCGTTTTCAGGATAATACACATACGGTTTTTTATAACAGCCGGATATTATTGATTCAACTGAGTCTTTTTCCCATATTGCAGCCGTAAAAACAACTGTCATATTCATATCGTGCAATTTATTGACTGTTTCGGCCCAAACTTCATTTTTTAAACATTTTTCAAGTCTTCTTGAGCTGGCGCCTGCCGAAATTATTATGAAATTATTTTCTTTTATATTGTTTTTATTTAGCCACTGAACGGCGTTTTGTTCATTTTCAGGTTTTATTTTTACAATTTCCGTATAATTATGTCTTACATTCTTAATTCCAAACTTCTCGGCAAGTTTTATATTGTTATACAGAGAAGGCACTCCCTTTTTTGGAGCCCTTTCCGTAAGCAAAAAGGAAAGTGAAGCCGTTGTAAAGCCGGTTCTTTTTCCAGAAACACATAAAAATGCCGTTATCAAAGTCTCGGGAGATTCGGAAAAAAGAACGGCGTTTTTTATATTTTCAGTTCTTATTTCCTTTATCATTTTAAAATTATCAATGAATTTTTTTTCTTTTATAAAAATTTTATCAGTAAGTCCCGTTGCTCGCAGCAGTTCTGCAAGATTCGGTCTTACAACAGAATATATCACGGCGTTCGGATACTGTTTTCTTGCAGCCTCCAGAACAGGCAGCGAAAACAATAAATCGCCAAGTTGGTTCATATGAAAAAAAATTATTCTATCCATTGTTTTATTTTATCAAAAACAGCTCTCGGTTTTATTTCTTCAAGACATCTTTCTTCTTTATATCTGCATCTGCCGCGGCACGGACTGCATTCAAGATTTGCCGTTAGTGTAAAACCGTTGGGACCGTAAGGCGCCGTTTCCTTTATATCCGATCCTCCGAAAATAAAAACGCTTTTGGCTCCTACGGCATTTGCAAGGTGCATAGCGCCTGTATCGGCTCCTATTACGCAAGTGCACTTTTTTAAAAGATTTGCAAGTTCGGCAATATCGGTACGCCCGCACAAATCCATTATACTATTCGATTTGATTTTGCCGTAGTCTTTTACAGAACCGAAAATAACAATATTAATTTTTTCATTGTAACTTTTTATCATCTCTGCAAGTTTAAGATAATGCTGTCTGTTCCATGTTTTTGATTTTCCTCTTGCAAAAGGAATAAAAGCTACTGTTTTGTCTGTATCTGTTATTTTAAGTTTGTCAAAAATACCGCTTTCTCTGTCTGTATTTATTTTAAATTCCGGGACATACTGCTTGCCGGTAAGATACGTTACCGTCTTTAAATTTCTCAAAACCGCATTCATTTCCGGATCTTTTTTATACGGTTCTTTTAAAAACAGCCAGCTGAATTCTTTCATCCCGCTGACGCCGATTTTCTTTGGAGCTTTTAAAAATTTGGCAAACAAAGCCGTTCTCAACAATCCCTGCAAATCTATAACTAAATCATAGTTTTCTTTTTTACAGTCTTTAAGAATTTTAAAAAAAGATTCTATTCCGCCTGATCTGTCCCAGACTTTTGCGGTATGAACATTTGGAAATATTTCAACAGCCTCTTTCCATTGTTTAAATACAAGCCAGTCTATACGGCAGTCAGGCCATTGAGTTTTTAAAGCCTGTAATACCGGATTTGCCTGTATAATATCTCCGAATGAACTCGGTTTTATAATTAAAATTTTCATATGCTTAATGCAAAGTATTTTATCAAATATAATAAATATTGACAATTTCCGCCTTTTTATATAGAATAGCCGGACTTAGATGAAAGAAGCCGTCCCGGCTCACCTTCACCTTTATGGGAAAAGGTTATAAAATTACAGCTTTGTTGCGCAATATTTGGGGACGGATATTTTTATCCGTTCTATTTTTATTTTGTGTAGTTAAAAACTACAAGGAGGATGTCATAGACACAAGAAGATTTCGTACTAACCAGTACATAAGAGTTCCTGAAGTAAGGTTGATTGATGAAAACGGTGCTCAGGCCGGTGTCGTGCCGACGTCTGAAGCTTTAGCAAGAGCGCAGGCGGCAGGCAAAGATCTAATTGAAATTTCTCCGATGGCAAGACCTCCGGTTTGTAAAATAACCGAGTTTTCAAAATTCCGTTATGAAATTTCAAAAAAAGAAAAAGAATCAAAAAAGAAACAAAAAACGATACAGCTCAAAGAAGTACGGTTAAGAACAAGAATTGCAGGTCATGATTTAGAAGTCAAAATTAAAAAAATAAGAGAATTTCTTCTCGACGGTGATAATGTGCAGTTAACGGTTATGTTTTCCGGAAGAGAAATGCAGCATAAAGACCTCGGGCTTGCTATATTTGACAAAATAAAAGAACAGGTCGCCGATATAGCTTCGGTAGACGGAAGAGTTTCTTCAATGGGAACAAGATCGTTTTTAACATTAAATCCTAAGAAAAAAGAATTAAAAAATAAAACTACAGAGGAGCCAAAAAATGCCTAAGATGAAAACCCACAGCGGCGCAAAAAAAAGGTTTAAAGTTACCGGCACAGGTAAAA
>CAYTCB010000098.1:0-3459 GCA_964436195.1 uncultured Elusimicrobiaceae bacterium
ATATGCCTGCCCCCCTGAAACATGCAGCCGAGCTTACATTTTTTGAACCGTATTGTTTAAATAATTCTAAAACTTTAAGTTCGCTTATGCCGTCCGAAAGATTAATTTTTGACGCCCTTACTTTTTCAGGAATCTGTTTTGAAAAAAGCTCATCTTCATTTTTTACGCCTATAACTTCAAGCATCTTCTGTTTATCTTGTTTACTTACCGGTATATAATTCATTTTTTTGCCTTATTTAATTGAATTTTCGTAATCCTGCGCCGACATAAGATCTTTCAAATCATTTTCGCTTTCAAGCTCTATCGCAAAGAAAAATCCTTTTTCGTAAGGAGACTGGTTTATAAGTTCGGGACTTGACAAAACAGCGTCGTTGATTTCAACAACTGTTCCTGAAACCGGACTGTATATATCAAAAGCCGATTTTACCGATTCAACTACGGCGCAAGGCTGGTTTTTTTTAAATTTTTTACCGACTTCCGGAAGTTCTACATGCACGATATCGGTTATTTCATGCTGGGCATGGTCGGTAATACCGACATATATTTTGTTTCCTTCTTTTTTTGCCCATTCATGTGTTTTTGCATAAAGCAGATTACTTGGAATGTTCATTTCTTTTCTCCGTTATTTCCTATTTTTTTTATTTGAGATATTTTAAATACTTTTGATGTTCCTTCTTCAAGAAAAACTGTAACAGTCTCTTTTATGCAATTGATTGAATTAAGTTTCCCCTTGCCGGAAGGAGTGCTTACAATAGAACCGACTTCAGGCAGAGACTGTTTCATCTTTGCATACAATTCATGTTCGTAGGCAAGACAGCACATAAGTCTTCCGCAAAGTCCTGACAGTTTTACCGTATTTAACGACAAATCCTGATCTTTTGCCATATCAATAGTCACCGAATTAAAATCTTTAAGAAAGACTTTGCAGCAAAGCTGCTGTCCGCATGTTCCTATTCCGCCTATAATTTTTGACTCGTCTCTTACTCCTATCTGAACCATCTGTATTCTTGTTTTTAAAGCGTGTCCCAAAACTTTTATAAATTCCCTGAAATCAACTCTTGTTTCCGAAGTATAATAAATAAAAAGTTTTGTTCTGTCGAAAGTGTAATTTACGCTTGTGAGTTTCATATCAAGCTTCATTTCCGATATTTTCTCATAAACTTTATCCCAGGCCTGATCATTTTTATGCTCATTATTTTCGAGCCTTTTAATATCATGTTCATTTGCCTTTCTTATTACGGTCCCGAATTTTATGTCTTCAGGCTGCGCCATTTCTTTTTCTTTTTCGCAGACAAAACCGAATTCCACTCCGTGTTCGGTTTCAACAATCACGGTTTCATTTAACTCAAGAGTCAAATGTTTAGGCTGGGCATATATCTTTTCTTTAATCTTTCTTACTATTACTCCGACTACTCTTGGCATTGATATCTCCGTTTAAATCTTTTTTGAATTTATATATAAGAATAAATTATCAAGAACAGCGTTCGGGTTCGCATTCCGTGTTAAGTATATCTTATGTTCCGACAATTTTTCAATTATATCCGCGTATTTTTCAGGTTCTTTTCTGAAACTCTTCATCGCATTTTCAGTTATAACGTCCAAAACCTCGGCCGCCGTTTCCCTGTCTCTGGAAATCTGTCTGCTTTTTTCAAGTATATCAGCCGCCGGCATCTTTTTGCTTATAAGGTCTTTCCACAACCCTGCATATTCATTCTGCGTATTAAGCATCAAAATTTCGGCTTTGCCTATAGAACCTTCTGAGTCATCAGCTATTTTTGAAGCGTTTTCGGCGCTTAACGAATGATTCTCAACCAGATATTTTACAATTTCATTTTTAGGCAAAGGCTGAAAATAAACAGTCTGCGTTCTTGAAAGTATAGTCACCGGAATCGTTTCCCTGTGCCTTGCTATGAGTATTATAACCGTATTTTCAGGCGGTTCCTCAAGAGTTTTCAAAAGACTGTTAAAAGCGTCCATCGTAAGCTTTTCAGCCGGTTCTATTATAAATATTTTCCATTTGCCTTCGGAAGATTTCATGTAAACATATTTCTGCATATATCTTATAAGATTTATGCCGAGCTTCGTTTTTGATTTTTCCCCTTCTTCGTCAGGCAATTCTTCCTGTTTTGCAAAATTTATCATATGAAGATCCGGATAAGAATCCTTATTTATCATTTCGCATGCCGCGCAGTGGTTGCATGCTCCGGAGTCTGTTTTTGAATAATCGTTTATGGTACAATTCAGAATTTTTGCAAATTCGACAGCCGTTTTTCTTTTGCCTATGCCGTCTTCTCCTATGAAAAGATAAGCATGCGGTATCTTATTATTCTTTATTTGTTCCGTTATTATCTTTTTTGCCTTAATCTGCGCAATAATATTTTTAAACATTATTTCTTTCCGGATAAAAATTTATCCATTTCCGTGTTTATAAGTTTCTGAGTTGATTCTACCGTATCAGTTATCTCTATTTTCTTTATTCTGTCGGGATATTTTTCAGACAGTTCCAGAAAGCCGTTTCTTACTGCATTATGAAAGTCGATATCTTCTCTCTCTATTCTGTCGCCGTTGTCAAAGCATTTTTTGGCTCTGGCTCTTTCTATTCCGACGGCAGGATCCACATCAAGATAAAAAGTAAGATCCGGTTTTAATCCTGAAGTAGCTATATTGTTTAATTTTTCGATCGTTTCTATATCTATTCTGCGGGCATAGCCCTGATAAGCGACTGTAGAATCCGTAAATCTGTCGCAGATAACAACAAATCCGTTTTTTAAATTAGGATAAATAATATCTTCCATATGCTGCACCCGCGCCGCTTCATAAAGCATAAGTTCGCACAAAGGAGAGATTTTAAGTTTTGGATTTAAAAGAATATTTCTGACCTGTTCGGCAACAATGCTGCCGCCAGGCTCTCTAGTAAGAATTACTTTAAATCCCTTATTTTCCAGATATTTTTTTAAAAGTACGGATTGCGTTGATTTCCCGCAGCCTTCACAACCTTCAACAGTTATAAAAAAAACGTCCGGCCTAATAGTTACCATAGAAGAGAATTTTATAAAAAAAAAGGTGGAGTGTCAAAGAAACAAAATGAGATTTAAGCGGCTGCAAGAAATGCTTTTGTTTTATTTATTACGTCGCTTTGGTCAACGGCAAGTTTTGTTATGTCTATTTCAATATCATTAGCTTCGGCAAACGGTATAAGAAATATCAGCGTATTTACAGCACGCGCGTCAGGCTCAGCGTTTGAAAAAGCCCTCTGCGTGAGCGTTGTTATATTGTTTTTAAGATAATCCGCCAGATTTCTTTCCCTTTCATAAGAATTCGGGGCGCCGGCAAGCCTTATAACTTCAGGATCCATATCATCATCTGTATCGTTGCCGATATCAAACATCATTATTTTTAAGGCTTTAGCCAGAATATCTTCATACTCGCGGTTTTTAAGCCCCGTGGTTTTGCCTTCAA
>CAYTCB010000099.1:0-3381 GCA_964436195.1 uncultured Elusimicrobiaceae bacterium
ACTATCCATATTATAGTTATAAGTCCCAGTGCAACAAAACTCTGCATCATTGTTCCCAGAACATTTTTACGTCTTACCATGCCTCCGTAAAACAAGGCAAGTCCCGGTGTCATAACCATAACAAGCGCAGAACAAACAAGCATAAATGCCGTGTCGCCCGTATCAATTTTGGGTGCAGGAACAGTTGTTTCCGCCGGAACATCAGCAACCGGGGCTGCAACAGCAACAGCCGTTGTATCTGCAACAACAGCATCGTCTGCAATCAAAGCGCCTGATGAAACTGTCAAAAGTCCTAAAAATATAAACAACCATAAAATTTTTCTCATTTTAGCCTCCTATTAAAATGTCACTGTAAGCATAAGACCGGCTTCCGAATCTTTGCCTTCGTCGATATTTGATTTAAACTGAGCTCTTACCAAAACATTGTCATACAAGTAAGAACCTACAACTCCGCTGAGATATCTGTTTATCACTTTGTCATATGACGTATAAGGTTCCACATAATCAAGTCTTGAACCGACATAAAGCTTTCTTGCTGAAAGAATATTTACTGTAACCTGAGAATAGAATCCGAGTCTGTTAACAGATTCTGTCCCGTAACCGAAATCCGTTTCTCTGTTTGCAAAAACGAGCTCAGTTCTGAAATCAAGAAGATCGTTTGCATACTTTATATCAGGTCCGAAGTATGATACCGAATCACCCTGCGTTGCGCTGTCAGGACCTTTTGCAAACAATCCGTTTACTCCCAATGTTAAAGATCCCAAAGTTTTGCTTACTCTTGCATAATAAGACTTTCCGTTGATTGAATTATCAGTCGGAATATTCATATAAGCAGCATTTACGTCAACCGCCGAATTTCTTACAACAACGCCTACTCCGTCGCCTCTTAAAACATAACCGCCGAAATAAGAAAGAGACATTGCGGGCAGCATCGCAAATTTTTCGTCAATTATACATATCGGATTTTCATAACCGTAATTTATAATTTCTCTTCCGATATGTATGCTTAAAACATCATTTACTGCATAAGATAAAAACGCCGTGTCAACCAAAACAGTCGTTTCATAGTTATTCTGGTCGTTGTTATATTCTTTGTTGTTTACAACTAAAGACAAATAAACCGTCATGTCCTTCTGAATCTGCTTTTCTGCATAAAACTGCATGTAAGAAAAGTTAAGCTTTGAATCCGTTGTTCTTTCTTCTGCTTTAAAAGAAGCAAAAGCCGTTGCATCTCCGCTTAACTTCCACCCTGAAAGAATATTTGCTTCTTCCGCTTTTATTGTAACAGCCGATAAAAATAAACACATTGTTGATAAAACTAATAAAGATACTTTTTTCATAACTGCCTCCCTTTTTTTTACAAAAACATAAAAATTACGAAAACTGCAAAAAACTTACCATCACCTCCGGTAATCTTTTACACCTTTGTAAAATTATTTGGGTTGCTTTTTTAAAAAACAAAAAAAAGCCCAAAAGAATTTTGTACATAAAATTTCTTTTGGGCTTCATTGTCCAATATATTAAGTTGTTAAAAAGAACTCATTTCTTTACTTCGCAGAAAGTATACAAAATTTTTTATACAAAGTCAACATGTAAATTTATGTTTCAAGGCAGATTATTCAATGTTTTACGCAAACGACAAACCGCATTATTATCCTATTGCGCTCGAGCCTGTTTCTCCGGTACGTATACGGTAACATTCGTCAAGGGTCGTAACAAATATTTTACCGTCTCCGATATTATTTGACCTTGCGCCTTTTATAATTGCCTCGACTGTCGGTTTTACAAAATTTTCGTTTACGGCTATTTCTATTTTTATTTTTTCCAAAAGGTTTACGGAATGGATCTGTCCGCGGTAAGATTCAGTATAGCCCTTTTGCTGTCCGCATCCGTGTACTTTGCTCACTGTCATTTTGCATACTTCCGCATTGAATAATTCTCTTTTTACGTCTTCTAATTTTTCAGGCTGTATTATAGCTGTTATTAATTTCATTTTTTTCTCCTTATTATAATGCCTCTTCAGGCTGCGATTCAATATTGTGTATTGCAAGGTCTGAACCCATAAATTCTTCATGTTCAGTCAATCTTATCCCGAACAAAGATTTTAGCGCTCCGTATACAATAAAACTTGAAATGATACAAAATAAAATAATTGCTATTGTTACCGTCAGCTGGGAATAAAACGACACTCCTCCGCGTCCTCCGAGCGTTTCCAGTCCGAAAATTCCTGCAGCAACGGCGCCCCATGCTCCGCAAACTCCATGCAAAGGCCAGACGCCCAATACGTCGTCAATTTTAAATTTCTGCGTTTCTATCTGAAATAATATCACAAATATCGCTCCTGCAATGCCTCCGACGACTAATGCGGCGACAGGATGATATAAATCAGAACCTGCGCAAACTGCAACAAGTCCCGCCAAAGCGCCGTTGTGAACAAAACCGGCATCATTCTTTGATATAAATAAAGCCGTAATTGCTCCTCCGACAAGAGCCATAAGCGAATTGATCGCTACAAGCCCCGATATAGCCTCAATTGAACCTGCGCTCATTACGTTAAATCCGAACCATCCTACTATAAGTATCCAGCTTCCCAACGCCAAAAAAGGAATGTTGCTTATTCTTATGGAACTTGATTCAAATCTTCTTTTTCTTGCGCCAAGAAGCAGAATTGCAGGAAGGGCCAGCCATCCGCCTGTGGCATGAACTACGGCTGAACCCGCAAAATCGTGAAAAGGAGCTCCGAACAGCGAAGCAAGAAATCCCGTCGGGCTTCCAAGCAAAGAATTAAATCTGCCCCATGTAAATCCTTCTATTAAAGGATATACCAGACTTATAAAAATAATTCCGGCTATTGAATTTGTCCAAAATTTTGCGCGCTCGGCAACACCGCCGGAAATAATCGCCGGGATACAGGCGGCAAAACCAAGCAGCAGAAAAAACTTTACCGATTCCACACCGCAGTTTGCGACGATGTTATTTGTATCAATGCATAAAAAAGATATGCCGCGCGCTATCGGATATCCTATAAAAAAATATGCAAGCGTCGAAAAAGAATAATCAAGCAGAATTTTATTGAGAGCGTTTACCTGATTTTTTTTGCGAACGGAACCTGTTTCCAAAAATGCAAAACCGGCATGCATCGCAAGTACATTGACTGCTCCTATAACCAAAAAAATAACATTTGCGGATTCAATAAAGTTATATACGGCATTGTCCGTCAACATAAGCATTTCTCCTTAAATATATATTTATTTACAAGTTTTTATATATAAAAAAAAGAAGCCAAAATAATATAAGCGGATTTGCACCGTTACATCATTTTGGACTTCTTTGTCCAATTTTATTTTATGTATGACAAATTACATTTTTTTACACAAGCAA
>CAYTCB010000100.1:0-3351 GCA_964436195.1 uncultured Elusimicrobiaceae bacterium
TTGAAGATGTGCAGCATATATCGGTTTCGGCTTTTACTTCGGCGCTTGAATTTATGTATGTAACTACCGTAGCGCCCGGATTATCTTTTTTAAACTGTATAAGCTGCTGCCTTGTTATCATATCAGCCATCGGACATCCGGAAGCCGGATCCGGCAAAAGAACTTTTTTATGAGGACTTAAAATACTTGCCGTTTCTGCCATAAAATGAACGCCGCAAAAAACTATCACATCGGCGTTTGTTTCGGCCGCTTTTCTGCTCAGCTCAAGCGAATCGCCCTTGAAATCGGCGATATCCTGAACTTCCTGACGCTGGTAATTATGAACAAGAATTACCGCATTTCTGCGTTTTTTTAATTCGTTTATTTTATTTTTTATTTCTTCTGTCATGTCTAATCCCGTTTTATATCTTTGAAATACGTTTCATTTTATTTACCGAAATTTCGCTCAACATAAGTATTTTATCAAATAAACTGCCTATAAACGTACCTGAACCGTCTGACGTTTTTTCTGCGTTTTCGGCGGCTATTTCATAACATACCAAAGCCGAAGCCGCGGCAAGGGCATAATCTTTTTCAACAGCGCAGAAAGTTCCGATTACTGATGATGCCATACATCCCGTCCCTACTATTGCACCCATAACAGGCACGCCGTTTTTAACAGAATACGTATTTGTTCCGTCAGAAATGACGTCTTCCGCTCCTGTAATAACGACAACGGCTTTTATATTTGCGGCAAGAGTTTTTGCGAGTTCACATTTATCGGCGGCAACTTTACCGGAATCAACGCCTTTTGTCTGAACGTTTAAGCCTGCTATCGTTGCAATTTCGGAAAAATTGCCTTTAATTACTGAAACTTTAAAAGTTTCCAAAAGTTCTTTACACATTTGCGTTCTGTATTTTGTGGCGCCTGCCCCGCATACGTCAAGAATTACGGGAATTCCCTTTTTATTTGCGGCAATGCCGGCGATTTTCATAGATTCTATCTGCATATTGTTCAGAGTTCCTATATTTAGAACAAGAGAGCTTGCAAGATTTACCATATCCGCAACTTCTTCTTTTGCATCGGCCATTACCGGCGATCCCCCGAAATACTTCGTTATGCTGGCGCAGTTTGAAACAGTTACGTAATTTGTAATGTGGTGGACAAGCGGAGATACCATCCTTACTTTTTCAAGTCTTTCAAAAATTCTTTCCATGCTTAAACCCCTTTATATTAATAAATAAATTTTATAAACAGAAAATAGAAAACAAGCATGCCCATTCCGACCGGAAATCCAACCTTTACCCATTCTTTGCTCGTTATTTTCAATTTTGAAGCGCATATTATATTGGGAATGTTTCCCGGGATCATAATGCCGCCGCTTATTATAAGACCGACTATAAGATATTTTAAAGTTTCAACCGTCATCTCCGGCACGATTTCAATCGCAGCCATTGTGGCATTGTCAAGAACCGCAGACAGCATATTGATCCAGTAAAGTTCAACGCCTCCCAAATGCGCTATCGTTTTATAAGCAAGAGGCTTTAATCCGTCTCCCAAAAGAATAAGGCCGGCAACGAAAGCATAAACTTTCACAAATCTCAAAATTATTTCTTTGTTTGACGTATCTTCGCGGTTTACAATAATATGCCCTTCGTAATTTTTTGTCCCCTTTATAATTCTGTACGACATAAATGCCAAAAATATATTTGAAGAAATTATATAAATCCAAAGCATATCAATCATATAGAAAAAACCGGCATAATGCGGAGCTCCCGACAGTTTGCTTATGATTATCGCGCCGAGCGGCTCTCCGACAGGCGTTAATACGGCGCCTATTCCTATTGCAAAACAGGCATAAACTATAAATTTTATTTTATCCTGCCTTTTAATATTTATCACGGCAGCTATTTCCGACAATATCAGCGAAGCTATTATAGCAGTTATCATACTTGATATGAGTCCCAAAATAACCGTCGAAAGAGCCAGGGTCCATCTGACTCCTATCTTTTTTGTTATCTTATTTATAAAAACTATTATCTGCGAATTGAACAGTTTAAATAATATCCCCATTATAAGCACGGTAATTGAAATCATCACCGGATGTTCCAAAGTCATTTTTATAAGATCTTTGTTCCATATATTTGAAATTGTAGCCGCCGCAATACCTACCGCAAGAATAAATATTTCAAGATTTTCCTCTATGCGTTTGCTGATAAGAGGCATAACTATAACAATAACGATTATAAGCGACAATAAAATATCAAGCATTTGCCTTATCCTTTTTCTGGGCAATAACATTTCTTATGTATTTTTCGATTTCAACTATGAAATAAACAAAAATTCCCAGTATGAGAAGCCTGAAAACAGAATCGGAATCCATACCTTCTACTTTAAAAAATCTGTTGACCGGAGCTATGTTTAAAAATATCATCTGTGAGATAAACATCAGAGAAATGCCGAGCCATATAAAAGGATTTGTAAAAAGCCCCAGCTTGAAAATTGAATAGTATGATGATCTGCAGCTTAAAAGATAAAAACTCTGAGCCACTACAAAAGCAGACACTGTTACGCCTCTTGCATGTTCGTAGGTGGATCCGGTTTTTATTTCATAATCAAACATAAACAAAACGGCAACCGCCATTATTGTTCCGAACAAAATATTTCTGTATATTAAAAGACCGTCTATTATCGGCAGTTTCGGATCTATCGGTTTTCTTTCCATAATTCCGCGTTCTTTAGGTTCAAAAGCAAGCATAAGCCCAAGCAAAATTGCCGTGGACATGTTTATCCAAAGGATCTGGGCCGGCAAAATCGGCAGCACATCCATATTTAAAAATATTGCCACAATCATTACAAAACCCTGCGCAACATTTGTCGGAAGCGTCCATAATATGAATTTTTTTATATTGTCAAAGACTCCTCTTCCTTCTTCAACGGCAGCAACTATTGACGCAAAATTATCATTTGTTAAAACCATATCGGCCGATTCTTTTGCGACTTCCGTTCCTGTTATTCCCATCGCAATTCCGATATTTGCCTGTTTCAAAGCCGGAGCGTCGTTTACCCCGTCTCCTGTCATAGCACAGATATTGCCTCTTGCCTGCAGAGCCCTGACAAGCCTCAGTTTCTGTTCAGGAGTAACTCTTGCAAAAACGGAATATTCATTGACGACATCTTTCAATTGTTCATCATTATAGCTTTCAAGCTCTTTGCCTGTAACAGCTTTATAATTTGCATGGTCGCCTTTTACTATTCCTATAACTTTTGCTATAGCCGAAGCGGTAAGGGCATGATCGCCGGTTATCATTTTTATCTTGATTCCGGCGGTATGGCATTTTCTGACGGCCTCTATAACTTCAGGTCTGGGC
>CAYTCB010000101.1:0-3239 GCA_964436195.1 uncultured Elusimicrobiaceae bacterium
CTACAACCCGGATTCGAATCAATGGAAAGCCCTGGAAGCGTTTAAACCGGATCCTCCTTCTCTCATTTCTGAAGAGTACAGAGTATTTCTAGAGCCTCTTCCCTCAGGCCCGTTTAAAAACATTGTGATGGTTCGTAATCTAAAGATTTTAGGGACGTATCCTTTATTCAAACCGATTTCAGAACCTTACGATCCTCTGCCCGAGAAGGAGGAACCGGTAGATTTTACTAATTTTTCTAACGGCTCCCGTATGCGGGGAAGGGTGATCTCTCTGGTCTTCAATGCTGTGGATTCTGTAGAAGGATTAACAGAAATTCTCCAAACCCTCTCCAACTATAAAATAAAAGCAACGTTTTTTATTAATGGAGAATTTATCCGCAGAAATCCGGACGCCGTACAAGAGATTGCCTATTCCGGCCATGAAGTAGGTTCCCTCTTTTATGCTCACTTCGATCTTACGGATCCTCAGTATCGAATTACCCGTGAGTTTATTAAACAGGGGCTGGCCCGAAATGAGGATGAATATTTTCAGGCTACAGGGAAAGAGTTGTCTCTGTTATGGCACACTCCATACTATGTGGTTCGAGACGATATTATTTCAGCGGCAAAAGAAATGAACTACACCTATATAGGAAGAGATGTTGACAGTCTGGACTGGGCAGTTAAACGCAACGACACAGGGCTTAATCCTCTCTATTTTCCTGCGGCCGACCTGATTGAACGGATCATCCAGCTGAAGAAGCCCGGATCGATCATCTCGTTTCAAGTAGGCAAACCAGAGAACGGTTCAAAGGGAAACTGGAGGGACGATTATCTCTTCCATCGATTGGATCTCTTGATCAACCGTTTGCTGGAAAAAGGGTACCGAATAGTACCCGTTTCACACTTGATGGATTTATCAAGATAAAGTATTATAAAAAGGAGGGATGTATTTTGAATCCGTATACTAATCCACTAAAAGCTTATAAAGAAACCAACATCCGTACTGCAAGCCAGGGTAAGTTAATCGTTATGCTTTACGACAAGGCAATCCGGCAGCTCAACCTTGCGATTCAGGAACTGGGAAAACAATCACGGAAACTGGATATTGTTCATAATGCCGTTGTAAAAGCGCAGGATGTCATTACTGAATTGACCGCGTCCCTGGATTTTGAGAAAGGCGGAGAAATTGCAAAGAACCTTCTCGGCCTGTACCTTTTCTTTAACCGGCAGCTGATGGAAGCAAACGTCCGCAAAGACGCTAAACCAATGGAGGACGTTCGTAAGCTTCTGGAAGAATTACGGGAGGCGTGGATTAAAATTGCCCACGTTCAGGTAGAAGAATCCACACCCCGTTCCGGGGTAAATCTAGCTGGTTGAAATTATGCATAGCCTCCAATTAAAAGCCGCATTGGAAGAGCGGTTATCTTTTTATTCCCATTTAATGGAAAAGCTCAGTAAAGCGATTGAGCAGGAAGATGCGGAACGGATCGAATACTATCAGGGTCTGGAACAGGAAACACTCAAGAGTCTAACAAACCTCGAGCGATGCATCTCCGCACTATCCCGGGATACTGGCCTTTTCCCGGAAGCTACAGCTGGGAAGCCTTTTGAAGACGAGCTTCTTTTAGAATCGAGGGTCCAAAAAGCACGCCAGCGGGCTCTAGAAGCCACCCGGGGTAACTGCGTTCTGTTAAGAAGGCAATTGGACGATTTAAAACTTCGAATGTCTCATGTTCGCTCTAAGAATACCCCTCTCAGCTTCAAAGACACCGCCCCCTCTTTTATTGATTTAGATATATAGCCTTAGAAAGGCGATAGAATCGTTCCACAATACGAGGTGATGGATCCAGCCGAACAGAGATTGCCTGTAACCGCACCGGATATACCTCCAGATACCTTGCCTCTCCCCCATACAGTCCCAAAGAAAGAATACAGGAATCTTCTCCATACTTTGTCTCATCCATTCCCGGAAAAATAAAGTTACCCAGAGAATACAAAATTAGTTTTCCCTTATAGACTTCCATTCCTTGAAGCACATGGGGATGAGACCCTACTACTAAATCCGCTCCGGCATCTATCCATTTATGATAGAGAAGTCTCTGTTCCTTCTGAGGGATCTCTGCCCATTCATATCCTCCATGGACCATAACGATATCAAAGCTATTGGAGGAAAAGTTGAGCGACATGCTCTGTAAGGCTTCCTCCCCTTCCCAGAGGATCCCTCCTCTATCCAGTCCCGCGGCAGCATCCTTCTTTCCATCAAACTTTCCCGGTTCTGGCGGATAAGCTCCCACGGCCAGTACCTGTACCAGAAGGGAATCTAGATAAAACTTCCACGGTTTTGAGGCTTCTTCCACGTTGCGACCGACTCCCGAGGTTCCGATACCTCTTTCTTGCAGAGCTTTAAGGGTATCTAGAAACCCCTCCTCCCCATAATCAAACACATGGTTGTTTACCACAGAGAGGTATTGAAAACCTGCCTGTTTCAAACGCGGAAGGATTTCCGGAGGGAACTTAAAGGTATACGATTTTTTTAGCGCTTTTTCCCCACGGGTTACTGCCCCTTCCAGGTTTCCCAGACATAGGTCGTGACTTTGAAGGATAGGCAGGGTATCGCCGAATACGGCCTTTAGGCCGTTCTCTCCCTGCTGAAGAAGACGCTCCACTCCTCTTCCTGCCATAATATCCCCTACTGCTGCAATACGTGCTATCCGGGGCGGTTCTGGATCCGGGATCGATTGAAACCAGTGCAGGAGTGTTTCTTTCTGGTCTTGCGATGCGTTAAGATGCTCAAATCTTACACGTAAAACGACTTTTCCCAGATAGGGGTACCCTTCCTCTCCCGGGAATAATCCATTTACCCGAAGAGCCTTATAGGGAAACTGGATTGAATCGAGTGGAACGAGAGAAAATTCTTTTACTTCTTCCTTCTGGATATTGGTTCTAGGGTCGAGAAACGAAGTTTCAGGGGCAAAGGGAATGATTTTTAAGGTTTTTTTGAGGTCATCCCTCTTCAATTCGTCCTGGAAATCTATACTACTGCGAGGGAAACCTTCACGAATCAGGAGTAAAGGAATTGCATTTAACTCGCTGTTCACCGGGACTGACCCCTTCTTTTCTATCCGTTTCCAGGAAAATCCCTCTGGCAACGGCGGGAGTTTTTCTCCGTATTCCTCTAAAGCCGGTTCTATATAAATAGGTATTTCCCGGTGAAAAGAACAAGAAACAGCCCCTCCCATCCATAGGATGAGAAGGGC
>CAYTCB010000102.1:0-3223 GCA_964436195.1 uncultured Elusimicrobiaceae bacterium
TAGAATGTATACTATGTGGGCCGAAGACAAAGGTTTTGTTTTAAATACTGTTGACGTTCTTAGCGGCGACGAAGCCGGAATAAAAAATATTACGTTTATAATAAAAGGCGAATTTGCTTACGGGTTGCTGCAGTCTGAAATAGGCGTTCACAGACTTGTGAGAATTTCTCCGTTTGACGCAAATAAAAGAAGACATACGTCATTTTGTTCGGTTGATGTTATTCCGGAAGTTGATGATGCTATAGATATCGTGATAGATGAAAAAGATTTGAGAATAGATACCTACAGATCCGGCGGGGCAGGCGGACAGCACGTCAACAAAACGGATTCTGCGGTAAGAATTACTCATTTACCAACAAATATAGTGGCCCAATCACAAACTGAAAGATCTCAAATAAAAAACAGGGCCACAGCAATGAGTTTGTTAAAGGCAAAATTATATGAATTTGAACAGGAAAAAAACAGAAAAGCATATGAAAAACATTATGATGAAAAAGGTTCTATAGCATGGGGAAATCAGATACGTTCTTATATTTTTATGCCATACCAGCTTGTAAAAGATCATCGTACGGATTATGAAACTTCCCAAGTTGCAAAAGTTATGGACGGAGATATAGATGATTTTATAAATGAGTATTTGGACTGGAAGTTAAGACAAAAAAAATAATCATGAAAAGGGGCCATGAAATGAAAGAGTTTTCATTGTTTGTTGACGGCAAAGATGTTGACACAGGCAAGTATGAATATTTCCCTTATGCAGACCAGGTAATACTGGATTTTAAAAAAACTTATCAGATTCTAACCAAATTAAAAAAAGGCGAAATTCCTGAAGATGCAGATAAATATGTTTATGCAAAATATTGCGTAGGAGACAACGAATTAAACAAACGAGCTATAGATTCAGCATATAAAGCCAGTAAAATTATGAAAGATTTTGCTGTTTCCAAGAGGCAAAGTATAGTTCTTGGAATTTTAAAGTATTTAAAACAGATGGAAAACGAATTTATAAATATTCTCGTAGTTGAAGGCCATCCGTATAAACTTGCAAAATGGGAATATGACTCAATGTTAAAAGGGTTATCGGAAATAAGTATTAACCTTTGTAAGAATGATTTGTTTAAAGAAATTGGATGTGAAGGAAATGAAAGAGTTTATCATGTCAGGAAACCAGATGGAGTAATTGTTGTAAGCCCGCCTAAAAATGCGTCTGCAAGCAATTCTTTGGCCGCCGTATATGCTTTTCTGTCCGGCAATGCCGTTATAATGAAAGTTCCGTTAAAAGCTCCGATTGCAACGTTATTTCTTTGGAAAAATATAATTGCCAAAATTCTTAAGGACCATAAAGCTCCGGACGGAGTTCTTAATATAATAAACGGCAACTCAAAAAATATAATGGATGAGTGGATAGCCAATCCTTTAGTTAATGATATTTTCTTTTTCGGCGAAAGTGAAAATGGGTTGGAACTTGCAAAGAAAGCTTATAACAACAATAAAAAAATGATTCTAGAATTATCAGGTAATGATAATTTATATGTTTGGCGCGACTGTAATTTATCCGGAGCCGTAGAAGCTTCTCTTGACTGTTTTTTAGGTTCAACTCAAATATGCATGGTTCCTAAAAATATAATAGTGCACGAGGATATATATGATGTTTTTATAACAAAATTTGTTGAAAAGACAAAAGAATTAAAGATAGCATTGCCGTCCGACAGAGATACGTGTTTGACTCCTGTAAATAAAATGTCGGAATGTGCTGAATTTTTAAATGATGCCTTAGCCAAGAATGCAAAAATTCTGTGCGGAGGCAAGAGAGTTGATTATACAGGCAGTGAAAATGAAAGAGGAGCTTATTTTCAGCCTACGCTTGTTGAAATTGATACGGATAATCCTGAAATATTTAATATAAAAGTTATTAAGGATGAAAATTTTTTTCCGGTCATACCAGTTGTCAAAGTTAAATCTACAAAATCCGGGCAAGCGGCAAGAGACAGCGATATTTTCGAAAAGATGCTTGATATAGCTGCGCATAACGAATATGGATTGAGAGCTTCGGCATGGGTTAAATCGGCATATTATACAAGGCAGTTTATGAAGTATATTGATAATAGCGGCCTATTTAGAATAAATTCAAGACATGTTGAAGTATCGCCGTATCATGCCGTTCACGGCGGAATAAAAAAAACCGGCGGGCCGTACGGAGAAATGAATTATTTCTGGTACAAAACAACGCATATTCAGGGAATAAGTTTAACGAGGAAATAAATTGAATTATTACGCACTTTTACCTACCGTAACATCTGTAATGTTTTTGTTTTTGGGTTTTTTTGTTTTTCTAAAAAATAGAAAATCTAACCTGAATAGGGTATATCTCGTATTTTGCATAACAATATTCTTTTGGCTTTTTCCATTTTCATTAATGTACTGGACTAAAGATCCGCAACATGCTTACGTATTTGCAAAAATGGGATTTTTAGGCGTTGTTACGCTTGCTGTCGGAATGTTTCATATGGTTGTGACATTTTTAGACCATCCTTATAAAAAATATATTAAGCTTTTGTACGGTATTTCCATAGGATTTTTTTTAACAGGTCTGTTTACAAATTATTTTTACAGCGGAATAAAAGAACATTTTTGGGGCTATTATCCGACGGCCGGCAACCTGTATTTTCTGGTTTTGATACAGTTTGTTTTTGTAATCAGCGTAGTGATGATTTTATTAATAAAAAACATTAATAATTCAACTTTCAGCGCAATAAAACAGCAACAAATAAAATATTTATTCAGCGGATGTTCAATCACTTTTTTAGGTGCCGGCGACTATATTACGAAATATAGTTTTATAGAAATATATCCTTTTGGATATGTTTTAGTTTTAATTTTTACCGGCATTATTACCGTCAGCATAGTCAAAACCAATTTGATGGATATAAAACTTGCTCTGACTCAAACAGGTATAGTAATAGTTTTATATACTTTGGTTCTGGGTATCCCTTTTTATTTAGGATTTAGAACAGGAGAATGGTTTTGGGCTTCTTTAATGTTATTTTGTTTATCAACGATAGGCCCGATGATTTTAAAATATTTGCAACGGAAAGCCGAAAGGCTGTTGTTAGCTGAACAGAACGCTTATCAGCAGCTGTTGGTACAGGCGTCTAAAGGAATGATGCAACAGCAGCAATTGCCAAAACTTGCGCAGCTTGTAGTCAGAATCATAAAAAGATCA
>CAYTCB010000103.1:0-3223 GCA_964436195.1 uncultured Elusimicrobiaceae bacterium
GTCTCATTATTTACAAACACAGCATCCATTGCAACAGTAAAATAGGGTATATGAACAACCGGAAGCAGTTCATTATAATAGGCAAGACCTATCACATTCATTCTGCTTACTTTATCCTCATTTTCAAAACCTATATCGGGAGTCGTCAAATATTTACTGCTCAGGCCGACGCTGATTCCGTTTGTAAACTGGGCTAAAACTCCTATATCGGCCGTAAACCCGCCTTTTGACGAAGGATAAAGTCCCGGACTATTGCTTAAAGCAAAATTATATTCATGTCTTAAATATTTTAAATTCAAACCGGCCGTCAAATTTATTATTTCAGGATCAAGTCTCAAAACATCATTTACCTTTCTTGCATAACCTATATTGAACGTATCTTCTCTGCTTAATCCCGGACTTGACAAACTCGCCCACGCAAAAGACATTACGCCGTACATATCGGTTGTCATTGATAAAGGCTGTGTATATTCAAAATAGTTTGTTCCTATTTCAACGCCGTCCAAGCCTGTAAAAAGCCTTGAAGCGCTCAAAGATATTTCACGTTCAGTCAAATTTGCTATGCCGGCTATGTTATAAAGAGGGGCATTGGCGTCATTTGCGACTGCGGTAAAAGCTCCGCCCATAGCAAGAGGTCTTACTCCCCAGTAGGTGCTTTCAAAAGCGGCATAAGCTTTTGGAATAACCGTAATTATCATTAAAAGTGATATTAAAACTATTTTATTCTTTATCATCTGTTTTTTCCTATTTAACAAATGCTATCGTTCCGCTTATAAGTTTATCTTTACCCTGAATCTTTAACTGATAGATATAAGTTCCGCTGTCAGCCCAGTTTCCGTCATCTTTTCTTCCGTCCCATTCAAAACCGCCGGAATATGTTCCTCTGGAATTTATTTCTCTTATCTTTCTTCCGTTTACGTTAAATATTTTAAGTTTGTCGCCGTCGCTCATATTTTCGAATTTAAATGTGTCCCTGCCCATTATGACGACTCTCTTTGCAGGTCTGTAGTCATTGTCAGGCATTTCTCCAAGAGTTGATACAGCATAATATCCGAGTTTGCTTACTCTTGCCGAGATTGTCTTCATTGCAGGGTCTATTACGACATTGTCTGTAATTGTCACCCATCTGCCGGCGGCTTCTCTGTATTTCATAAACAGCCTTGAAGGATTTGCATCTCCGAAATACAAAGTAAGGGTGGCCTTAGGATTTAATTCAAGCCCTTCAGGTGTTATAAGATAAAGAGCGACAAAAGAATCCGTCTCAGCTGTTTTTTGTCCGCCAAAACCTGAAGACGTTACAGGCGGATTTAAATGATCAAGCTGTGTAATTGTGATATTCTGCGTTCCTGTAAACGAACCGCTTACAAAAACTATGGATGTATTTCCGGCAGTTTGATTTCCTGATTCCAAAACAACAGGCACCGGACTTGCAGGGTCTACATTTTGAGACGAAACAGCCGTTACGGTAGCAACATAAATTGCCGTATTTGTGCTGACAGGAACGCTTCCGACAAGCCCTGAAACGGAAAAACTGTAACTTATATTCCCGCTTGTCTGATCAAAAGAAATTCCCTTTGTAAATCTGTATACTCCGTCAGATACCGGAGTTATATTTGTTATAGTTTCTGTTGTCGTAGAACCGCCCTGCAAAACATAACTGAAATTAAATTGGCTGATGCTTGCACTGCCTGAAAAAGTAACAGTCCCGACTAAGACAAGCTCTTTGTTTATAGGAGGAATCTGCTCAGGCTGGATATGAGAAATTAAAACAGTTGGAGTCCCGATAGTAACTGCGGCCTCATACTTATAAACTGCGGCAAAAATACACACAGGCGTCAATATCGCCACTGTAAAAAGAATTAATAAATCTTTAATTTTTTTATTCATATGTAAACTCTACAGTTATTACGGCGGTATAATTACCGCCTACAATATCTATAAATCTTGCACCTAAATATATTTTCGGATTTATTCCCGTAGTTTGGTTAAGACCGTAAAATGCTCCCGAATTTGAAGCTCCGTGAAAGCCGCTGTTGTTCCAGACAATATTATAATTGTAATCTGTTTCGGCATGAACTTCCGTTGCATCAGTCATCCAAAACCAGCACCAATATGTTGCATCCTGAGGATTTGAGACTACTCCTGAGTCATACAGTTTCACTTCAGAAGTGCTTACTGCAACTTCGCCGATTGATAAAGTTCTCGTATCACCCGAAACTGCATAAGGAATTGCATAGTCGCTTGCTCTCCAGGCTATAGGTATTTTTTTCCCTGCGCTTGAAATTAGGCCGTTTTTATCTGTCGCTCCGTTTTCGGTATATATTTTAACATTCCATGTTTTATTTGTAACATACATATCCAAATCAAGAGTTATGTACTGGTCAGAGGCAAGCCATCCCGCATTTGCAGACAGTGTTGAGCCGCTGTTCCATGTAAAAGTGGTTACTGAAACGTTATCAGATCTTCTTTTTAGAGAAGGCGTAAAAGTTCCAACGGAATTTTTAACCCAAACGATGCTGTCTATATCAATCGCATTGCCTACAGTAAGCGTAGCGCTTCCGTTTCTAAAAAGAAATAATTGTTTTACCTGCGCAAGATTTGCCGAAGTAAAAGAAGCGTTTGTTGAAGTATTTAACGGTATTGAAATCTCATGCCAATTTCCGTCTGCAACAAATCCGTAACTGCTTAAAGTAAGCCAAACTTGTCCGGCCGTCATTTCTATTCCAAACTGGTAATTAAGCATGGCAGAATTACTTGAACGGGCATAGAATTTTAAATAACCGTTATAATAAGAGGACATATTTTTATATGTACTTGTATTAGTTGCGCTGTATCCCATACCGCCCCATCCAGCACTTGTTGAATCAACCGTAATTCTTGTATATTTGCTGCCGTCCGGCACAGGACTGTCTGTTCTCTCGCTTCCTGAAAAAGTAGAATTCCAAATATACAATGCTATTGCATCGTCATCAGTAGCGGCGACATTATATTTTGCTCCGTTATATGTTTCTGAAAAAACTCCGTAGACATTTCTGCCGATATTTGAAGAAAACGCGGAAGGAACTACAACAATTCCTATAAAGAATATAATCATTGTTGATAGTATTTTTTGTATTTTCATTCTATCCCTAAAAAATAAATTGTAGTCAATCAAAATGTTTATTCAAACAACTTAATAAACCGCAATTCTAAACTTTTGTGCTGCCGTTTTTAAGAACTTTAA
>CAYTCB010000104.1:0-3199 GCA_964436195.1 uncultured Elusimicrobiaceae bacterium
TAGAATCTATCCATGAAGTATCCTTTATAACTTGAGAAATATTTGTCTTAACATCCTGAATCAAAATAAGTCCTAGATTTTTTCGATCTTCTGATAGATATCCAAGACCTGCGGCAATGGCTTCGCGGGGTGAATGTAATTCGACTTTTTTACCAAAGAGAGATAATTCTCCTTCTGATCGTGATCCATATGATTTTCCATAAATACTCATCATCAACTCAGTACGCCCTGCTCCCATGGGACCGCAAAATGCAACAATTTCTCCGCTTCGTACGTAAAATGAAGCATCATCTATTACTTTTATTGAATGATAATCCGGGTGGTATACCGACCAGTTTTTTACTTCCATTACTACTTCACCTGGTGTGGTTTTCCGCTCCGGGAAACGAGTGGTTAAATCTCTTCCTACCATATCCTTAATAAGTTGTGCTTCATGAATGTTATCGTTTTTTACATCATAGGTAGAAATTAACTTTCCATCTCGTAATACACTTACCCTGTCTGCAATTTCCAGTATTTCATTCAACTTATGGGATATCATAATACAGGTGATACCATGATTCTTTAATTCAATAATTAATTGTAATAACTTTTCGCTATCTTCATCGTTTAAAGATGAAGTTGGTTCATCTAAAATAAGTATTTCTGCCTTTTTTGAAAGGGCTCTGGCAATTTCTACTAGTTGTTGTTTTCCTACCCCTATTTTACTTACGATTGTTGCAGGATTTTCTTTTAATCCTACCCGCTGTAAATATTTCTGAGATTCTTTTATATAATAATTCCAATTGATAATTCCAAAATTAGTTTTCATGTGTCCTAAAAAGATGTTTTCATAAATAGGTAGATACGGGCTCAGGGCAAGCTCTTGATGAATGATGGCCAATCCATCTCGTTCACTATCTTTAACGCTATGATAATGCGTTTCTTTTCCTTTAAGGATGATCTTTCCTTCATAGGTTCCTTTAGGGAATACTCCGCTGATTATACTCATTAAGGTAGATTTGCCGGCTCCATTTTCTCCACAGATAGAGTAAATTTCTCCTTTCCGTACATTCAAACTTACATTTTCAAGGGCTCGTACACCAGGGAAATCTTTTGTGACCTCATGCATTTCTAGAATATATTCACTCATCATTCCTCCGGCTTATATACAAACAACCGGGCAGTGTTGTTGCCAGCCCGGTTGGTAGAGATTTGAAATCCTTTAGAAACTACTCGATATCCGAAGCTTTGTAATACCCACTATCAATCATGATGGCTTTATAGTTTTCTTTTGTTACTTCAACCGGCTCAAGCAAGTACGATTTAACTGCTTTCTTGCCTGTATTGTACGTGGTAGTATCCAGTCGAGCGCCGGAGATGTTGGGTTCTTGCCCTTTCAGAATTGCATCTGCCAATTCAATAGCCGCATTAGCCAGATCCCGGGTGTCTTTAAATACGGTCATGTACTGTTTACCTTCCTTGATGTACTTTATGGAAGCTAACTCTCCATCCTGACCGGTTACTATGGGTAACTTTCCACCCGCATACTTTGCATCAGAGGAGCATGCTTCAATGATGGCTCGAGCCAGTGTATCGTTTGGGGCAAGGATTCCATCCAGCACAATATTCTTCGCATCATTATTTAGTATATTCTCCATTCGTGCCTTTGCAATATCGGCTCGCCAGTTTTCAGTGGTTATACGGGTAAAGTTAGCCGTATCATCAGAACTCAAGGGCGCAGGACCTACAATCTTCAGCACTCCACTTTCTGCATACTTGCGTAGTACACTCATGGCTCCATTAAAGAACATCTTGGAGTTGTTATCGGTAGGAGAACCCGCAAAAAGGGTAATAATCTTTGGTTTGTCCTTGGTAGCATTAGCCAGATTCAGTGCTCTTTCCAGTGCCTTGCCCTGCAGTTCGCCGACTTTAAAGTTATCAAAGGTAACATAGTAATCATAGTCTCCTGAACCGATAATTAGGCGGTCATACGCAATAACAGGGACTTTTTCCTTTGCTGCATCGGATACAACAGGTACAACTCCTTCATTGATGTTTCCAACTATGAGTAGTTTTGCTCCTCTTGTAAGCATATCCTGGAGTTGCTGATTCTGTTTGGTTTGATCAGCATCACCAAACGCAACTTCAGCACGATAACCCTTCGCTTCTGCAAAGGCCTTAAGGTCTGCACCATCTTTTACCCACCGTTCAACATGGGTTTCAGGCATAGCGATGCCGATAAGAGGAGCCTTTTCTGCTGCTACATTTTCTTTCTTTTTACAACTCACAAGAGATGTAGAAGCCACTGCTACAACCATTAACACGAGTAACGTTTTCTTCATCTGTCTCATACCTCCTGGTATAATTTATGAGTTTATTGTAGAGGCATGTTTTGTTGTTTGAACATCGTAAACTTTTGATAAAAACAAGGGAACCTTTATAATACTCTTTTTTGGGGGACACAAACAAGGAAAATATTTACATCAATTATTTACCCGTATGAGGTTTCGATATACATCTTTTTTTGAGTGAAAGCCATCCTTTATCACCGTATCATCCATATTGTATTTATAAACGGCGATGGGTCTTTCAATATAGGAGGGAATAGGAGTCCCGCTCTTGTTATCCATGAGTTCATCGTAGGGAACAAACTCATTTTTAGCCAGCGAAATCACAAGTTTTGCAGCCCGGGTAGCTAGTTTTGCAATAGGCTTGTACACCGTCATCAATTGGGTGCCTTCTACTACTCGCTGACATGAAATAAGATCTGCATCCTGACCAACTACCGCAACCTTGCCGGCCAGTCTCCTTTCAGCTAATAGTTGAATGGCTGCACTGGCTATCTGATCATTACCGCAGGAAATAGCATCAATATCTGTTGTTTCATTAAGTACTTTTTCAATTTTTTCCAGTGCTTCATCAAAACTCCATTCATCAAGCCAAATTTCTTTTGTAATTTTAATTTGTCCACTATTAATGAAGGGAGTTAATATCTCATAAACGCCTTGATTTACCAGGTAGCTATTGTTGTCGCGAACTGAACCATTAACAATAAGATAATTACCTCGTGGAACAGCAGACGTAAGAGCTCTTCCAAACAATCTTCCTACTTCGACATTATCAAAAGATATGTAGGCATTAATTGGAATACCAAGTATCATGCGATCATAAGCTACTACAATAATTCCTTGATCCATAGCTTGTTTAATAACCCCGG
>CAYTCB010000105.1:0-3192 GCA_964436195.1 uncultured Elusimicrobiaceae bacterium
ATCAGAGAATTTGTCGTAGAAAAAGGCATTAACCGTCTAAACGGCGTGTTTGCGGATTTAGGAGTATCTTCAAAACAGCTTGACGATATGAGCAGAGGATTTTCTTTTAACTCTGATGAAATTTTGGATATGAGAATGGACAGAACAAACCCAGTTTCGGCCTATGAAGCGGTAAATTCATATTCTGCAGAAGAGTTGAAAAATATTTTTTTTGAATACGGAGAAGAATCTTTTGCTCCGCAAATCGCACAAAAAATAATACAGTCAAGAATAAAAGGGAAAATCCGCACGTGCCGTCAGTTAAGCGACATCGTATCATCCGTAAAATGGAAAAAAGACAAAATTCACCCAGCAACAAAAATTTTTCAGGCTTTAAGAATACACGTAAATGACGAAATGGGAAGTTTGCGCGATTTGCTTGAAAGTCTTCCGGACGTTCTGCTGCCTCAGGCAAGAGCCGTGATACTGACATATCACTCGCTTGAAGACAGAATCGTAAAACAGAATTTTAAAGGGCTTCAGGAAAAAGGATTAAAAATTATCAACAAAAAAGTTATAATAGCATCTGATGAAGAAATCAAAAATAATCCCAGAAGCAGAAGCGCAAAGATGAGAGTACTGGAGAATTGTTAATGGACAACAACAAAAAAGACCTGAAAAAAATTTTTGTTTTTATATGGATAGTTGCCGTGATACTCGGAACAATAATAATTTATACATATCAGCCTAACATGCTTTTAAAAATAGAAGCCAGAAATTCAAATTTAAAAACGGAATATGACAGGCTTAAAACGGAAACAGACGAAACAAAATATAAAATAAATTCAATTCTCGCGCTTGAAAAACTCGACAAAATAGCAAAAGAAAAAAATTTTAATATCCCGTCCGAAAAACAAATTATCAATATAAAAGAATGAACAGAAAACATTTTTCTTCATTCAGCAATAACGGCAGCCGGAATATAACAAAAAGAAAAATATTAGTTTTTTTTGTTATTCTTTTTCTTTTTTTTGTAATAGCCGCACGGGCTTTTTATTTCCAGATTTTCAAGTTCAGCGACATCGATAAACGGGCCGAAAGCACAGTTAACAAGGAAATAACGGAAAAACCGAAAAGAGGCGATATTCTTGACAGAAACGGCAATATTTTTGCCATGAGCGTCAAAAAATACACTCTTTTCATGGACGCAAAAAACATAAAAGACGTTTCTGCCGCCGAAAAATTCCTTTCATCATTCGGAATTAAATTTTCAGAAGATAATCTGCGCCAAATACGTATGCAAAAAAGAAATATTAAAGTAACAGATAATCTGGATGAAGAAACTGTTGAAAAAATAAAACAGAATAAGCAATTGCGTCAGGGACACGACTACAGGCTGGAATACACATATATTAGACAATACCCTGAAGTAAATATGCTGTCACATGTTCTTGGGAGAGTAAATGCCGAAAGCACAGGAATTGAGGGCGTCGAAAAGACATGCAATAACCACTTAACCGGCGATTACATAAAAATTCACACAAAAGAAATCGGAGGCATAAATAAGAAGAGCATATATACAACAACTCCAAATGAAAATTCTTACTACGGCAAATCTGTATTTTTGACAATTGACAAAAAAATACAATTTATAGCCGAGCAGGAATTACAGGAAGGATTGAAAAAAAATAAAGCAAAACATGCAGTGGCTATAGTTCAGGATCCCCTTTCGGGCGAAATTCTGGCAATGGCCTCGCTTCCTAATTACAACCCCGGAGAAAAAATAAAAGACATATCGGTTCTTCGAAACTATGCCATAAGCGGAACGCTCGAACCGGGTTCGACTTTTAAAATAATCGCCCTTGCCGGCGTACTTGAAGAAAATTTATTCAAACCGACCGACAGAATAGACTGCATGAATGGTAAAATGGAAATCTACAAAGATGTGATCATAAGCGATCATGAAAAAAAAGGAGTGATTACGCTTGCCCAGGTTATCGGATATTCTTCAAATATAGGAACAGCAAAAATAGCCTTGGCTTTGGGCAAAGACAGATTTTACAAATATATAAAGATATTCGGCTTTGACAGCAAAACCGGAATAGAGTTAAACGGAGAAGAAAACGGGGCATTAAAGCCCACAAGAGCATGGAGCGGCAGAAGCCTTCATACTATTGCATTCGGGCAGGAAATTCTTACGACTCCTTTACAAACTGTCAACAGTTTTTCGGCAATCGCAAATAACGGACTTCTTTTAAAGCCTCAAATAATAAAATCTATAGATTCCGTGCAGCAGTCTACGCAGACTGTATCCATAAGACGCGTTGTTTCCGAAGACACTGCTTTTGAAATCCGTAAAATTTTAAAAGGAGTAGTAGACAACGGAACGGGACTTGGAGCAAAAATTGAAGGCTATACCGTAGGCGGAAAGACAGGCACTGCTCAAAAAATAGATAAAACAACGGGAAAATACTCAAAAAAACATTATGTATCTTCATTTTGCGGAATGATTCCGGCAATGGAG
Source organism: uncultured Elusimicrobiaceae bacterium (assembly GCA_964436195.1). GTDB lineage: Bacteria > Elusimicrobiota > Endomicrobiia > Endomicrobiales > Endomicrobiaceae > Proruminimicrobium. The sequence goes on from CAYTCB010000105.1 coordinate 2,504, forward strand.
CCGAAACTTGTGATACTTGTTTTGTTTGACGAACCGCAGGGAGATTATTACGCCTCTTCTGTTGCCGCCCCTGTTTTTGCTAAAATAGCCCAGAGAACTATGCAATATCTTAATATACCGAAAGATGATATTGCCGTAAAAAATAATAAGGAACAACTATGCTATTAAAAAATTTAATATCCGACATAAACGCTCAAATATACGGAAATATTGAAACCGAAATTACCGGATTATCATACTATTCAAGAACCGTATGCAAAGGTTTCGTATTCTTTGCCTTTAAAGGCGTTCATGCAGACGGCGCATCATTCGCGCATGAAGCAGCAGCCAAAGGCGCGGCATGTGTAGTTTCCGAAAACAAAATAGACAATCTCGGATGCGCAAACGCCGTAGTTAAAGATATTAACGAAGCCATGTCAAAAATGAGTTCAAAATTTTATGATTATCCCGACAAAAAAATGACGGTTATAGGGGTAACCGGAACCAACGGAAAAACTTCAATAACGTATATGACGGAATCTCTGTTCAAATCAATGGGGATACAGATAGGAGTTATAGGCACGATATCTTACAGATACGCCGGTAAAATAATTGACGCTCCGAACACTACGCCGCAGTCTTTAGATCTTTACAGAATGATGTCCGAAATGGCGGCGGCAGGAATAAAATATCTTATAACGGAAGTTTCA
>CAYTCB010000106.1:0-3149 GCA_964436195.1 uncultured Elusimicrobiaceae bacterium
TAAACCTCCTGAAGAGGCTGTTGCAACATGCTGAAACAACAGCCCGTTACATTGTATACCTGGGAACCGGACGGGATCGATGGGATACCCGGGGTAGAACTGCCCATGAGGCGATCTTTAATCCTATAAACGGCTCATTCCGCAATCCCTCCACCCAGCAGGGATATTCTCCGTTTTCCACCTGGACCCGGGGTCTTTCATGGATCCTTCTAGGATTCGCTGAGGAGCTTGAGTTTCTGAATACCCTGGAAGATGAAAAAATCCGGGAGGCAGGACTTCCCTACTTTCCTGACAAAGCAACAGTACTTAACCGATTCCAGGAAATAGCTCAGGCTGTAGCAGACTATTACATGGATACAACTCCTCCCGACGGGATTCCCTACTGGGATACCGGCGCGCCGGAACTGCACAACCTGGACCTGACGAAACCAGCGGATCCGGAAAATCCTTTTGAACCGGTGGATTCTTCCGCTGCTGCCATAGCCGCCCAGGGCCTTCTGCGCCTGGGTCAACACATAAAAACCGGGGATAACCGATACCTCGCTGCCGGCCTTCGGACTGCCTATACTCTGATGCAAGAACCCTACCTCTGCACAAAGAAAGATCATGAGGGGCTCCTCCTCCATGCCGTGTACCATCGACCGAACGGATGGGACTATGTCCCGAAGGGAAGCTCCACTCCCCACGGGGAATCCTGTATGTGGGGGGACTATCATCTGCTGGAACTCGCTCTTTATCTAGAAAGCTTACGCAACGGAGAACCGTACCGGTTCTTCGTGAAAGGAGAATAACCGTGATACAGAATACAAGCCGTCTGGCGATCCATACGATCACCACAAAACCCTGGCCGATCGAAGAGGCCATAGACCGGTATGCTGCTGCCGGAGTAAAAGGAATGTCAGTATGGAGAGATGCCCTGGACAATCGAAACGTTGCACAGATCGGTGATCGAATTAGAAATACAGGCCTTTCGATTGTTGCAACCGTTCGGGGAGGATTCTTCCCTGCGTTAACTGAGCAGGAACGAAAGGCGAACATTGAAGACAACAAGGCCTTTATCGATCTGTCCGCAGAGCTAGGATCTCCCCTGCTGGTAATTGTTCCCGGGGCACACCCGGGGCAGTCTCTGGCTGAATCTCTCCGGCAGATACGAAAAGGAATCGAAGCGATCTTGCCCCGGGCAGAAAAAGCAGGAGTTCGCCTGGCCGTAGAACCCCTCCACCCCATGTATGCCGATACCCGTTCGGCTATTGTTACCCTCGAGCAGGCGAACAATCTCTGCATAGAAATCGATCACCCCTTCCTGGGAATTGCTGTAGATGTGTATCATCTCTGGTGGGATTCCTGTCTTCCCCACGAGCTTCGCCGGGCTGGAGAACGAAAGAAGATCTTTGCCTTCCATGTGTGCGACTGGAAGAGTCCTACAACCGACTTTTTAAACGATCGGGGGCTTATGGGGGAAGGATGCATCGATATTCCTTCCATCCGGAGAGAGGTAGAGAACAACGGCTTTCGTGGATTCATCGAAGTGGAAATCTTCTCCAACCGGTACTGGGGCATGGATCAGGGAGAATTTTTGACGAAGATTGTTCAGGCCTATAAAGAACACGTATAAGGAGTATTTTTTATGGAAAAGACAGTCCGCATTATCATGAATGGCGTTACAGGCCGTATGGGAACAAACCAGCATCTGGTACGATCGATCCTTGCAATACGAAAACAGGGCGGAGTCCGCCTGCGGAACGGAGATACTGTGATACCGGAACCCATTCTGGTAGGAAGAAACGAGCAGAAGGTACGAGCCCTGGCAGCACAATACGGAGTGGAGAAGTATACCACAAACCTGGATAGCGCTCTTTCCGACAAAGAAAATAAGATATACTTCGATGCCCAGGTAACAGAGCTCCGTTACCCTTCTGTTCTTAAAGCGATTCAGGCAGGAAAGGCGATCTACTGTGAAAAACCGATCGCTACCAATACAGCCGATGCTATGAAATTGTATACGGCCGCTCAAGAAGCTGGATTAAAAAACGGCGTGGTTCAGGACAAGCTCTGGCTCCCCGGTCTCCTCAAGCTTAAATATCTGATCGATACAGGATTCTTTGGCCGAATTCTCTCAGTACGGGGAGAGTTCGGCTATTGGGTCTTCGACGGGTTCTATCAGCCGGCTCAACGCCCCTCCTGGAACTACCGAAAGGAGGATGGCGGCGGAATCATGATCGACATGTTCTGCCACTGGCGATATGTAATAGACAACTTGTTCGGGGATATTAAGTCCCTTGTGGCCTTAGGGGCAACCCATATTCCCAAACGAGTCGATGAAAATGGGAAAGAGTACGCCTGTACAGCGGATGACTCAGCCTACGGCATTTTTGAACTAAAAAATGGGATCATCTGCCAGTTTAACAGTTCCTGGGACGTCCGGGTACGGCGGGATGACCTTCTCACCCTCCAGGTGGACGGGACAAAGGGAACAGCTGTGGCCGGGTTACGGGAATGCTGGGTACAGGACGAACCCATGACGCCCAAGCCGGTATGGAACCCGGATATCGACAGCCCCATAAACTACTATGACAACTGGGCAAAGATGCCTACCCGTGATTCCTACGATAACGCCTTCAAGGTGCAGTGGGAAAAGTTCCTCCTCTACGTTATGCAGGATGATCCTTTCCCCTGGAACCTGCGGGAAGGAGCCAAAGGAGTACAGCTGGCAGAACTGGGGATGGAAAGCTGGCGAACCCGAACATGGATAGAAGTACCGGAACTCTGAGAGTTCTTGACCCCTAACGGAAAACACTCTATCTTTTTTACCGATAATTTCGTATCCGCCTTGGGGGAAAACGATCAGCGTTAAGATTCGAGTTTTTGATTTCGTCGCTATAGCTATAAATCTCCTCGTGCTCGGATTCGTGTCCTGGTATGTATATGCCGGACAGGAAGGAGTCGCGGTTCTCTATATACAGAATAGCTCTGATTCCTGGATCTATCCCCTGGAAAAGGAAGTTGAACTTGATATTCCCGGGCCGCTGGGTGTCACTCATGTCCATATCAAAGAGGGAGTCGCTTTTGTAGAAAATTCTCCCTGCCGGGATAAGATCTGCATCCACATGGGGCGGATTTCGCGGAACGGAGAATGGATCGCCTGCCTC
>CAYTCB010000107.1:0-3141 GCA_964436195.1 uncultured Elusimicrobiaceae bacterium
TAATAAAAGCTTTTGACGGACAAGATTTGAAACTGTCGGCTATGAAAATGGTAAGACCGTCAAAACAGGATATTGAACGTTTTTATTCCGTGCACAAAGAACAGTCTTTTTTTAAGCCCCTTGTTGATTTTATGGCATGCGGACCGATAGTAGTCTGTGTCTGGCAGTCTGAAAATGCTGTTTTGCGCGTCAGGGAATTTATAGGTTCAACAGATTCAAAAACGGCTAAAGCAGGGACAATAAGAAATTTATTCGGAACAAATAACAGAAAAAATGCCGTACATGCTTCGGATTCGGTTGAAAATGCCGAAAAAGAGATAGCATTTTTCTTTAAACCTGAAGAAATTTTAGAATACGATTATAATGCCTGGATAGATAAATAGTTTTATCGGGTATTGTTTAAACATTAAATTAAATAAAATCCAAGAAATATATTCTTGAATACTTGTGTTTTGTTGCGTTAAAAATAAAAGAAGTTAAAAATAATAAAAAGGATAATAAAATGAAAGTTCTAGTTGTTAATTGCGGATCTTCATCCGTTAAATATGCGTTGTTTTCTATGACGCATGAAAAAAAGATAGCATCGGGTCTTGTGGAATGCATAGGCCTTCCGGAAGCTTATTTCAAAAGACAGGCTGTAGGCTGCGAGGAAGAAAAATCCCTGTGCAAAGTTTCAAATCATTTTGAAGCAGTAGAGCTTATAATAAAACATCTGCTTGAACCTGAAAAGGGAAGCATAAAAAATGTTGATGAAATATACGCTATAGGTCACAGGATAGTTCACGGCGGTGATAAATTCTCTGATTCTGTTCTTGTTGATGAAAGCGTCAAGGCCGGTCTTAAAGAATGTTTCTCAATAGCGCCACTGCATACTCCGCATCATTATGCAGGTATTGAAGCTGTTGAAAAAATGCTTCCCGGCATTCCTTCAATTCTTGTATTTGACACGGCTTTTCACCAGACAATGCCTGATTATGCTTATATGTATGCTCTTCCATATGATTACTATGCCAAAGACCATATAAGAAGATACGGTTTTCACGGAACTTCGCACAAGTATGTTACGCAAAAAGCAGCAGCTATGCTCAATAAACCTCTTGAAGAAGTTAAGCTGATAACCTGTCATCTGGGCAACGGCAGCAGTATATCGGCTATTAATAACGGCAAGGTCATAGATACGTCAATGGGATTTACTCCTCTTGCAGGTCTTGTCATGGGAACCAGATGCGGAGATATAGATCCTGCCGCTTTAGTATATATAATGGACAAAGAAAAAAATATAACTGCCGAAGAAATGAATAATCTTTTAAATAAGAGAAGCGGCCTTTTAGGAATATCAGGGCTTTCAGGCGATATGAGAACCATAGTAAAAGCAATTCAAGCCGGAAATAAAAAAGCAAAACTTGCTTTTGATATGCTTTGTTACAGTATAAAGAAGTATATATCCGCTTACTACGGAATTCTTAACGGCGCGGACGGAATTGTGTTTACGGCCGGCATAGGAGAAAACGTACCCAGCGTAAGAGAAAGGGCATGTGAACATCTTCAGAATCTAGGCATTGAACTTGATATTGAAAAGAATAATGCTCCTATTCATGAAGAAAGATTTATTTCAGCCGATAATTCAAAAGTAAAGATAATGATAATACCGACAAACGAAGAACTTATGATTGCAAGAGAAGCAATGCAGGTTCTTTCTGACAACTGATTATGTAAAATATTTGTAAAATATGGCTGTTTGTTTGACAAAAGAAGGATAATTTATTAGACTTTATGCTAGTTAAAAGTCGTAAGTTTTTCTGTTGTAAATTAAAACTGGAGGCTGTTCATGAAGAAGATTTTGTCTTTGTTTTTGGTTTTGGGTTGTGTAGTGTTGTTTTCGCAAATTGCATCGGCTGCTATCAAAGGTACATATACTGCACAGGTAGATGTAAGCGGAAGTTTCAGTTTTGTTCCGTCTCTCGTTCAGACAAGCAATTATACTACGGCGGCAGGCACTATCACATGGTCAAGTTTTGGCAATGCGTATGCAAGCGTAGACAATTGGCAGACAGCAAATGTAGCAGTTAAGATAGCTGTTACAAACCAGAAAGCGGGAACTACGGTTCAGCTTTATCAGAATAACCAGGATGCAAGCAACGGAGTTTATCAGTCTACAATTCCTTTGACGATTTCATCTACTACTATAAGTCATGCTGGTTTGGTAAGAGCAAGTTCATATGGTCTTCAGAGATTTACATTGGGTATGAGAGTTTCATCTACTACCAGCGTAACTGTTAATCCTTCTTTGGCCAATCAGGCAGGCGGCTTCTATATGAAAGATAAAGGTGACACAGGATTTGCTTCAGAATCATACTATTACACAATTTTGTCTGATCAGGGATTCTTGTCATATATTACAGCTGGCGGAGCCGGCGGATTTACGCCGTTTTCAAGCGGAACTCTTTACATCCATTTCGGAGCAAATTTCAGAGATGCAGTTGCAGGAGTATACGGAACAAAATCTATAACGCTTGAATCGTTTAACGAGTAATGAAAAAATATTTTGCAGGATTGATCCTTTTATTTTGCAGCAGCGTTGTTTGCGCAGGGTTGGGTGTTGATCCTTCAAAATTTGAAATTGTGATGCCGGCAGGAGAAATTTATGAGGCATCAATAGACGTAAAAAGTACTTATGATACAGTTGTTCCCGCCAATATATCCACTAAAGAGTGGAAAAATTACGGCGGGAACAATGGTATCACGGTCAAAGACTGGCTGACCGTTGATATTGATAAAGTTGATCTTTTCCCGGATAAGCCGGCAAGAGTCAATTTTAGAGTATCACCTAAAGAAGGAATGACTGGTTCTTTGTCAGGCATGTTATCGTTTTCGGTTCAGAAAGAAGGCGAAGTTTTAAATGTTGTAATAAGCGTTCCTGTATACATTGTAATTAAAGGAACAGAAAAACCGGAAATTAAACTTGATCATTTAATTGTATCTCAAAGCAGCGCAACTGCGCCAAGCTTTGAGATAAATCTTGAAAATTCTGGCAATGTTCACGTCAGACCTCAGGGAATGCGTATAAGCATTCTTGGCAAAAAGAAAGATGTTTTGCAGACAGTTGTGCTCGGAGATACGGTCCCGGTCTATACTGGAGCA
>CAYTCB010000108.1:0-3126 GCA_964436195.1 uncultured Elusimicrobiaceae bacterium
ATGGGACTTGAACCCACGACATTCTCGTTGGCAACGAGACGCTCTACCACTGAGCTACGCCCGCAAAACTCTCAAACTTATGCTGGGGACGGGAGTTGAACCCGTATCCGGTTAAGGACACGCACCTCAAGCGTGCGCGTATGCCAGTTCCGCCACCCCAGCAATCCTCACTGTTATTTAGGCTGTTGAGGAGCAGCTGCCGGAATATTTTGAATCTGATTAATTACGGATGCCATACTTATTTTTGAAGACAACATCGTCAACGTAAGTGAAGTCAACATAAATACAACGGCACAAACAACAGTAACCTTCTTTATAAAAGCCATTCCTGAAGGCGCACTGAAAATCTGATCAGATCCGCCGCCGCCGAAAATACCGGCCATTCCCCCGCCTTTTCCGGCCTGAAGGAGAACGATAGCTATCAAAGCTATGCAGACTATAAAATGTAATGTAACTACCATATAATAAAATATCATGATTGAATGATTCTACAAAAAAAAATAATTTTTTTCAAGATAAAAAAATATTTCTTATCCCAAATATTAAGCTTTTACGGTCGGATATTTATCACTTTCCGTCAAAATAAATTTTTTGAAAATCAGAAATAAGAATTTTCAATTTTTCTACATTTGCCAAATCGGCAGACTGTTTTGTTTTCATTGCACAGACGATAATTTTGTGCAAAAGCGATATTTTATGATAATAATTTTTATCTTTTTTATCGCTGTTTTCCTGAGAATCAATTCTTTGGGCCAAAAAATAATCGCTGGCTATTTCCATTATGTCATCTGCATGGTCTTCTTTTGCATTAATCCACCTGACAATCTGGTTATAATTATTGCTCTGGTCTGAAAGCCTGATAATTTCAGTAACAGCTTTTTCAATTGTCGCAACATCTTCATAGATACGTTCAAAACGAAGCTGGTCATCATATATTCCGCACGGAATCTGGCAGTGCGAAAACGCAACGGAACTGCAAAAAACAACAACGGCAATACAAGACATAAATAAACACGTCAACTTCTTCATATGTCCCTCCTTTAAATTTTCAATCAAAATAAACCATGTTTATATCAACGGTCATATTTCCGCGCAAACTTATTTTGGCTTTGTTGAACGCCGGTCTATTTTTTTCACCTTTATAATTATTTGAAATACCGAATCCTTCTTTGGGAATGCCTATGAAATTGGCATCCATCTTGTAATTATTATTTTCGTCATGCAAAACGCTCACCGCATATTCTCCGAACGATAAATTTTCAAATGTTACAGAAGCGTGATTATCAATTATCGGCACTGACGCTGTAACATGGGCAAATTTATGTTTATCAGGAAATCCTTTTGATCTACTAAATAAACTAAAATGGGCAGTTCCGTTGCTGTTTTTAAAATTCGACGCATTTATTATGATTTGTCCATTTTGGACGGCATAAGTTTCGGACGGTATACACAAGAAAGACACGATGAATACTTTCAGAATTACATGCTTTATTACTTTAAGCATTCTAATTTACCTGTTTTTCTAAAATACGGCAAAATATCGATTCAATTTCCAATTGAATTATAAATTATTTTTTTATAATATACAACTGCATGATATCAAATACATATAGGAGCCGGCCGTGCAACAAAAACATATTGCAATAATAGGCGCAGGTCCTGGCGGACTTTCGTCTGCGATAATTTTGGCAAACCGCGGTTTTAAAGTCTCGGTATACGAAAAAGAATCAGAAGCAGGCGGAAGAAATGCTCCGTTAAGAATCGGAGATTATACTTTCGATACCGGCCCGACATTTTTAATGATGACTTTTATTCTTGAAGAAATATTTTTGCTTGCGGGAAAAAAGATGTCGGATTATCTTAACGTGACAAAAATAGATCCGATGTACAGGCTTGTTTTTGATGACAAAACATTTATGCCTACAAATGATAAGCAAATGATGGAAAATCAGATAAACGCTGTTTTTCCGGGCAATAAAAAAGGCTATAAAAATTTTTTAAAAAGAGAAGAAAATAAATTTAAAAAAATGTATCCGTGCCTAAAAATCGATTATTCGTCGATTTTTAAATTTCTGCATCCTAACCTTTTAAAAGCGCTTCCCGTCATGGATCTGGGAAAAACGCTTTACGGCAATCTTGCAAGATATTTTTCGGATGAAAAACTTATTTTATCTTTTACATTTCAGTCCAAATACCTGGGAATGTCTGCCTGGGAATGTCCGGCTGCTTTTACGATGATTCCTTTTGTCGAGCATAATTACGGCATTTATCATGTGAATGGCGGACTGCATAAAATTTCGTCGGCGATGCAGAAAATTCTTGAGGAAAAAAACGGTAAAATATATTTCAATACAAAAGTTAAATCTCTGATTCTTGACGGCAAAAAGACAAAAGGAATCGAGCTTGAAAACGGAGAAAAAATATATGCCGATGAGGTTATAATAAACGCCGATTTTGCACATGCTATGTCCAATCTTGTTCATGAAGGCGCTTTAAAAAAATATTCAAATAAAAATTTAAAAAGTAAAAAATACTCTTGTTCAACTTTTATGATGTATCTGGCGGTTGATAAAAAATATGATATGCCGCATCATAACATATTTTTTGCAAAAGACTATAAAACAAATATTGAAAATATATTTAACAACGGAAAGCTTACTGATGAAATGTCTTTTTATATACAAAATGCATCAATAACAGATTCTTCTTTAGCTCCGGACGGCTGTTCAGCTGTTTATATTCTGGTGCCTGTGCCGAACAATTCTTTTGGAATAGACTGGTCTAAAAACAAAGATATATACCGTGAAAAAGTGCTGAAAGAATTGGAAAAAAGAACGGAATTAAAAGATATAAGACAACATATAAAAGCCGAAAAAATAATAACGCCTTCCGACTGGGAATCAAATTATGCAGTTTATTACGGCGCCACGTTTAATCTTGGGCATAATCTCGGACAAATGCTGTTTTTCAGGCCTCATAATAAATTTGAAGAACTTGAAAACACATATTTGGTCGGAGGCGGAACTCATCCAGGAAGCGGACTGCCGACTATATACGAATCAGGCAGAATCGCTTCAAATATGATATCAAAAAAATACGGAATAAAATTTGAAGATGTAAACTTGA
>CAYTCB010000109.1:0-3114 GCA_964436195.1 uncultured Elusimicrobiaceae bacterium
ACCGTAACAATAAACGGTCATACTTATGAAAATTTATACATGGCGGGTAAAGAATCAAATAATCCTGTTATGTTTGAATGGTCGCGGCAGGTTGCAGGTTCATATAGAATGGCTGCCGACGTATACATGCAGGAAGGAAACGAAGAGCTTGCAAAAAAATATTATGAAAGGGCCGATGCTATAGAAAAAGATTTAAAAGCTTATGCAGTTGATTTGGGAATGACCGAAGGTTATCCTTATGTCGATACAAACGGAGCTTTGATCTATCAGGATTACGGCTGGAAAGGTTTTACTGTTTCTGCCGTAGCGCCTTTAGCGCAGCCGTCAAGAACATATTTTACCCAGATTATGCCGATAATACCTGAAAGTTATACTGGTGATTTGGATATAAAAATAAAAACATATGAAAACGGATATAAGGAATATTATTTGTTGTTTAACAGATATTCAAATGAAAAGGATCAGGCTTATATTGACATGGTAAGCAAACTGGACAGCCAGGGAATAAAATATTACAGCGAGACAGTAAAAGAAAACGGTACAAAAGTATTAAAATTATATTTGGTGCCGACAGACTTCAGACTGCAGAACAGCGGTTTGGAATGGCCCGGTATAATAATTAAACCTAATTCAATACTTCCAAAAACATTGCCTGCCGTAAACGCCCTTATAGAACAAGGAAAAGGAAACATTTTTAACATAATGACGGTAATTCTTAAAAGAGAGACAATGGAATCTGTAATCAGCCCGGGAAAATTTATAGCCGGTCACAAAACAGAGCTTGGCAGACAGGGAGCCTCTTCGGTTGTCAATGCCGTAAAGATATCGGCTGTTGCCGGTTTTTTTGGGACATTCGGCGCTTTTGGTACGGCTATAATTCCGATGTTTTCAGTGCCTGTTGTAGGATTGGTTGTATTGGCTGCGGTGTCATTGCTGGCTGCTGCGGCGCTCAGTTTTTCTGCAAGCATAATAACGCATACAATAATAGATATAAGATATATAAAATCGCTCGGTCTGGAAGATGCAATAAAAAAATACGGCAGGGAAAATGTGAAATTGACGGAGGAAGGAATTACAGTAGGAAATCCTGCCGATGTTTTTAAAATGAAGTACATAATAGATAAAAAACCCGTATATGTCATCACTGAAGAGCCGGCTGACGTTAAGGAATATAATTTTAAACCTATTCCTGTTAACTTTGTAATAGACGGTAAAAGAGCCGCCAGGACATGGCTTGGGAATAAAAAAGGAGCTACTGTTCTTTACGTAGAGTGGCTGAGATATGACGATATAATAAAAAAGAGATATGAAGAAATTATCAGAATGCTGCAAGAAACAAGATTTTTTGCAGACAGATACGGAGCAGATGCGAGCGCCATAGAGATAGATTTTAAAAATGCGGACAGAGAACTGGAATATTCGCAGAGCGGCAATGTCATAATAGGCGTAAATAAAATTCAAAGAGACGGCAAAATAGACAGTAAAATGGTTATTGCTCTGTTGGAAAATGAAAGAGTAGACGCCGTCACATTAAGCAGAAATACTGCGCTTGAAATAGATGTTTTTGACGGAATAAATACATACGACGGACTTGAAAAATTTATAGCCGAATCCAAAAAAGCGAATATGAGATTAATATTTTCCGACGAAGAATTTGAAAAAGTTCTTGAACTTATAGGTTCTGAGATGTCAAAGACAGTAAACGGAAAAAAATTAGAGCAGGCGGTTGCAGAAAGATTTATGAAGCTGACTCAAGGATCTAAACAGTCCGGTAATAATCTGGATATAACCGTAAGATATAGTTCATTGGGTAATACAGACAAACAAAAAGAGACAAGATACGGAAGATACGGAATAACGTCGTTTATTTTTGACAGCCAGTTTGGCAGCAAATATTACGACATGCTGTCGGGATATACGTCCAATGTAACGGAAATCGCGGATTTAAAAGATATAAAGAGTGACGGGAATATGTATGTGATAAAACTAAGTAAAGTTGTAAAAGAAATAAAGGAAACATCATCTATATTTGCGTTTTTGAAGAGTATAAATATAAAGGAAATATTGAAAGAAAAAAATGTAAATTTTGTAAAACAGGCTGCAAGAAACTTTGAATTTGACGAGTTCCCGCAGCTGGATAATTACGAAAGAAATGACATAGCCGATATTATAAGAATAGCATACACAAGAGACACGCAATATCAGACTTCGCTTGCAAGATTTTTCGGAAGCGACAGCCCGATTGTTGTTTATATGAATTCGTTGAAAAATATTGAAATGAAAAATGCTTTTGCTCTGTCTGTTTTAGAACGAGCCTTGATGGTTGATTATTTAAAAGGCAAAGGTAAAAATAGCGGATTTGTAAATAAGAGCCATGAAGAGCTTTTAACAAATATGCTGGTTAAAAAATGGGTTAAAGGAATAAATAACGAAACAAGATTGACTGACGTGGAGTTAAGTTTAGTCAGCATACAAGAAATGACTGAGGGAATAACTGCCGATGATCTTACAATAAGCGAGAGACAGATAAGACTGAACGATAAACTTGTAGAACTTCAGCCGTATGCCGATGATATTTACGCTTTAAAATTTGGCAAAAAAAGTCCGTTGGCTAATAAAGAAACAGAGGCCAAAGCTATAAACGGAATAATAGAATTGTTAACTTTATATTCGGATGAAGAGCTAAAAGAATCAATAAAAATAAAAACTGATAATATAGAAATGTCTAATTTTAAAGCGGTTCTTTCGGCGGCATAAAATACAGTTTTTTCAAGATTTTGACGGTTGCTGTAGATTTTACAAAAAATTTACAAATTCTTATTGAAAAATAAATAAAAATAAACTATAAGATGATTAAGGATTCAGAATTGTTATAGTTTAGTTTGGCTGTTTGTTTTTATTCGAGGCAATTTATGAGAATAAAAGCAGTGAGTTTTTCAAGAAAGTTTGTGAAATTTTGGTTCAGGTTTACAGCCTGTGCTGTTGTTTTTTGTGTTATAGCAAGTTCTTCAGAATCAGTACGTTTTCCGAATATAAAAATCACATTTATAGACTCTATAAAAGTTACGGCAGACACGATAATGTCGCAGTTTTTTGCGATATCGACGCTGCCTG
>CAYTCB010000110.1:0-3103 GCA_964436195.1 uncultured Elusimicrobiaceae bacterium
AAAGAATCTAATGTTTTAAAAGAAGTTTACGATGCTTCTGTTATGGGGCTGAAGGACTATTGCATTAAAAACGGATTTAAGAAATGTACTCTCGGAGTCAGCGGAGGCATAGATTCTGCCCTTACTCTTGCAATCGCCGTTGATGCAGTCGGGAAAGAAAATGTATTGGCCGTTTTAATGCCTTCAGAACATACTTCAAAAAAAACTGAAGAATATGCGGCAGAATTGTGCAGAAGATTTGAGGTAAAGATGGATGTCGTAGGAATAAAAGATATTTATAATTCATATATTAAAAGTTTTGAAAAGATTTTTGAAGATACACGGAAAGATTTAACAGAAGAAAACATTCAGGCCAGAATAAGGAGCAATATTCTGCTTGCAATTTCAAATAAATCCGGATATCTTGCTTTATGCACGTGCAATAAATCTGAAGATGCCGTCGGATACAGCACTTTATACGGTGATGCCGCGGGGGGATATTCAGTAATAAGCGATCTTTTAAAAAGAGACGTATATTTGCTCTCCGAATATAAAAACAAAATTGCGGGTTCGGAAATTATTCCAAAAGAAATAATTGACAGAGAGCCTACGGCAGAACTGAGAGTCGGACAGAAAGATTCGGATTCTCTTCCCGAATATGCTATTCTTGACGATGTCCTTGAAAAAATGATTGATAAAAAAATGACATACAAGGAAATAATTGACGCCGGAGTTTCTTCGGAAATTTTAGATAAAGTTGCAAAGTTATTTTTTTCTTCCGAATATAAGAGGAAACAATCGCCGTTGGGTACAAAAATAACTAAAACTGCTTTTGGTAAAAATATACAATTGCCGGTAACAAACGGGTATATATGGAAAAGTTCAACAGGGGACATAGACAACGATTAAGAGAAAGATTCATAAGTTCAGGGTTTTCAGGATGGCATGATTATGAAATTCTGGAACTTGCGCTTACCTTTGTTATTGCCCGCAAGGACACAAAGAAAACGGCAAAACTTCTCATAGCCGAATTCGGTGATTTAAAAAGTGTTTTTAATGCGGATATTGAAAAATTGAAAAAAATTGAAGGCATAAAAGAAGGCGCTGCATTTTATATATTTTTTTTAAAAAGTTTATCGGTCAAATATGCGGAATTGGAAATGACCGAAAAAAGAAAATTATCTTCTCCGTCGGATGTTTTGATATTTCTCAAGTCAGCTATAGGTTCATCAAAAGATGAAATTTTTTATGCAATATTTTTGAATTCTTCAAATAAAATACTTTTTTATGATGAAATAAGTAAAGGCGTCGTTAATAAATCGGCTGTTTATCCCAGAAAAATAACAGAACTTGCTTTGAAACATAATGCAACATCCGTGATTGTCGCCCATAATCATCCCGGGGGTAGTTGTAAGCCCTCACAAAATGATATAATAGCCACAGAGGCAGTTGCTAAGGCTCTCGGAACAGTTGATATTTCTTTACTGGATCATATAATAGTTGCAGACAAAAATCATTACAGTTTTAAGGATAACGGATTGATTTGATTTTTTTGCTGTTGCGGTTTTTGTTGCCGTTAATAAATCAGGCGGGTGAACTTAGATGAAGCCGGACAAAAAGATCGTTTTGTATTCGTTAAGCACATGTTTTTGGTGTGCAAAAGTAAAAAAGCTTTTAACGGAAATGCAGGTGCAGTTTGAAGAGATATATGTTGATCTTATCGATGAAAAACAGCAGATTACCGTTATGGAACATTTAAAAGCCAAGGATACTTTCCCCGTGTTGGTAATTGACGGCAAATATATAATAGGTTATAACGAGGAAGCCATAAGGAATCTTTTTAAATAGTTTTTAAAAATCAGCAAAAGCCGTTTTGTATTTCCGGATGCATTTCTGCTTGAAAAGAAGTTTCTAAATTTGGTATAATAAATAAGGAGATTTGTGGAGTATATTTTGGGTGGCCGGAAGGTCGCCTTTTGTTTTTATAGGATAAATTATGAATATTACCCAAAACGTAGAGCAATTATTGCTGCCGCTGGCAGAAAAAGAATCGGTTGAAATAGTTGATATAGAGTATGTTTTTGAAAACGGACAAAAGGTTTTAAGAATTTATATTGACCAGGAAAAAGGCGTGAATCTTGACGATTGCACAAAGATGAGCCATATATTCGGAGAGAAGCTTGATTCTGAGGACATAATCAAAGAAGAATATGTTTTGGAAATTTCTTCGCCCGGAATTGACAGAATACTGAAAAAAGAAAAAGATTTTATGCGTTTTAAAGGATTTAAAATAAAAGTTACAACGGCAGTATCTTTAAATAATCAAAAACACTTTGCAGGCAGGCTTGTTGCCGCAGGCGGCAATAAAATTGTTATGGAAGATCTTACAAACGGAATAGTTGAAATAGAAATATCAAATATCGTAAGAGCCAAAGTAGATCCGGAAATTTAATAAAGGGAGAAAAAAATGTCAAGCGAACTTTTGACAGCACTTGAAACAATACAGAAGGAAAAGAAAATACCTAAAGAAGATATTTTGCATGTTATAGAGAATGCACTTGTGTCGGCATATAAAAAACATGTCGGCAAAAATGTAAATGTCGAAGCAAAAGTAGATCCTGAAACAGGTGCAATGTCGGCTTGTGTAATTAAAAAAATCGTTGATACTGTAATCAGTCCTCTTACGGAAATTACTGCACAGGAAGCAAAAAAACTAGGACAACCAGGCAAAGCAGGAGATGATGTGAGAATTGCTTTGGATACGGATGATTTTTCAAGAATAGCCGCGCAGACAGCCAAGCAGGTAATAGTTCAGAAAATAAGAGAATCAGAAAGAGATTCTTTGTATGAAGAGATGAAAGGTAAGATCGGAGAAATGGTTAACGGATCAATTTATAAAATAGCCAATAAAAACATAATAGTCGATTTGGGAAGAAGCGAAGCTATTCTTCCTATCTCGGAACAGGTTCCCAAAGAAAAATTTGCAGTCGGACAGCATATAAGGGCAATCATAATAAAGGCCGAAAAAAATATAAAGGGACCCAATACCGTTTTATCAAGGGCGCACCCTGATTTAGTTAAGGTTTTGTTTGAACTTGAAGTCCCTGAAATATATGAAAAAATC
>CAYTCB010000111.1:0-2944 GCA_964436195.1 uncultured Elusimicrobiaceae bacterium
TATTTTTGAATTATTGTTTGTTGGTTATTTTTCCATTAAATAATTTTTTTTTACTTTTTGGTTGAGGTTGTTATAAAAAAAAATAAATTTTACCCGGTATTTTACTGTTTTTGTTTAATGTGTTAATTTTGATTTAAAATCGTAAAATTTTCCTTCAGGAACTATTTCAATGACAGGAAGAGCTTTTCCGTTTAAAACGCTGACGGTAATTTCCGTTCCTTTTACATATTTTTCTATTAAGATTCTGTCGTCGTATTTAAAAGCGAGTTTAAGAGCTTTTTCGTATTCGCTTTTGTTTTTGACTATGGATATTCCTATGGCAGAGCCCTGGGTGGCCGGTTTTACGACAAGCGGATAAGAAAGATTCGTTTTTTTATTTTTTGAATTTTTTGAAACTTCATGCCACGGTGCCGTCGGTATTTGGGCGTATTCAAAAAGCTTCTTTGAAATTATCTTATCCATGCTTGCAGAACTTGCGAATACTCCGCAGCCCGTATAAGGTATTTTCATTATCTCAAGCATCCCCTGTATCGTTCCGTCTTCGCCCATAGGGCCGTGAAGAGTTACGTAAGCTACGTCTATTTTTTCTTTTAAAAGTTTTTGCGCGATATTTTTGTCAACGTCTATGAGAACTGTTTTAAAACCCATTTTTTTTATCGCTTTGAAAACCGCTTCTCCGGATTTTAAAGAAATTTCTCTTTCGGAAGAAGTTCCTCCGCACAACACGCCTATTTTTTTGTTAGTTAAGTTCATTTTATTATTTTCACTTCCGTTTGAAGTTCTATTTTAAATCTTTCTCTGACCTTTTCTTTTATTATTTCTATAAGCTGAAGCATTTCCGAAGCTGTGCCGTTTCCCGTATTTATCAAAAAATTTGCGTGTATTTCGGAAACTTTTATTCCCCCTACGGATAACCCTTTAAGTCCGAGAATATCGATAAGATATCCAGCGTTTTGTCCTTCGGGATTTTTAAAAACGCATCCCGCGTTTTTAGTTCCCAGAGGCTGGGTGAATATTCTTTTTTCAATGTCTGCCGACACAGTTTTCAAAATATCATTTTTATTGCCGTTTTTCAATATAAAAACGGCCTTTGTTATAACGCAGTTTTGCAGGCTTGATTTTCTGTATGAAAACTCAATTTCGCTTTTATCGTATTTTACTTCTTTTCCGGTAAAATCAACAGCTTCGATTGTTTCAACAAAGGAGCCTATCCAGCTGTTTTCAAGGCCGGCATTTCCGAAAACTGCGCCGCCTACGGTTCCGGGTATTCCGATAAGATGTTCAAATCCTTTCAGAGACTGTTCTGCGGCCATTTTGATTACCGTCCCGAGTTTTGCCGCAGCTCCAACTGATACAGTATTTCCTACGATTTGTATTTCTTCAAATTCGCCGGCAAGCTTAAGCACGATTCCTCTAAATCCGTCATCCGTAAAAAGAAGATTTGATCCGCCGCCTATCACGAAAAAAGGTATATTTTTTTCGCGTATAAAAGCCATTAAATTTTTAAGTTCTTCATGTTTTTTTATTCTTACGAAAAAGTCGGCGCTTCCGCCAAGCCTTAAGGTGGTGTGATTTGACAAAGGTTCATCTGTCATAAAATCAAGATTTAGCCTTTCCAAACCGTTTATTATATCAGTGTTAATAGCTCTTCTCCTTTTTGCCATACGCTGCCGGCTCCAATGGTAAGAAAAATATCGCCCTGTTTAAGAACATCGGCTATGGCTTTTGTATTTGTAAATTTAAAGACATTGCATTTGTTTTCTTTTGCGCTTTTTATTATAAGATCTGACGTTACGCCCTTAATCGGTTTTTCACTTGCCGGATAAATATCCATAACGTAAACTGCGTCGGCCTTTTTTAAAGCTTTGCCGAATTCTCTGTACAAATTCTGCGTTCTTGTGTATCTGTGCGGCTGGAAGAGAGCTATAAGCTTTCTGTTTTTCCAGTTATGTTTTATAGCCGATAAAGTCGCTTCTATTTCCGTCGGATGATGTCCGTAATCGTCTATTACGGTTATTCCGTTTTTTTCGCCTTTTATTTCAATTCTTCTTCCTACACCGCCGTAGGTGTTAAGAGCGTTTTGTATGCTTGCAAACGCTATGTTATACTGCAGTCCTACAGTTATTGCGGCAAGAGAATTTAATATATTATGTTCGCCGGGCACTCTGAGAATTATTTTTCCCAGTTTTTTGTTTTTGTAAATAAGAGAATATTCCGTGTTGCCGTTGACTACTTTTATATCTTTAGCCGTAACGTCCGGTTTGCCGGTCAGTCCGTATGTTATATATTTTCTTGTAAGTCTCGGTATTACTTCTTTAACAAGACTGTTATCCGTGCAAATTATAGAACAGCCGTAAAAAGGAACGCTGTTCATATGTTTTACAAAAGCGTCTTTTAAATTTTCCATCGTTTGATAATAATCAAGATGGTCGTTGTCGATATTTGTTACTACGGTAATTACGGGAGAAAGTTTTAAAAATGATCCGTCGGATTCGTCGGCTTCGGCTATCAGATAATCACCTTTGCCGAGTCTTGCGCTGCTTTTAAGATTTTTAAGTTTGCCGCCTATGACTATCGTCGGATCAAGCCCTCCGGCATCAAGAACCATTGACGTCATTGAAGTAGTTGTTGTTTTCCCGTGCGTTCCGGCTATTGTTATCGTATATTTAAGTCTTGCAAGTTCGGCAAGCATTTCGACTCTGGGTATTATGATTATTTTATTTTTTACAGCCTGGATTACTTCAGGATTGTCTTTCGGTATTGCCGTGGAAGTTACTACTACGTCGACTTTTTTCACGTTTTGCGCATGATGTCCGATATATATTTTTGCGCCAAGCTGTTTTAATCTCTGGGTTACTTCAGTTT
Source organism: uncultured Elusimicrobiaceae bacterium (assembly GCA_964436195.1). Taxonomy (GTDB): domain Bacteria; phylum Elusimicrobiota; class Endomicrobiia; order Endomicrobiales; family Endomicrobiaceae; genus Proruminimicrobium. The sequence continues at coordinate 2,866 of CAYTCB010000111.1, forward strand.
TTTTTATGTCTGAGCCGGAAACTTTATGCCCGAGGTTTAACAAAACTTCCGCTATTCCCGACATTCCCGATCCGCCTAT
>CAYTCB010000112.1:0-2915 GCA_964436195.1 uncultured Elusimicrobiaceae bacterium
CAAAGAATATTTCGAGATCGATTCTGTTTCCCGCGAGGCTCCCCAGGTTAAATTATAGCAGCTCATTTTTGTTGACAGGGAGGGGAAGGCATATTTAAATAGGGTATGGAAGGATCGGAAAATACATCTGAAAAAGAAAGTGAGCTCCTTAAAGAAATAGAAGAGTTCAATAAGGAACGAGACCGGATCCGGAAAACAATTGGAGAAATCGGCGGTATCCGGTATTCCCGGAAGGATAATGTGATTAATGGTATTTTTCTCACAATTATCCTGCTCCTTTTCATTAGCGAAGTGGCTACCCGCTGGCTCCCTACGTATATCTCCATCGAAGTGGGGATCCTCCTTGTCTCTATTAAAATTGTATGGATGATCCATGCTCAGCAGAAGTACAATCATTTTGTATTCTGGATTCTAAACTCCATCGAGTTTCGCCAGAACGAAATGGCACATAAGATCCGCGATCTAGAACAAAAACTGGACAGGCTGCAAGGCACGTGAATCCCGGGAACCCTTCGGGGTAGTTATTGAGAAATTTCACAAAAATTATTAAGAATATTGAAATCTCTAAACATTGAGGTACATTCATACCCGGAGGAAGGTATATATGAAAAGAACAATTTTGCTTTTTCTTGTACTGGTTCTGTTCGGGACTTTGGTGACAGGTGTCTTTGCCCAAACTTCAACACCCGTAGACTTAATTGAAGACTTTAAAGAAGGGTTCCAGGATTTTTCCGACGATGTTGCATCGGTTCTCCCTATGAACTCTACTATAGGTCTCAACTGGTCCGATCCGTATATTGGTCAGCTCATAGCTCTGCCTCCTAACCTCGGGGTGGGAGTCACGATGGGAGTTACGGGAATCCCCTACGATTCCATAGAAACGATCCTGGTGGATACACTCGGCGGAAGTGAATCGGATATTCCCTCGGTTATCCGGGACTACGGCTTGCCGCTTCCCGCTATAGCCATCGATGCCCGGTTGGGAGGATTTGTTTTACCCTTTGATCTCGGGTTCAAGATCGGATTTATACCAAAGACCATCACCGACCAGATCGGAGATGATATTTCTATCGACTTCCTTCTGATTGGGGGAGATATTCGGTACCGGGTTATGAAACAGCGATTTGTTGTAATTCCGGAAGTTTCGGTGGGAGTAGGATACAATTACCTGAAAGGATCCGCGGAGTTTGGAGGAGTACTCCCCTCCCTGTTCGAGATTACCCTCCCTGCGCCTCCTACAGGCTATACTGCCTGGTCAGAAGGAGACAAACTTACCCTCTCTTCTCCGGATTTCTTTATTGAATGGGAAACACAGGTTATAGACCTAAAAGCTCAGGCCAGCTGGAGCATCCTGTTCTTACAGCCCAGTGTGGGGATCGGGGCAAGTTATGGCATGTCAGAGGTGGGAGGAGGTGCAAAATCCGAGGTACAATTGAACGGAGCCCCTATTTCATCGGACGCAAAACAAGCCCTTAAAGCGCTGGGGTTCGATATCGAAGATACTTCGATAGGGGTATTTTCGGATGTCAATGGATGGGCTTTCCGGTTGTTCGGCGGATTGTCGGTAAATATTCTGGTTCTGCGGATCGATGCCGGGATCCAGTATAACCTGATTGGGAAAAACCTGGGTGCCTCCATCGGGGCACGGGTCCAGCTTTAAACAGTAAATTTACATAGAGTAATTGTAGGAGCGGCCTTAAAGGGCCGCTTTTTTTTCTATAGTTTATCGAAGCTTGTGTATGTAAAACTGTCGTAGAACATTACCCTGCCTCTTGCCTATGATAGGGGAAAACCACTATGCTACACCCATGAAAAAACAAGTGATTCACACCGATCAAGCTCCTAAAGCCATCGGGCCCTATTCTCAAGCTGTCCGGTATGGACATTTCCTCTTTTTATCCGGCCAAATGGGAATTAATCCAGCAAATGGAAATCTGGTAAACGGAGGTTTTGAAGCGGAAGCACGCCAGGTTTTTTCTAATATCCAGGCAATCCTGGAAAGTGAAAAATCAGGGATGGATCGGATTCTAAAAACAACCGTGTATCTAACCAATATAGAAGATTTCGCTCTCCTGAACGGGATCTACGGAACTTTCATTCCAGAGCCTTATCCAGCACGAACAACGGTACAGGTAGCAGCGCTGCCCAAAGGTGCACACATTGAAGTGGAATTAATTGCAGAAGTATAAGGTGATTTAATCCGCACTAATTCCTGCTACTGTAATCTGTATAAGGCCCATAGACTTCCGGTACTCCACCTCGTATAACCAGGTTCACAAAACGGGAGAATCCATTCCAGAAGCAAGGTATCCCTTGACGCTTTAAAAACGACTGTAGTATAGTTAAACAAACATAACGGGGGCTCGGACAAACCGGGCTGAGATATTCCCTTGCGTTGCTGTGGGAATGACCGATGGACCTGATCCGGATAATGCCGGCGTAGGAAATTAGGTAGACCTTGGAAAGCCGCCCACGCCGGGCGGCTTTTTTTATTGTGCTGCCCGAACGAGGCAAAATTGCTGGAGGAATGAATGAATCAGATTGGAAAAATTGACCTCAACACCTTTGAACAGTTCTTACTGCATCGTCTGGGGAAGCCAGACCCCCATGTCCTTGTGCCTCCCCTTACCGGCGTAGATTCCGCGGTACTTAAACTGGATACCGGGAGTGTGATGATCGTAGCGGAAGATCCAATCTTTCCCATCCCAGGGAAAGATTACAAGGACTTCGGATGGTACATCGTCCATATTGGAGCTTCTGATGTAGCGGTGATGGGAGTGAAACCCCAGTACATAACGTATACCCTCCTCATGCCCATTAACACTTCTCAGGAGGAGCTTCGGCAGATCATCGATTCGATCCATAACACAGCCCTGGACCTGGAGATGACGATCCTTGGAGGACACACCGGCTAC
>CAYTCB010000113.1:0-2915 GCA_964436195.1 uncultured Elusimicrobiaceae bacterium
GTGGGCTTTCTAGATCTACCGGAGAAAAAAGAAGGGTCATTTTCTTACGAATCCAGGGAGGAGCGTCTTTTAGGATTGCAACGTCTTACGGAACAAATTCGCCGCTGTTCCCGATGCGGGTTGGCAGAGGGACGGACAATGGCGGTTCCGGGAATGGGTGTGTTAGATCCGTTAGTCCTGGTTGTAGGAGAAGGACCAGGGGCTGAAGAAGATAAGCAGGGACTACCCTTTGTAGGAGCTGCAGGGCAGTTTCTCGATAAATGGCTGGAATCGATAGGACTTTCACGGAAGGAGAACGTGTATATAACCAATATTGTAAAGTGCCGTCCTCCTGGAAATCGAGACCCCCGTCCAGAAGAAGCTGAAAGCTGTTTTCCCTATCTGGAACAGCAGGTTGTATATATTCGACCGAAAGCAATTCTTACCGTTGGACGCATTGCAGCTCAAAGTCTCCTGCACACTTCAAAAGGGATCGGAACGCTGAGAGAGTCTCTGCACCGGTGGAAGGACATTCCGCTGATAGCAACGTACCATCCAAGCGCTGTTCTGAGAGATCCCGGTTTAAAACGGCCTGTCTGGGAAGATTTAAAACGATTAAAGGCTTTCCTTCATGGATGAGTATCGGGTAAATGTAGTTTTCAACATTCCAGTAAATCGGACGTTTACCTACACTTCTTCGGAAGAGGTTCCCATTGGAATTCGGGTCGTGGCACCCTTTCACGGAAGATCGTTGACAGGATTTGTCGTAGAAAGTAGTAAAGCTACAGGAAAAAGGGAAATCTCTTCAGCAGATGAAACCTCCTACACTCTAAAACCGATCCAGCGTATGTTAGATCGAGAACCACTCTTTGACGCTCCCTACCTGGAGTTTGCCCAATGGGTTGCAGAAAGGTACTATGCTTCGCTGGGAGAAGCCCTTTCCGCTATGCTCCCAGGCGGTAAAAAAGAGACGGAAGTCCCCCTTTTTGAGGATGTAGGGGAAGAAGTCTCTGTACAACCTCCCACTCTTTCTCAGGAACAGGAAAAAGCCGTGGAGGAAATATTGGCAGAAGAGCGGGGAATGTTCTATGTATTTGGCATTACCGGTTCGGGAAAGACGGAAGTATTCCTCCGGGCTGCACAGGGAACGTTAGAAGAAGGAAGAGGGGTGATCTATCTGGTTCCCGAGATTGCCCTCACCGGTCAGGTTGTAGAAGCGATTCGTGCACGGTTCGGAAGCGGGGCGGCAGTACTCCATTCCCGTCTTACACCCAGTCAGCGTCTTACCGAATGGAGAAGGGTAATGCGGGGTGAAGCTTCCTTCGTAGTTGGTGCCCGGAGTGCCGTGTTTGCTCCGCTGCCCCGGTTGGGATTAATCATTCTGGATGAGGAACACGAAGGTTCTTACAAATCAGGGAGTTCCCCCCGGTACCATGCTCGACAGGTCGCTATGAAACGGTGCGCTCTGTCAAAAGCACGTTTCGTTATGGGAAGTGCTACCCCTTCTGTAGAAGCGTTCTATCTTATGCAGAAAGGGGAAATCCGGAGTATTCGGCTTACCCGACGGCTATCAGGAGGAACTCTTCCCCAGGTTGAGGTTGTGGATCTGACCGGAACAGAAGGTGTTTTTTCCCGAAGGTTACAGGAGGAGATCCTTGCCGCGCATAAGGAAGGACGTCAGACGATCCTGTTTCTTAACCGGAGGGGCTTTACCCACTATTTTCATTGCAATTCTTGTGGATATGAGATGAAGTGCAAACGGTGTTCCGTAGGTTTAACCTATCATAAACAGAAAAACCGAATGGTTTGTCATTACTGCGGGTATTCCACACGGCCCATGGAAGTTTGTCCCTCCTGTGGTTCATTGGATGTGGGATACTATGGAGCAGGAACGGAAAAGATCGAGGAAGAAGCACAGAGACTATTCCCGGAAATACGCGTTGCTAGGGTAGATACTGATGCAGTGGTACGAAAGGGTACCCTTGAGCGGATATTGGAGGAGTTCCGTCAGGGGAAAATCGATCTCCTGTTAGGAACTCAGATGGTTGCCAAGGGACTTAACTTCCCTGGAGTAAAATTGGTAGGGATTGTATTGGCAGATACAGGTCTCCATATGCCGGATTTTCGGGCGGCAGAAAGGACTTTTTCCCTCATCGTGCAGGTGTCGGGACGAGCGGGACGATTTGCTCCCGATGGAAAGGTAATCGTTCAGACCTATATGCCTAAGAATGGGGCTATTCAGCTTGCGGCGCGTACTGCAATGGATGAGTTCTACGCTCAAGAGCTGGAGATGCGGAAAGCGTTACGATTTCCTCCCTTTTCCAGGTTGTTCCGGATAGTGTTTAGAGGCAGATCAGAGACTGCAGTAAGAGAATCGGCAGAGGATATGGCTCAGGACCTGGAGAAAGCATTAAAAGGGAAGGCAGAGGTACTAGGTCCTTCCGAATGTCCTCTGGGTGTGATTGCGGGAAATCATCGGTACCAAATACTACTGAGGACGGATGCGTTTGTACCTGTTCATACAGTTCTCAAAGAGCATGTTTCCCGGTTAAAACTGCGGAGAGGAATCTTTCTGGAGGTGGATGTAGATCCTGTATCTCTCTTATAGCCTTGTAAGATAGGGGGAAAATGGTTAATTTTGATCTATGATGAATGTGTTAACGTTAGGGAATGAAGTACTCCGGCAGAAAGCGGAAGAGGTAAAATCCATCGACGGAACCATAGCTCGGCTGGTGAAAGAGATGTTTGAAACTATGGCGGCTGGTAAAGGAATTGGTTTAGCGGGGCCTCAGGTAGGAGTGCCGAAGCGGCTTTTCGTTATAAAGATAGAGAAGGATATTCCCCGGGTATTTATAAATCCTGTTATAAAAGAAGTCTCTCCGGAGATTACTCTGTACGAGGAAGGATGCCTCAGCATTCCGGGGATCTATGCAGAT
>CAYTCB010000114.1:0-2914 GCA_964436195.1 uncultured Elusimicrobiaceae bacterium
ATCAACTTTTTCGTCAGAGACATAGCCGGCAGCATCGCCATGAATAAATTTAACTTTATCAGCGACGCCTAGTTCTTTTGCGCGGAGTTTGGCTTGTTCGCTAAACAACTGGCTCATATCAACGCCTGTACCGGTAATCCCGTAATCGCGCGCCCAAGTGCACAGCATCTCGCCTGAACCGCTTCCTAGGTCTAATATTTTTGTTCCGGTTTTCAAACGTAATGCAGATCCTAGAGCGGCAAACTTTTCAGGCGTGAACGGGTTATGTATGCGGTGAGCGCTTTCTGTAATATTGAATATTCTTGGAATGTCCATTTTATGAAATCTCCATGTTTAAATCTATTTATGACGGTATCCTATTATATCAAAATTATTCTTGCAATATTTTGCGAATATTTTTTACGAACTAATTTAAATTTTTACAAGACCTGAGCGAGTGAGTGTATACTGTAAAGGGTTGAACCTGAAAAATGCAGAAGAAATTTTAAGTTTTTATTTTTATGCAGGATTTTTGATTTTGGCGAAGCCTGAGATTGTGCGGACTATCGCGTCAGTGAGCGGCAGCGAACAGATAGTTAAACAAGCGAAAATGAAGTCAAAATCAAAAAGACAAATAAAAAAACGGAGAGAAAGGGATTCGAACCCTTGTTACCATCTCTGATAAACAGTCTTTCCAGGACTGCGCCTTAAACCAACTCGGCCATCTCTCCATTTCGGTATTTTGTAACCTTGAAAGGTTATTAGTCTAATAGTTTAAAATAATTTTGTCAAACTTGGTAAATAGTATACAAAAAATTTATATTTTTTTGTATAATACAGCCACTATGAGTATTAAAAGTAAATTTAATTTATTAAAAGAAGACGTAAAAACGATATTTCTTAAAGACCCTGCCGCAAGATCGTGGCCGGAAGTTTTGTTGTGCTATCCAGGGCTTCATGCCATATGGATACACAGATTTGCCCATTACCTTTGGAAACATAATTTTTATTTTCTGGCAAGATTTTCGTCTCATATCTCAAGATTTTTAACGGGTATTGAAATTCATCCCGGCGCAACTATAGGTAAAAGATTCTTCATAGACCACGGTATGGGAGTCGTAATAGGGGAAACAGCCGAAGTCGGAGACGATGTTCTGATATATAAGGGAGTAATACTCGGCGGCACTTCTTTAGAAAAGAAAAAAAGACATCCTACGGTAGGCAATCATGTTATTATAGGCTCTAATGCAGTTGTCATAGGCGCAATTTTTATAGGAAATAACGCAAGAATCGGAGCAGGTTCTGTAGTTATACACGATGTTCCGCCAAATGCCACGGCAGTCGGCGTTCCTGCAAGAATAGGATTAGGTTACAGTCAGGAAGAAGTTGACCATCTTGAACATGCCAAGCTGCCCGACCCTGTTGCAGATGCCATGAAATTTGTTCTTAACGAACAGAAAAAACTTGAAGATAAAATTAATAAATTTATAAACGGACAAAAGTAAAAGAATTTAAATAAAAAAAGCGCATCTTAAATTAAGATGCGCTTTTTATTTGTTTGGGATTAATAATTATCTGCTGCAACTTCCTGATATGCTTTAGGATGCGCACATGCCGGACATAAATCAACAGCTTCTTTTGAATTGTATACATATCCGCAGTTTCTGCATCTCCATTTTATGCTGCCGTCTTTTTTAAATACTTTATCTTTTTTAATATTGTCTGCCAATGCTCTGTATCTTCTTTCATGTTCGGCTTCAACCGTTGAAATAAATCTGTAAACGCTTGCTATTTCGTCAAACCCTTCTGCTTCTGCGACTTTTGCAAATTCAGGATAAAGGATGGTGTGTTCTTCGTTTTCGCCGTTTGCAGCCGCTATAAGATTGTCAACAGTTGTTGATATTTTGCCTGCAGGGTATGTTGCGGTTATTTCTAAATCTCCGCCTTCCAAGAATTTAAAAAATCTTTTGGCATGCTCCTTTTCATTATCTGCAGTTTCGGTAAAAATAGCCGAAATCTGTTCATAACCTTCTTTCTTTGCAACCGAAGCAAAATATGTATATCTGTTTCTTGCCTGCGATTCTCCCGCAAATGATTTGAGCAAATTCTGCTCTGTTTTTGTTCCTTTTACGCTTTTCATTTTAAGCCTCCGTTTGTTTTAAACCAATTAGGTGCTTCGCTGTTTTTCCAGACGGCTATTTCAGCCTTTTCGCCTTTATAATAATTTCTGTAAGCTTTAACGGCGTCGTTAAGTCTGTAATGTTCCGGCATAGCTTGTACAAAATCGGTTAATTTTGTTTTATTAAATTTTAAATTGTTCATATTTTCCGCAATCCAGCAGAAAACATCGTTACATTTGTGCCGTTTTGCATATCGTAAAGAGTATTCATCCAATAAATATTCTGTATGTTTTAGAAGCCATCTAAAATTTCCGAGAGACTCTCTTGCCCATACGCAGCACGGATGGTTTTTATGAGTCAGTTTATAAGGCGGTTTAACGTCACAGTTATAATAAAACACTGAACATAAAATCTGGCAGGATTCTACTATCATTTTGCATATGTGCCTATCACACTGAAACCTGGCCGCAAGTTTCGGATTTTTATCTAGTACAAAAATATTTATAGATTTGCCTCTAAAAATTACAAATCAATTTTCCAAAGACCGTGCAAATTACAGTATTCATATACAGCTACAATTTCATCGTCAATAAGCGAGAATACAGCTTTAGGTGCATCGCCCGGATTTAAAGATTTTTTCTGGCCGCCTTTTTTTGTTTCAACATATATGAATTGTATATAATGGGCCTGTTCCATGGGATGAGGAACGCTGCCTACATTAACAGTTACGGTATTTCCGTCAATTTTGACTACAGGCACATGCTTTTCAGTGCTTGCATCAACTGTATTTGGAATTAATTCCGTCATTTTTTCAC
>CAYTCB010000115.1:0-2900 GCA_964436195.1 uncultured Elusimicrobiaceae bacterium
TATAAATATTATTTTTGCTTTTTTAACGATATCCTGAGGTATGGCGTCTAAATCGGGGAGGAATTTGTTTTTTTCAAGCAAAGGCATGAAATAAGGAACGCCATCCGTAAATATTGTGCCTGTATTGTAAACAGGATAACCGGGTTCGGGTATCAAAACAACGTCGCCTGGATTTATAAAGCCCAAATGCATATGGCCTATTCCTTCTTTTGAGCCTATCAAAGCGCATATTTCATTATCGGCGTTAACTTCAACGTTAAATCTTGACTTATACCATTCTGAAACGGCTTTTCTGAAAGAAATCATTCCTGCACCGAAAGGATACTGGTGGTTTGCTGATTTTTCAAGCGCCTTTTGACCGGCTTTTATTATATGGTCCGGCGTAGGCATATCAGGATCGCCGACTCCGAAAGCTATAATATCAGCACCTCTTGCTATAGCTTCTTTTTTCTTTCTGTCTATTTCAATAAAAAGATACGGCGGTAATTTTTTTAACTTATCGTTGTACTTGATTTCCATTCGCAATCTCCTGTTGCTGTTATTATTATTTAAGGCCTAAAACATCTAACATATCATAAAGACCGGGTTTTTTATCCTCGAGCCATTTGCTTGCCTTTACGGCTCCTGATGCAAGATTTTCTCTGGAATGAGCTCTGTGCGTTATTTCTATTCTTTCTCCGAGCCCTGCAAAATAAATTGTATGGTCTCCGACTATATCACCGCATCTTACTGCGTGTATTCCTATTTCTTCCTGCGTTCTTTCTGCGCCTATACCGTGTCTTCCGTATACTCCGTGTTTTTTCATGTCTCTTCCGAGTCCCTTTGCAACCGCTTCGGCAAGACGCAGCGCCGTTCCTGAAGGAGCATCTTTTTTCTTGTTGTGATGAAATTCAACTATTTCAACTTCATAATTAGGTATTTTTTTTGCAAGCTGTTCAACCATATCAATGAGTATATTGATTCCGACTGACATGTTTGGAGAAAACATAACAGGTATTATTTTTGAAGCTTTTGATACTTCTTCTTTTTGTTCGTCGGAAAGGCCGGTAGTTCCGATAACCATTTTTGCATTTTTCTTTACGGCTGTTCTTAAAACGTTTATTGTATTTGACGCAACCGTAAAATCAACGAGCACATCTCCGGGGTTTACTATTTTTTCCAAATCCGAAATTTTTGTTATCTGAGGATTACCAGTTCCTATGGCGGGGCTTGAATCAATTTCCACTGCCCCGGTTACGCGTATATTCGGATCGGTTTTTGCGATATTTATTATTGAACGGCCCATTCTTCCGTCTGCGCCGCAGACGATCATATTAATCATAAATAACTCCTCTACTTTATAAGGCCGTAAGCTTTTAAAGCGTCGGCAAGTTTTTCTCTGTTTGCTTTTTGCATTTCGCACATCGGAAGTCTCAATTCGTCGGAGCATAAACCCATCATTCCCATCGCTGTTTTTACCGGGATAGGATTAGTCTCTATAAACATCATTTTTACGAGATGAAATAATTTAAAATGCAGTTCTCTTGCTTTATTAAAATCTTCGTTAAGCATTGCATTAACCAAACCTGAAACGTCCTTAGGCACAATATTTGACAGAACCGATATTACTCCTTTGCCGCCTATAGCCATTAAAGGCAAAGTCAGAGAATCATCTCCGCAAAGCATGCATAAATCAGGGCATAGAAGTCTTATCTGTGACATTTGATCCAAAGAGCCGGACGCTTCTTTAATTGCTACTATATTTTTGCAGTCATCATTAAGTCTTTTAACCGTTGCAGGCTCAATATTTACGGCAGTTCTGCCCTGTATATTGTAGAGAATTACGGGGATTTTCAACGAATTTGCAATTGCCTTAAAATGGAGATATAAACCCTGCTGCGTAGGTTTGTTGTAATAGGGGGAAACAAGCAAAACAGCGTCGCAGCCGACTTCTTCGGCATGTTTTGAAAGCCTGATTGCTTCGGCAGTAGAGTTAGAACCTGTACCTGCTATTACTTTAATTCTTTTTTTTGCAAATTTAACGGCCATTTCTATTACTTTGTCATGTTCTTCATGAGACAAAGTCGCTGACTCTCCGGTAGTGCCGCAAGGGATTATTCCCGTGATTCCGCCGGCTATCTGCAGTTCTATCAATTTTTCAAAAGCGTCAAAATCAACTTTGTTATTTTTAAATGGCGTTACTAAAGCTGTGTACGAACCTGAAAACATACAATCTCCTTAAACAAACGAATTTAATTACTATATTACACATAATTTTTAAGATAAAAATCAAACCGAAACTGAACCTTTGAAAGCAACTATTGCTGGACCTTCAAGAAAGACGTTTGAAATTTTTGAATTTTCAAACGAACAGGTCACGGTAAGATTATCTTTGCCGCGTGTAATTATTTTAACAGGCAAAGAAACTTTTTTCTTTATTGCCGAAATGATAGACGAAGCAGTTACTCCGGTTCCGCATGCGAGAGTTTCGTCTTCAACGCCTCTTTCATAAGTTCTTACCAGAATCGTGTTGTCTTTTGAAATCTGTACAAAATTAACATTTGTTCCGGCCGGAGCGAAATTTTTATGATATCTTATAAGTCTTCCGTATTTTACAACGTCAATTTGCTCAATATCATCTACGAATATTACCGCGTGAGGAACCCCCGTGTTTAAGCACGATACTTCAAACTGTCTGTCGTCCGCTTCCAGTTTTATATCAAGCAGCAAATCTTTCGGGTCATATAAAGCAAGATTTACCACGGATTCTGATTTTATCTCGGCTGTTATAAGACCGGCATCGGTCTCAAATGTCATGTTTTTGCCGACAATTGAAAGTTCGTAAGCAAACCGTGCTATAGATCTGTCTCCGTTGCCGCACATGCTTGCATGAGAACCGTCTGAATTATAATATCTCATTC
>CAYTCB010000116.1:0-2886 GCA_964436195.1 uncultured Elusimicrobiaceae bacterium
TTCATCTTCTCCGAACTTATTACTTCCGCTCCTTCTGCCTTTGCTACTCCCTTCGCATCCGTCAATACCCTTACCTTTCCGTCTTCCATCACCGCATTATATCCCGTCACACTTATTACATTTCCGTTCTCGTCTTTCCCTTCTACTTTACTCCCGCTCAATACAAGCTTTATCGCATCTGCATCTAATACTACCGCCTTGCCTTCATTTACATTACTGTCCGTTAAACTATATTTCCCGTCAGCTAACTTCGTTACAGTTATATAATGATCCTCATTTACCCATACTATCCCGCTCTCACCTTCCCCTAACCCGCTCAAAAATCCTTCCAACCCTACCGCATACCCTACCGCTTCCTTCCCGTATGACTGTAATACATTGCTCATCGCATCCATACTCGTCATCAGCTGGTTGCTTCCTGACTCTATGCTTGCCCTATTATTTGCTGCAAACGCTCCCGTCGCTATATCTACCAATAACGCCTGTAACGCCAATACTCCCTTGCTTACTCCGTTTATCACTTCCGCCAATACCGCCGTCGCACAGTTGATTATCTGCCCGCCCTGCGCAAACAACTTGCTCAATAACGCTATCGCCTCTTCCAATATGTTCTTGTCTATTCCCTCTAACTGCTTGCTTATCTCTTCTTCGCTTACTCCGCTCTGCTTTGACAACTCCTTCACTACCTCTTCATATCCTTCAGGTTTCGTTTCGTCCTGCTTTGTTTGCTCTGTCTGACTTATCGCTCCCTCTCCGTCCGCCTTATCTCCTACTTCTTTGCCAAATAGACTCTTTACCCTCTCCGCTATGCTCTTTGACTCTTTCTCTTCCTTGCCTGTCATCCCTTCCGCTCTGCTCTCCATCCTCTTCATTACCGATTCTACCGTCTTCGCCTTAAATCCCGTCGCCTTGCTTACTGCCTCTATCTTCTGATTATATTGTGCTACTCCTATTTCTTTCTTTATGAAACTCTTCTGCCCAGCCTGCTCGCTGTCATTATATACTCCCATTCCTTCTGCTTCCGCCGCTTTTCCTATCTTCTTCTCCAATAAATTCGTCCTCGCCTCATCCTTCCTCGACGCCGTATCTCCCAACTTCTTCGTCGTTATCTCTCCGTCCGTTATTGACCCTACCGCCTCTCCGTTCTCCAACAACGCCCCTTCCACTCCCTCGCTCATGCTCCTCATTCTGTTGTCTTCCAGCGCAGCATTTGGATTATAATAATTCTGCCTGTCCGTATACGATACTCCCTGACTCGCTCCCTCTTCCGCCATCTCCTGCTGCTGTTTCTTCTTCTCATACAAACTCTTATTGCTATCTCCGGCATATGCAGGCAAATTCGCTATGTTTACTATAAAACAGACTACCACCAATAACGATACGCTCTTCCTTATCACATGATCCTTCATGTAATTGTCCGCATATCCCTTTATCCTTTCCCTTATCTTTTTTATACTAAACATGGCCATCACCGCCCCTTTTGTTTTTTTACTTATTTCTTCCAAAAATTTCTTTATCTTCATTTTTCCCCCGTAAAATAAAAAACCGGCTTTGGTATCTCTACACCAAAGCCGATCTCTTATACCCTGTTTTTATTATCTCTGATATCTCTTTCCTTCTTATTGTCAATATTATAAACACTAAAAATAATAATATAATTATGCTTCTTATCTCTTCGCCGCTTATCTTTATATTCTCATACAGCTTATACAACTTTCCAACCATTACAAAACTTATATATCCTGTTCCTTCTTCCGCCTTATTGCTCCACGTCTTTATCTCCTGCCTTCTCTCGCTCATTATCCCGCTGTCGCTCGTCGTATTTACCGGCTCAGGATTTTTCTTCTGCTCATTATTTACAGGCACGCTCGTCTTTACGTCCTTAGCCAATAACAGCGCGTACAAATCCTTCGTTATCTTATTCGATATCGCCGTCAATGCCTCGTTGCAGCTCACAAATATCTCACTAACCGCATTCTGCATCGCGCACGCCATCACTACTACAAAACTGTTACGACCTTCCTCGCTCCTGGGCGTAAATCCGTTTACCAGCATACATAAAAATACAAAGGCTACCAGTGTCTTTCTTGCCACACCGGGTTCAAACAAATTAAATATTGATTGTCTTACAACAATCCTCTTCATTTGCCCGCCTTTGTACTAATTAAAATATACACAATTTCACATATTTTTTCAATGCTTTTTATAATTCAACACACTTCCGCATTTTTATTATATATTATACTTTCTAAATTCTCTTAAAATATTTGTGATTTTTTTGTGAAATAAAAAAATCACAATATTTAATAATATACTGCCAATCTTTTATGCCGACTGTGCCACCGCCTTAACATCGGACAACTTCATCAATGAAAGCATTCTCAGCCTATTTTCTGTTCCATCTTTTTCATTTATAAGAATATTTAATATTTTTTCTCTTTCTTCAGCGGAATATGCTGTTTTTTGAGTTACCGATTTTTGCAGTTTAGAAACATCTATTATAAAATCATAACTTTTGTCAGTTACTGCTGAATTTTGTTTGTAGACATTTTTTAAAAGTTGAGTTACAGTAGTTATATTCTTTGGTTTAAATGTTTGCAATTCTTTTAATGTAGTTGTTGCAGTGGCTCCGTTTGCTTTTGCAACTATTAATATTCCGCCCGCTACAGCCATTAAATCTACAGCCATCAAACTTTCTGCATTTTGTCCGCCTTTTTTCGCTATTTCACTCATTTTTTCTATGCATCTTGCTGTTATATTTTGATCGCTGGTTATCATTATTTCATTAAAACCGCTATAGCCGAGTAATTGCGCAACACCGTTTAAATTATTTCCTGATATGGCCATTACCGCACGTACCTCTTTGGAACTCATATCGGGTTTTGT
>CAYTCB010000117.1:0-2874 GCA_964436195.1 uncultured Elusimicrobiaceae bacterium
CCGCTCAAAATAAGAACATTATTTATTCCAAGAACGCTTGCGCTGAGCAAATCGGACTGCAAAGCAATTCTGTTTCTGTCTCTGCATGTCATCTGAAGAATTGTTTCAACTCCCTTCTCTTGAAGCAGCCTGCACATTGCCATAGAACCGACTCTCATTGAAGCTCTTTGGTTATCGGTCACATTTATGGCATCAACAGCTTTTTTGAGAATATCGGCTTTAGAAAGAAACGCAGATATATCCGTGCCTTTCGGAGGGAACAATTCAGCCGTTATAATAAATTCTTTTGTTTGTAGTTTTTCTTTAAAATCCATACATAAATTATACATAAATAACTTAATAATGTCATCAGAATATTTTTGCAGTTAAGTACCTAATATAGTAGAATATGAGGCGTTGCGTAAGCATTTAAGAACTTTATATGATTCAAAAAAACAATCTTTTTTTATTTATAATTCTTGCATATGCGGCAATATTGTCGTTTTATCCTGCGTTATCGGCCGGTTTTTTAAACCTTGACGATACCGCAATGCTTACTAATAACAATTATGTTACAAGTTTGTCGTTTGAAAATATAAAAAATATTTTTACTCACTATCACTACAGACTGTATCATCCTATAGTGACTCTTTCTTATGCAATAGAATATTTTTTTATTCAGTATGATCCGTTTTTTTACCATCTTACAAATCTGATTATTCATTTACTCAATACATTTATTCTCTTTTTTATACTGCGCAAAATAACGAAAAATTTCGCTGTTTCATACATTGTTGCCATTCTTTTTGCCGTACATCCTTTGCATGTTGAAACTGTTGTATGGATTTCTTCAAGAAAGGATTTGTTGTACTCTCTGTTTTATCTTCTTTCAATATTATGTTACGTAAAGATAAACGAATCCAATGCAAAAATTAAAATGTATTTTGGCGCGCTGCTGTTTTTTGTATTGGCATGTATGTCAAAACCTATGGCTGTAACGCTTCCGGTCATACTTGTGTTGATTGATTATTACAGAGGCAGTTTGAAATTTAGTAAGATAAAAGAATATCTTCCGTTTGTATTAATAGCCGCCATATTTGCTTTGGTAACCGTATATGGTTATTACAGTCCGGCTGAAAAAAATCTTCTGACGCCGTATACAAAAACGATAAATATTTTAAACGCCCATTACAATATTTTATTTTATATTTATAAGACACTGGTTCCCGTAAATCTTTCATGTTTGTATCCTCTTTTTTATAATCCGTATACTTCCCCTCCTTTACACATATTGTATGCTCCTGCGGTTTTATATATTTTGTTTTTGTTTGTTTTTTTGTCGCTGAAATTAAACAGAAAAATATTGTTTGGTTTTATGTTTTTTATAATTACTATTCTTCCGTCAAGCGGAGTTATGCCCACAGGAGTTGCTCCGGTTGCAGACAGATACGCTTATGTCCCGGTTATAGGTTTGTTTTATATTTTTGCCGAATTTGCATTTTTTATCTATTCCAATATATCAAGAAAAAAACTGTTTTTATTTTCCGGCATTGCCGTAATAATTATTCTTGCCTGCCTTTCTTATAGCAGATCAATGATATGGCATGATACAAAAACTATCGTCACCGATGCCATTGAAAAATATCCGCAAACCGCGCATCATGCCTATGTCATACGCGGAATAGAGCTTAAATCCGAAAATAAACTGAAAGAGGCTGAATTTGATTTCAAAAAAGCGCTTTCAATTTTTAAAAACTCAACTTATGCTATTTTTAATATGGCCCACATTGCCCATATTGAAAAAAAATATGCAGAGGCAAAAAAAGGTTATACGCAAATACCGCCTGATTCTCCGGATTATATCAGCGCGGTAATAAATTTTTCTCTTATTCTTAATGATGAGGGCCATACCGCAAAAGCGATAAGACTTCTTGAGCGAACAAAAGAAACTTATAAACAGAATTATAATCTTGATTTGCTTTATGCAACTCTGGCATCTTTATATTTTAAATCCGGACAAGATACTGCAAAAATAATCGGGTATTTAAATAAAGCTATAATGTTAAATCCTAAAAAAGAGCAGTACTATCTTTTTCTTATGTTTTTATATGAAAAAATGAATGATTTCCAAAAGTTTGAGAAAACTGCTTCAGCAGGAATTGAAAATATAGGCTTAAAAAATTCACTTGAAATAGAAAATTATACAGGTAGAATATATTTTCAGAACAATTATTTTCAAGAAGCTGAAAATATTTTTAAATTGACAATTCTTGAGCATCCTAAAAATCATACGGCTTACTTTTTTTTGGGCAATATCTCGGCAATAAAGCAGGATTATAAACTGGCAGTCGTTTATTATACGCTTGCAATACTTTCAACAAAGGACAACGGAGAATACTATTTCAAGCGCTCTGCAGCCCAAATGATGCTTAAAAATTATAAAAATGCCGCAGAGGATATGGAAAAATCATTAAAAAAAGGCTTTAATATAGACTCTGGTTTTAGAATGGAAGTTCAGAAAATTAAAAATAACGGAGATTTACAATGAAAAAATTGCTGTTTATCTGTACTGCTTTATTGATTTTTTCTTCAATGTCCTATGCCGAAGATCAAAGCTTCAAAAAACTGAAAGACTGGTACAACGGTTTTTGGCAAAATGAAAAAGTTGTTGCGGCAAATACAAGAATAAAAGCCGAGTGGGCTTCATTCAAAAAATGGTTTAACAATCTGCCTCTTATAAAAGATTACAACGAATCTATTTATTCCGGAGAAAATTATAAAAAAGTAATGAATGAAATGGGAAGCGAATATAAACCGCATCTTTCCAACGACGGGGCAAGTGCCGATATGCTTAAACGCGGAAAAGATTATTGGAAAAAATTGGATTAGTTAATG
>CAYTCB010000118.1:0-2840 GCA_964436195.1 uncultured Elusimicrobiaceae bacterium
ACATATGAAATATAATAAAGTCGGCATAATTTTTAACGAATCAAAAACAAAAGCCGCGGAATATGCCCGCACAATCGAGAAATGGCTTCTTGAAAGAAATATCGGCGTAAAAAAAATCTCCAAGTATCTGACAAAAAATCCCGAAATAGACTTTATCATTTCGCTCGGCGGAGACGGTACTATGCTCAGGACAAGCAGAATAGTATCGCCTTTTTCAATACCGATAATAGGCGTTAACATGGGAACTCTGGGTTTCTTGACTGACACGGGAACCGACGAAGTCTTTGAGTCAATAGAATATGTTCTAAAACACGGTTTATGCTGCCAGGAACGAATGATGCTTTATGTTGAATTTGCATCAGGCAAAAAAACCATAAAAACAACGGCGTTAAACGACTGCGTAATCCGGTCCGTTTATGACGGAAGACTTGCCTCTATAGACGCTTTTATCGACGGTAATTTTCTTTGCAACTATAAAGGCGACGGGATTATAGTTTCAACTCCGACGGGATCAACTGCATATTCTCTTGCAATATCAGGCCCGATTGTTTATCCGACGCTTTCTCTTTTTATAGTAAATCCGATTTCTCCGCATACTCTTACGCACAGACCTATGATTATACCGTCTGAAAAAACGCTTGAATTTGCCATTTCGAAAAATTCAAAAAAACATGATCTTGTAGTATCGATAGACGGTCAGGAAAATTATGTTTTAAAACATGATAAGAAAGTAACAGTTAAAGCCTATTTAAAACCGGCCAGATTTATAAAAATCCATAAAGACAACTATTTTGAAACTCTCAAAACAAAATTAAACTGGGGTGTTTAATTTGCTTACAAGCCTGTCAATAAAAAATTACGCTCTTATAGAGGATATATCTTTAGATTTTACAAAAGGAATGACCGTAATAACCGGCGAAACCGGCGCCGGCAAATCAATAATCATACAGGCAATAGACCTTTTACTTGGCGCAAGAGCTGTTTCTTCGTCAATAAGAACGGGAGCTTCGTCATGCAGCATGGCCGCGTCATTTGATATCGCAAACAATAAAAACATCCAGAAAATGCTTGAAGAACTTGCAATAGAATGCGACAACAAGGAAATTCTTGTCCGAAGACAGATTGATACATCCGGAAAAAGCAAAGCGTTTATAAACGATACTCCCGTAAACATTTCGTCTCTGTATGAAATAGGCAGACGCCTTGTCGATTTTTATGCGCAGCATAAAAGCAATATGCTTTTTGACGAAAGTTACCAAAGACAAATTATAGACGATGCCGCCGGAAACAAACAGATACTTGAAACTCTTAATGAAAAATATTCGAATTTTTTACAGCTTGAAGAAAAAAAGAACGCGTTAATGCTTTCATTATCGGAAAGGGAACGTCTTGCCGATCTGTATAATTTCCAGATTTCGGAAATAACAAAAGCCGATTTGAAAACAAACGATGAAATCATGATTGAATCGGAGCTCCCGAAACTTAAAAATGCCGAAAAAATACAGAATTTGACAGGTGAAATTATAGATTCTCTTTACAAATCCGATAATTCGGTTATTGATAAAATTTCAAAAACAATTAAAAAAACGGAACTGCTGGGACAGCTTGGAATCGATACTTCTGTTCTTTTAAAAACGATAAATGACATATATGTTCAAACTGACGATTTTTACAGAGATATAAACTCAGTCCATCAAAACACGTTTATAAATCCCGAAACGCTCAACGCAATGCTTGAAAAACAGCAGCTTATCAAAAAATTAAAATCAAAATACGGCGGCTCAATAGAAGAAATTTTAAAATATAAAGAAGATATTGAAGAAAAACTTAAAGACATTACAGACTACGACTCAAATATTGAAACGATTGAAAAACAGATTTCAGATTTAAAAAAAGAACTGGAAACACTATGTTCAAAAATATCAGAAAAAAGAAAAACGGTATCAAAAAAACTGGCGAAAAATATAGCCGGAGAACTTGAAGAACTGAATATGAAGGGGATTATATTTGAAATTTCTGTAAAAAAACAGGAAATTACGCGCGAAGGTTTTGATAAAATAGAATTTATGTTCTGCGCAAATTCCGGAGAAAATTTATATCCTCTTTCGGAAGTGGCGTCAGGCGGTGAACTTTCAAGGGTAATGCTTGCCATAGCGGCAACTTTATCAGGCCATTATAATATCCCGACCGTTATTTTTGATGAGATAGATACAGGAACAAGCGGACAGACAAGCCAGAAAATAGGCAGAAAACTTAAGAATATATCGGAACACAAACAAATAATCCTCATATCGCATCAGGCTCAAATAGCCTCAAATGCCGACAGCCATATACACATATACAAGGAAATGATTAAAGGAAGAAATATCACAAAAGCTAAAATTTTAAACAAACAGGAACATATTGAAGAAATAGCAAAAATAATATCGGGTGAAAAAATAACAGAACATGCCTTAAAGCATGCAAAAGAAATGACTATGCAGTAAGCGAACAAATAAAAACGGCCGCGTTATATGCCGTTTCTTGTTATTGTAGCTCCGCCTGTGTCAGAGCCGGTCAAAGTAACTGAAATTCCCGATGCCCCGCCTGTTCCTGCCGTAGTTGCCGTAAATCCCGTTGAATTTGTATTAACCTGAAATGAAGTAAAATATTTATTTGAGTTAAGGTTTATATCAAGAGTACCGTTGCTTGATACTTCTCCGACAGTAGCCAAAAAACAGCTGTTTTCGGCATAATAAACTTTCTGAGCAGTGTTAATTGCGCCAAGAGTTCCTTCAGCCTCGGTGGCCATGGCTCTTTTTGTATAGCCTTTATAAATAGGAACGGCGACTACCGACAAA
>CAYTCB010000119.1:0-2786 GCA_964436195.1 uncultured Elusimicrobiaceae bacterium
TATAGTGAAAAACCAACCATATTTAATTTTTGGAAGATAGAAGAAAAGTATCGCCCACTAATTATAAAACCCATACAATATACAGGATTATTAGAAGTATCCGTATATTGGATAGGTGAAGGCAGAAAGCATACGAAAGATGAAGAACTGACTAGAATAATTGGTGTATCTGAAGAGGATGATTAAAATGGAGAATAGAGTATTTTTTCCTTATCGAATAGAGTTTGTATCTGGATTAGATACAAAATATAAATTTTTTGGTGTTAATCAAACCATTTTTAAATGTAATAAAATGGCTATGGATATTAACAATATAGGTACAATCTCAGAATGTAAGCGTATAATTGAAGAATGTTTTCCAAATATTGAAATTGAGCGTGGTAATATTGATTCATATTCTAGAAAAGTTATCTATTATGGTGACATAATAGGATATATTGTATATAATGTATTCCGATAGAAATATGATTTTTTTTTCATTATTTAACAGTCTAAAATTTTTTAGTTAATACTTGAACCTATTTGTCTGGGCGAATACATCCTTTCAGCTTTCGGTTTATCCCGTAGAACCGTTTTAAATGACACATAAACCGGCATAAAATCCATTTTGCTTATGATTATACATCTTGGAAAAAAGTGTCACTACGGGCCTAAAAACGGCCTTTAAAACGATGTCGCTGCATATTTATATTTTGTTATTATATTATTAATGATTCTTATAAATAAAAAACTATTTCATAGTAGGCGATAAAAACTCAGAATTTTCCCGGACTTTTCCAGTAGGGTAAAAAAACTCAGAATTTTTCCAGAAATTTCCCCAACGAGAAAAAATTAATAAATTGTAATTTTCATTTCCGCTCTACAATGCGGACATATTCCTTGTGGCCTACATGCAATTATTTCACCACAATTAGAACATCTATATGCTCTAACATATATCCATGCATCTGGAGGATATTCATATTTTCCATCCTTAAAGTAATCACTGTCCTTATGTCGCTCAAATCTTACCAAACATATCACCTACTGGATATGGATGATCAATATATCTAGCCATTCCTTTATGTCCTTCTAACACTTTAGCATTAGACGGAAATTTCAATCTTAGTATGATCGGTCTGCCCGTTTGCTTACTAAAGCGTTCCGCCTCAATTATAGTTGTCCAAGCTCTTACTGGCGGTTTAATATGTCCAGCCTTAATGTATCTGGACAACTTGCTCGCCCCACATACATGATATACGATCATAACGTCATTGATAGGGTTCGAACCTATACTCCCTCGGTTAACAGCCGAGTGCTTTACCAGTTCAGCTACAATGACATAATGGATCTAGAGAGATTTGAACTCTCGGTAGGCGGGTTAAAAGCCCGCTGGTCTAACCTGACTAACCGATAGATCCTAATGGGAACTGTTGGAAACCAACTATGCTTCCACACATAGCCATGCACTAGTATCGCGATTTATGTCTATACTGCCCGAAGTAATCTATGTTTACATGTTCAGTTTCCAACAATACCATATAGGATGTTCGAGAATAAAAACTTAACGCTACGACCATAATATAATAATGATACCTGGGATTATGGTGTCAATGACCCCTGCCTTCATGGTGCCGAACGACCCCTGAGTTAATGATGTTTACCGGCCAAGGAAAAGGAAGATACGAGAATCTGGCCGGCAGCTATGTGGTGATCAAATGCAGGGCATCATTACAATTTTGGCAGTGTGACTCTGAAGGACCCCTGTGGGACTCATGACCTTGACGGCATAATAGACTGTCCAGGTTTTGGCCTGCACCGGCCCGTCCCAGGTCACGTAGCCGTCTGTATCGGTCCTCAGCCAGCCTTTCTTTAGGCTGATGTACTTGTTGATTGGGCTATCGTATGTATATCCATCAGGCAGTGTATCCAACAGAGAGTCGTCCGATGCAACGCCACCGCAACCGTTCACGTGTGCCGTGAGGGTGGCCGCGCTGCCCATCCCGACCATCGCCAGGAGGGTAATAAGAATCAGTATAGCTTTCATTCTACTATCTCCACGTCTATGATATCTTAGGTATACATCATTGAGTTGCTCATAGGTGGATCTCCAAACATCTTTTTGTAGCAATCTATGCATAACGTAATCGGATCATCGGTTTCGATATCTGTATCATCTACGTAAATGATGTTGTTAGATCCGCAAACTTCACAAACTTCGATTTTATTCATCGGTGCTGGGCTGGCCTTCATCCTGATTCAATGGGTAGGACTCAACGAATCCCTGGGGAGCAATCTGCTCAATCTCTTCAATGAGACATTCTAGGTCGTTTACCAACCTCTTGGTGTCGAATCTCATAAGACCGCCCTTGAGCATAACCTTACGAGTATTCGCGATTTCGTCGGCCTTCTGCTTGAGCAAGCGGCCAATAATCTCTAGTGATGCATCGAACTTTACTCTATCCATTCTACTTCTATCTGCTACCATATTATAAACCTCCGAAAGTTTTTATGGGCCGTTGGTCATATTACATGTAGACACGGCCCAACATCTACATGACAACTTCGCGAAGCGGGAAACCAGTGACCAACTGATTTCCCAATAGTCATAGGGGGCGTTGAACCCCCGCCCGTCCTCCGTATGACTACGCTATTACATGACAGTTTTCACATTCTCTTTCTGCCCTACCATTGGTACGTAACAATCCCCCGCATAAATCGCACCTAGTATCATCGTAATACCAGAAACTATTTTCGGGGCATTCTTTATCTTCGTGTCTGCAAATCTTGTTTATCTTTTGGCCGAC
>CAYTCB010000120.1:0-2750 GCA_964436195.1 uncultured Elusimicrobiaceae bacterium
GCCCGTCCTTTCCCTTTACCTCATGGATCATGTGAATCTTTTCACAATAGTACAAGATTCGTTCGGTAAGTGTGGTCTTTCCTGAGTCAATATGGGCGCTGATCCCAATATTCCTCATTTTCGAGATATCCATCCTACTATTCTCCTATATGCTTCCTTAAAAAAACCGAGAACAGGTTCGACTGTTATGCTTGGAAGGTTTCTCTAACTATAAATTTTAATTAAATTCGTTAAAGTATACACTGAACACCAGAAAGATTTCCTTGTTCGTCATTTCTATTCCCAAACTTTTCAACCGTTCTCCGGCTTCTTTTATGTTTAACGAAGGCTCTTGCTCTTTTAGAGCTATAAGCTTTGCAATGCCCTCTTCAGAAGGCAGTCGAATACTACCGAAAAATCCTCGATTATTCAAGACCAGTAGTGCATACCTGAGTAATTGAAACTCTCTATTGAGTTCTTCCAGAAGGGCTTTGGTTTCCTCCAGGCCTGCTCGCAAAGCAGTTTCTCCTTGAAGGGTTTGGGAAGCCAGTGTATCTAGACGTTTCTCAACCTCGTGGAATCGCTTTAGAATGAACTCAGGGTCCTGAGATTCAAGATAGGCATATGGATTCGATACAGCCGCTGTAACTTTTTCTGCAAACTCTTCCTCTGAAAAAAACTGCCCCTTTATTCTTAGAAATAGGTTATCCACCACGATTCTAAAATCAAACTCGAGGTAGTCGGAATAGAAAAACTGGATTCCGGAAGGCATGTAACGAGAGAGATCCTGCCCTTTGTATATAAACGACCTGGGTACTAAAAGAATCTCTGTTCGCTCTTCTCCCAGTAGAATCCGTATGGAGGAAGGCATGAGAAATTGGAACGAACGATAGATAGATACGAGGGCTTGTATCCGTTCCTGATCTATAAGACTTAGTTCTTCGCTCCGTACCGATGCAGAGATATCTATATCCTCCGGAAGGGTAAAACGATACGTAGTAAAATTTCCTTCCCGTGATTTCGATTTAAACTCCAGACCGAGGGATGCAAGATCTTGTGCCCGGGCAGATAGAATTCCCCCCAGCAACAGAAAACATATCAACATAGCTTTTTTCATACTTTCCACTCCTACTGTTCCTCTACCAGTATTTTATCAAAGGGGCGAATAGGATTCTGAACATCTTCCAGGTCTAACAACGCCCAGTACGAATGGGATCCTTCAACCTGATAGTGAATTCTTCCGATGTACTCGTCATCTCGGCGGAACACCCGTGCAACGGATCCCGATGAAACCTTTCGGAGTTTATTTACCGCAACTAAGATGTCTTTCGGATCCCTCGCATCTAATACGAATCCCTGCTCCCGTGTCTGGACAAAGAACTGTTCCACCGCATACGCATATCGGTCTAACAACGCCTGCTGGTTTGACACCTGGGTTTCCAACCCTTCAATTGTGCCTTTTTGATTTTGGATGATTAGATTCTTACTCCGCACGCCCTGATCTAACAGAGATATCACCCTTTCGTATATAAGGGCTACCTCTTTCTCTCTTGCCTCTATCTGGGCAATGATTTGAGGCACAATGTTCTCGAAGGGTATTTTCTTCAGTTCTTTAAGTATCCTATCCTGCTCTTGCAGCTTTTCTCCTAAATGCACCAGTGTATTCGGGTCCACTATTCCTTCCGCGGTCATGAGGGATCGATCAAAACCAGGAAGACGGGCTTCCACTACTCCTGGATCTATAGGCGCCTGAATGAGGGGAACAACCGGATCGCTTACTGCCTTTGGATTGTACTTAAGGATCAGATTGGCTATTTCCCGGGCATGATTCGCCTTTAATACAGCGATGAGTTCCTGCTGGTACTCTTTCAGCTCTTCGATTTCACGGGTGTAGCGGATATTCAGATCTTTCAGTTCCTTCTCATACGCTGCCTTTGTCTGCGCCAGCTCAAATTCAAAAAGCTTCCGCTGGTTGTTCAGTATTTCTTCCTGTTCTTTTGCCCTCTGAACCTGCCGTGTATCGTACGCTTCCATCCGTTTCTGGATGTCCTCTATTTCCGCTTCCTTTTCTTTAATTTTGGGCTGATACGCTTTCCGAATCCGATCCGTTTGTCGGCCTAAAGCTGCCCGAGCTACTGCGATTCTTCTCGCCTTTTCTTCCTCCGAGAGACTCACCGAAGCCGTGATTATTTCACTTTCCCGCACGAATGCCAGTCTCGCTTGCCCTATTTCCGATTCTTGAAGAGACAGGAGGTTTTCCAATTCTCTCCGGGCCGCTTCCATTTCCTGCTCGTTCCTCTTTGCTGCATCCAGAACATCCCGTAGATTTACATCCTCAAAGGCATGTACTCCAACCTGAACATCTTTGCTTCTGTTTTCAATATAGAGCGTTATCCCCACCGCTCCTGCAACAAAGAACAGCACAATACCCACCACGACCATAGGAACCAGGAGACTTCGATTTCTCTTTGTTTTAGCAAATTCCTCTTCCAGGTTATACTGTGCCTGCCTCTCCTGGAACTCTGTCGATAGTTCTCGAAGAAAGACCAGCTTACTTTGCTCGACAAGGTCCTGGACATTTTCAGAGGATTTTTCTATTTTTCTTTCATCTCCCATATTCCGTTCCAATCCTTTGGACAGGTGTAATCCCCTGTTCTGTATCGAAATACTTCCGCCAGAGGCAGCGTGCAGAGGGTAAAAAATCGATTCGCATCTTTCCATTCTCCCTCATAGTAGTATCCGAGACCTTTTTGGAAATTCTCCAAGTCTTT
>CAYTCB010000121.1:0-2744 GCA_964436195.1 uncultured Elusimicrobiaceae bacterium
TTGGCCAGGAGGGTCGCTATCTGGGGAAGTCCCAGACCGACAACGATGTTTTGCCCGTCTATTAAAAGGCGGGAAGCGGTTACCGTCATCAGCTCATTGGTCGTATACGGCGCATCTGTTTTCATACTGCTACCTCAATACTTCTTATAGCCAAATACAGGATCGGCTTTAATATCCGCCATACGTTTTAAGCCCCCAACCTGTTCCAGGAATTCGTAATGGGTCTTTGTTCCAAAGATGTACTTTTTGAGGAACTCATCAAAAGTCTCTTGCTTTTTATTCACTTCGGCGTACATAGAAATAAAATCCCCATCGTAATCGTACTCTTTGAATAAGGAAGTGGGAAAAGCCCCAAAGGGAATACGAGCAATTGCATAGGTATAGATATTCGGTACCTTCACTAACTCAGGGTTTCGTTTAACAAACTCGTTGGACACGATTTGTTCAACCGTAACAATGAGTTTCTTTGCAGACTTTGCCAGTTCTTCGTCCCAGATGGGCCCTTTAAGAATAATGTTTCCTCGTTCATCTGCTGCATGGGCATGCAGTATTGCATAGTCTGGTTGAAGCTTCTGCAGTAACACGGTTTTTTCTCCGCTAAACGGACAGGTGCCTAACGCAACCGGTGCACTCTTTGCAAGAAGATTCTTTAGAATATCCGTTCCTAACAGTGTCTTTGTAGGAATAAAGGGAATACCGCTGCATCCTGCAAGGAACCGCATGGAGAGGCTTAAGCCACTGTATTCGAGTATCCGCACACTGTTTTTTTCTAGGGCTTCGTTTACACGATTTATCCTGCCGAACCGGTCCAAAGAGCCTCCGCCGTAGGAATACTCTTCAACACATCCGGCTCCTACAAGCATATCTGCGTCCATAGAACCAATGATTCCATAAATTTTTAGATTCCGCTTTTTCTGACGGATAAGTTCATTGGTAAATGCTATAGGGTTTCTTGCTATAGCGAAGCTTCCCAGAGCAATTTCAGATCCATCAGGTATCTCCCGAACCAGCTGATCCAGCTCAGCTATTTTGCAGGCCATGATTTACTCCTTCACTATATCTGCACTTGCCTGTTTTGCCATGGTTACGAGGCATCTGGTACCTTCAGCTGTAATGGGTAACAATTCAGGTGAAAGGCCCGTCTTTCGTTCCAATGCTTGCATGATGATGTTTGCTATAGGACACGATAGCGGCTGCATTCCCGCTGAAATAAAACGATCCCTCAGCTTTTTGAAATAGCAGCCTTCCACTTCTGCAGTTACAGAAACGTCCTCTTCCTTCAGGTTAATTTTCTCAACCATTCCTGATTCAAAGAGGGCTTTTTTCACGTTTTCCAGACTTGAAAAACAGCCTGGATGGGCAGAATTCATGTAGGAAAGGCCCACTGTTGTAACTCGATACCGTGCACCCCTTCCTCGTTCGTCGTAGAAGGCTTTCTGGATTTCAAACAATAGTTCGCTGGAAAGTCGATCCATCTCTTTCATAGTTTCACCTCCTCACAGGGCGTAGAGTAATAGGGGGGGCCATACTCCTCCTTGAATGTAAGCTCATGGAGAGGTATACGAGGTCTTGGTTTAGATATTTTTGCCGGCACTCCGATTGAAATGATGGCAAAAATCTTGAATTCTTCGGGCACTTTGAAATGTTCCTTCATTTTCATCTCATCGCGAACATCAATACAGGGAGCAACAAGCCAGCAGGCTCCCAATCCGAGACTTGTAACCGTAAGAAGCATGTTCTCGATTACAGCGGATGTATCAAAGGGTGCATCCCATACATCTTTTTTTCCCAGCACGATAATATTAATGTCTGCTTCGCTAACAAAGGCGGAGACATTTCCATAGGTAAGTTTTATGAAAGCGTTTTTCCGTTTTTCCGGATCTTGAAGGCCTTCGAATCTTTTTTGCATCTGCTGACTGAGGAACTCACCGGTAAACCTTCTGCCGCTTGCATTCTTTCCAATATAGGATAGGAACTCTTTATTCTTCTGGTCCCGTACCACAATAAATCGCCAGGGCTGCGCATTTTCACCGGACGGGGCCTGTCTCCCGCTTTCAAGGATCAACATCAGATCTTCTTCACTTATCTTTTCATTCGTATATTTCCTTATGCTTAGTCGATCGAGGATCACTTTGAAAAACGTCTTTGTCTCTTCCTTCATTTTTCATTCTCCTTTCTCTTAAATACTCAGTTTAAATAGGGTAATGAAGGGAATAGATGCTCCTGCCCCCGTTGAATGGACCTTTGATGGCCGCCTCTACATCACTCCTATTCCGTTCAGTCACGAGCTCGATATCGGGAAGTTTTCCCGGTGGGAATCTATCCCGGATATCGTTATGGAGTTTGATCATATAGTCGAAGAGTTTCTCTAATCCCTCTTCTGCCTTTGAGGCGTCTGCGAGGCTCGGTTTTCCTATGACCCCTTCCGGATAAAGTTTTACCTCAAGTCCTCCCATTCCTATCTGGCAGTGCCCCGGGATCGGGCATTGATAAATATCCCCGCCATAGTCTACATGCCCTGCGGGCATGAATCCTGTGGGGTTACTGTCTTCCATATATTTCTTATCATTCATTTCCGGAAATAGTGCGAGAGCATAGGAAGCTTCCACCTCATCGGCGTGCCTGAACTTTGTTTCGAACGGCCCTCCGTTTTCCTTGTCCTTTAGATACGGTGCGATGGCGGTCGGCCAGTTGAGCATTACAATAACAGCCGGAACTTGATAGATTTTACCGAACTCATGAAT
>CAYTCB010000122.1:0-2699 GCA_964436195.1 uncultured Elusimicrobiaceae bacterium
CAACGGCAAACGTCTGCGCCGAACTTCTTAAAAAATCAGGAGCAAAAAAAGTATTTGTCGCCGCCGTCGCCCGGACCGAACTGTAAATATAATTTTTGTATTGTTGCCGTTTTGCCGCGTAAGCTATACAAACTACTTTTTTGAGACTTTAAGATTTGAGACGAAATAAAAAATTCAAAGGGGTTCCTTTGAATTTTTTATATTTTTTTAAGATTCCCAAATTTTCAGGCGAAACAAAGTATTTTCAAAGCGAAGTTTACGTAAAGTACAGCGAAGCGGTTTGTAAATGAGCTTTGAAAATACAAAGTTGCAGCCGAAAAGTTGAAATCTTTACGATTTAACGAATTTTTCTATAGCTTTAATGCCAAGCTCAACAGCCGAATCCAAATCCTTTATATTAAAAACCGAACTTGAAGCATGCAGATATCTTGTAGGAAGACTTAAAATACCGGTAAGAATCCCCTCTCTGTTTATATAAATAGTTGCACCGTCGGTCATGCCGCCGTCTATTACGTCAAGCTGGTGTTTTATATTATTTTCTCTTGCTGCCTCAAGCATCATTTTTCTTATTTTGTTATTTACTATTGTTCCTCTTCCGCTTGCTTCAATAAGAGTAATTGCAATGCCTTCACCGAGTTTTAAAGAAGATACTTTCCCCTCAATTCCCGGAACATCTCCTGCAGTTGTAGTGTCTACTATGAGAGCAAAATCTGGATTTACGGCAAAAGAAGACGTTTTTGCACCCTTAAGACCTACTTCTTCCTGGGCTGTTGCAACTCCGTAAACTTCGGCGTTTACTGAAAGTTTTTCCATGATTTTTATCATCGCATAGCAGCCGGCTCTGTTGTCAACGGCTTTTCCGTAATAAATATCTCCGTTAAGAATTCCTGCATTCGGTTCAAATATTATCTGGTCTCCGATATCAATTTTTTCAAGGACTTCATCTCTCTTTGAACATCCGATATCTATAAACATATTATCATAAGAAACCACTTTATTTCTTTCATCCGGCGTCTGAAGATGCGGCGGTTTTGTCCCTATTATTCCGTAAACGTCTCCCTTTTGAGACTTTATAATTACTCTCTGTCCTGGCAAAACGCCGTCTGAAATTCCGCCGACTTTTATAAAATAAATATATCCCTGGTCATTTATGTATTTAACGGCAAGACCTATTTCATCCATATGGGCGGCAATCATTATCTTTTTTTTGCCTGTTCCTTTTTTTGATATGACATTTCCGAAATTGTCTATTTTAACGCTGTCACAGCTTTTTTCAAGCTCTTTTTTGATAATTTCGGCAACAGTTTCTTCATAACCCGATATGCCGGGCGCATTCAGCAAATCTTTTAATAATTTATCCATTTTATCCTCCGTTTAATTATATTTTAATACTTTTTATCGCTTTTATCCTTTCAAGTACAGGCGGATGCGAATATTCCGTAAAAACTTTAAATTTATGAGGCGTGAGATTAGACAGATTATCAACCGAAAGTTTTTTAAGCGCTTCAATCATAGCTTCCGGCTTCTTATAAGTTTCAACGGCATATCTGTCTGCTTCATATTCATATTTTCTTGACATAATATTCTGTATTACCGATAAAAACATTGATATTGGCGTATATAAAAATCCGAAAAAAACGAAAGATGCGTAAACAGAGATGTTTTCAACTGAAAAGGCTTCAAATAAATCAGGATTTGCTATAAAAAACGAAAGAATAAAAAACATTATAAACGTATTTATAAAAGACATAATCATAAATTTTTTAATATGTCCTTTTTTATAATGACCCATTTCATGGGCAAGAACTGAAACAAGTTCGGAAACAGTATGTTTGGCTATGAGAGTATCGAACAAAACTATTCTTCTGAACCTTCCAAAACCCGTAAAAAACGCATTTGTTTTTGTTGATCTTTTGGAACCGTCCATTTTAAACAATCCTTTCATTTTAAAATTTTCGCGTTTTGCATAATTTTCAAGCTCGGTTTTCAGATCGCCGTCTTCAACAGGCACATATTTATTAAACAGAGGCATTATAAGAACCGGAGCCACAAACATAATCAGAAGTTCAAAAAGTATAACGCTTATTGCCGCATAAAGCCAAGATTCTTGTCCGTAAAACATAAAAAACCAAACTATTACCGCAAATATTGGAAGTCCTATTACAAGAAGCAGAATGTTATTTTTTATTAAATCAGATATAAAAGTTTTAAATGTCATCCTGTTAAAACCGTATTTTTCTTCAATTACAAAAATATTATATGCCGAAAAAGGTATTTTTATTACATTAAAAATTACGATAAGAACAGTTATGAATATAACGCCCGATACGACTTCTCCGTATCCGAAAGATCTTGCAAAATTATCAACTAAATTAAAACCGCCTGCAATTATAAAAATTAACTGCGCAACCAGAACAAAAGATGAATTTATAAAATCAAATACAGTTTTATCCTTAAGATAGTTTTGAGATTTTCTATATTTTTCTTCATCGTAATATCCTTTAAATTCTTCAGGCAAAACCTCAGACATGTTCTTTATATTTAAATAGTCGGCGATTGAATCTATAAAAAACGAAACAAGCATGAATATTACTATTATTAAAAGATATATATTCATTATTTATCTCCGGATTCAGAAGTCATTATCAGTTTATACGGAATAGACTTAAAATATTTATTTGCTGCGTTCAATATATCTT
>CAYTCB010000123.1:0-2683 GCA_964436195.1 uncultured Elusimicrobiaceae bacterium
TACAGTAAGTCTTATAGGTTATGTTTTGGCTAAAAATGTAAAAGGAAAAGGAGCTGGGATTGTTATAGGCCGTGATACGAGAGAATCAGGGCCGAGGATACTTAAGGCTTTGACAAAAGGCATAAATTCAGCCGGAGTCAAAGTTGTTGATTTAGGGATAGTTCCGACTCCGGCAGTCGCATATATTCTTAAAAACAACAAGTATGACGCGGGAATAGTTATTTCAGCTTCGCACAATCCGTACAAAGATAACGGAATTAAATTTTTCAGTTCAAAAGGCATGAAACTTTCGGATGCCGTTGAGGAAAAACTTGAAAAAGAGATAAAGAAATTTCTTGAAGGTCTTATAAAAATTCCGGCCTGCAAAAAAATAAAAAATATATCAGGTAAAAATATAATAAAGCAGTACGAAAATTTTCTGCTTTCAGCCGTGCCGGCAGGTCTTCTTAAAGGCAAAAAAATAATTGTTGACTGCGCAAACGGGGCGTCATATAAAATCGCTCCTAAAATTCTCAAAAAACTAAAAGCTGATTTAACAGTTATTAACGCAGATCCCACAGGGAAAAATATAAATTTAAACTGCGGAGCCCTTCATCCGGAACACGTTGCAAAAAAAGTTGTTTCGCAAAAGGCTTTTTGCGGATTTGCCTACGACGGCGATGCTGACAGAATAATTTTTGCCGATGATAAAGGAATAGTAAGAGACGGCGATTATTTTTTGGCTATAGCAGCATCTTATCTTAAAGAAAAGAAAAAACTTGCCTCAAATACGCTGGTTGTAACCGTAATGGCAAACATCGGACTTCTGAAAGCAATGAAGAATATCGGAATTAAAACGGTAATAAGCAAAGTAGGAGACAGGTACGTTTATGAGGAGCTTGTGAAAAATAAAGCTGTTATCGGCGGAGAACAGTCAGGACATATAATTTTTAAAAATATGCTTGATACGGGCGACGGGATTTTAAGTTCTCTGCAGCTTTTGAAGATTCTTGTTGAAAAAAACGCAAAACTGTCTGATTTAAGCTGCATTATAAAAAAATATCCTCAGGTTTTGATAAATAAAAACGTCGAAAAAAGGATTCCTCTTGAAAATCTTCCTGAAACTGCAAAATCAATCAGAAATATGGAAAACAAGCTTGGTTCGGACGGACGCGTTCTTGTCAGATATTCCGGCACAGAAAATTTGTTGAGAGTCATGATTGAAGGGCTTGATTCGGATGAAATAAAAAAAATGGCGATGTCAATAATTGAATGCGCCGAAAAAGAGATAAAAGGATTATAAATGATAAAATTGGGTGTAAATATTGATCACATTGCAACGTTAAGACAGGCCAGAAAGGAAGATTTTCCAAGTCCTCTTTTGGCGGCTTCAATATGCGAAAAAGCTGGAGCAGATTCAATTACGGCTCATTTGCGGGAAGACAGACGCCATATCCAGGACAGAGACGTGTATGAAATAAAGGAACAGCTGAGAACTCGCCTCAATTTTGAAATGGCTGCAAGCGATGAGATAGTAAATATAGCTCTTGATTTAAAGCCGTACTCCGTCTGCATAGTGCCAGAAAAACGCCAGGAAATAACAACTGAAGGCGGTCTTGACGTTCTTTCGCAGAAAAATAAACTTCAAACGATTGTAAAAAAACTGCAGGATAAGGGAATAGTAGTAAGCATGTTTATAGATCCTAAAATAGAACAGGTTGAGGCGTGTGCCGAGATAGGTGCAGATTCAATAGAAATCCACACCGGGAAATATGCGTCAATATATAAAGCAGGCGGCAATCTTCTTGATGAGCTTGAAGCTGTAAAACAGGCTTCGTTATGTGCTCTTAAAAACGATATTATTGTAAATGCAGGCCACGGGCTTGATTATAAAAATGTAAAAGATATATGCGCTTTAGGCGGTTTTAATGAGTTCAATATAGGTTTTGCAATAATAGCAAAAGCTGTGTTTGACGGTCTTGAAAAGGCGGTTAAAGATATGAAGGATATTCTTGCAGAATATTAATCCGTCAATGAAATTTTTAAAAAAATCACTTATCTGTTTTATTTTTTTATCTTTTGTATCAGTATTAAGTGCTGAAACTGGAAATGTTCTGCTACCTATTATTTTTTATACTAACGAAACGGGCCTTGGACTTGGCGCAACAGATATATTTTATTTTAAAAATGACGTAGAAAAACATCATTCTGCAGTCAATACTGTGTTTTTTGGAACTACAAAAAGCCAGTTTATGCTTGCTGCAAGACCTGAAATACATCTCTCTTCTTTATACAGCATTGACGGTTTTATTTTGTTAAGTGATTTTAACAAACAGTTTTACGGCATCGGGAACCAAAGTTATTCAGACAGCGAAGAAGATTATAAAAATTTTGCTTACGGAATTGGGGTGGGTATTCATAGAAAATTAACTGACAGAATTAAGGTCGGCATAATATACAATTTTCAAAATTTATCGGTAAAAAATAAGAAATCCGGCGGTCTCATGGAACAGTACGATACCGATGGTTTGATTTCGGGGGCCGGCTTAAAAATATCTTATGATACAAGAAACAATAATCTTTATGCGCGCGACGGCTGGTTGTTTGAGATGTCATGGCTTGCATTTGATTCAAAAACGGGAAGTTCATTTGATTACTCAGAAACTGAAATTGATTTGAGAAATTATTTTCAGGTCAGCAAAAA
>CAYTCB010000124.1:0-2679 GCA_964436195.1 uncultured Elusimicrobiaceae bacterium
TGAAGGGAGTCTTTAGCTTTAAGCGATATGTAAAAACCGGCGCAGGTGATAACGACAGTATAAAGCAGGCCCAGGAACACCAATAAAGGTACGGAGCCTTCAATTTTTAAGTGCATAAAGCGGTTAATAAACCAGAGCAGCAGACCGTAATTTAAAAAGCCGGTTAAAAAGTACGGCAGCGACTTGCCGAGAAATATTTTCCACGCGGGCAGCGGGGAACACAAGAACTGTATCCAGCAGTTCTTTTCTTTTTCCCTGGTAACAGTCAAGCTGGCGCTGAGGAGGCAGATCTGGTGGATCACCAGCATGATCAGGCCAAACATCATATAACCGGCGTAGCTGAAGGTGGGGTTATACCATACTTCAGTGTTGGCGGATATCGTGTCAAGGACGTTCGTAATTTCCTTTTTGGACAAACCCAGACCGGCCATATAAGCCGCCGCCCGGTCAGTGCCGAACTGGTTGATTACCTCCAGGGTATATTTGCGGATGTTGTAGCCCCAGATAAGGTTCGAGCCGTCGTAGACAGTCAGGATTTTCGCGCCCCGGTTCTGTGCGACCTCCTTTTCAAAGTTTTCAGGGATTACCACCCCGGCCCGGATTACGCTCTGCTTCATGCCCTCTTCCATAAGCGGATAGGTCGTAATATCCCGCACTATGCTAAAGCGCGGGCAGTTTTCAAAAGACTTGATTACTTCCCGGCTGAGACCGGAGTTGTCCAGGTCAACAACAGCAAGAGGGATGTTGGTCAGGATGCCTTGCGAGTATACAGCGCCGCAGAGGAACGCGTAAAAAAGCGGCACAAAAAATATCAGCAGGAGGAGTACTCTGTCTTTGAAAATATGGACCATTTCATAATAAGTTATATATAATAATTGTTTCAAAACTCGCTCACCTTTCATGCTTAACTCATTATGCCTACAGGTTAAACATATTGACTGGATTTACAGGATTTTATTAATTCTCTTTTGTAACTATTTCACATGATTTACAAAATTATTAAGATTTACAGGATTTAATAATATTTTTAATGTTAAAACATTTATTAATTTATATTAAAGTAATCTTTTTAATAGTCTCGACGCGTTTTAGTTTGGAAAGTTTTGGGATGATACTAAAAAATCCTGTTAATCGACTTTAATCCTGTTAATCACGTCAATTTGTTTTATTCTTTTAGGTTCTTCTGGCGACTAAAAACGCCGACGCAGAGTAGCATACTGCGGCGATGACCAGGAATGCCAGGAAGTACCGGGACATGAAAGCCCAGCCCGGGTCTTTGAAGCACAGTAAGTTTATACCCTGGAAGTACCATGTTTGCGGCAGCATTTTTGCGATAGACTGAAGATAGTGAGGCATCGCGTCCAGGGGCCAGGAGTAGCCGGAAACAAGGAATGAAGGCAGCGCTATAATCATACCGAACCTGGTGGCGTTTACAGCGTCGCGGGCTATGCTGGAAGCGAGGGTGCCGACGCTGTGCAGCGCCGTGGCAAAGGCCAGGTTGAACAGGAAAAACAAGGGGAGGCCGCAGCACAGGGGCAGTTTGAATACTGCAAAGGCCAGCCAGAACAGCGGCAGGGCAATAGCCATAAATGTTATGATCTGGGCGGCTGATTTGCTGATAAACAGCCTCAGCCTGGAGATGCCGAGGGATTTTATCAGCTGCCAGCTGGCGGCGCCGGTTTCACCGATGATGTTCATAGTGGCGGCCAGGGTGCAGCACTGCTGCCAGACATTTAACGCCAGTGCCAGCACAACAAAATAAGCGTAGTTTAACGTCGGGTTAAACCAGGCTTCCTCGCGGAATTCGACAGATTGATACGCGGCCGCCGCCTGATCGGGCTGTATGCCGCGGGCGACCAGGGTTTTAACACCTGTTTGGGCGCTGAGAGTACGGGTAACGGACAGCATCGCGCTGGTGGCGTTGGTGGCGTAGATCATGTTGCTGCCGTCCACGATCATCATCACCCACGTCTGGCGGGAGAGGGCCGTGTCTTTTCCGTAATTTTCCGGGATAACCACCCCGGCGACGACTTCGCCTTTCTTAATCAGTTCCTCGAGTTGATCAAAGCTGTCGGGATATGCCGTTATTTTTAAGTTTTCAGCGCCCAGGATATTTCTGACCAGCTCCTGGCTGGCCCGTGAGCGGTCGAGGTCTACGACCGCGGCCGGTATGTCCTTTAGGACCTGGTGGCTGTATGTGAAATAAAAAACCAGCAGCCCGAGCAGGGGGCCGACCAGCAGGATATAACGCAGGTCCCTGTCCCGCCACATGAAAAAAATTTCGCGGCGCGCGATGGCCAGGCATTGTTTAAGCATCGCTGTCACCACTTTGCTGTTCGATGAGCCGGATCCGGCTTTCCCATATTTCCTGTGCCTCCCGCGGTGAGTACAGGGTAACCAGCCCGTTTTCCAGCCAGCCCACCCTGCTTGTCAGGGAGCAGAACTCAACGCGGCTGAAACTCCATATACATGCTCCGCCGTCAGATATGAAGCGGTTCAGCTCCTTTAAGACGATATGCCTGGAATAGGGGTCGATGTCATTTATCAAATCGTCGGCAATCAGGAGCCGGGGTTTGTTTAAAAGCGCGCAGGCCATCGACAGCCGCTGGTAGATACCGGCGTCCAGCCTGCCGGCGGGCTCTCCCAGGATGCTGTCGAGTTCAAACCTTTTGATTAACT
>CAYTCB010000125.1:0-2624 GCA_964436195.1 uncultured Elusimicrobiaceae bacterium
CACGGGAGAGCGCCCAGAAATCTTTGCCTGGATGAGCCCGCATTGTGGTAAGAATTCGATTTAATCCACAATTATAAGCCGCTAAGGCCAGGAGCCAATCTCCTGTATACCGGTAATTGATCCGCAATTTCTCCAATGCTCCAATGGTAGACTTCCAGAAATCTCTCCGTTCGTCCATCCATTCATTCCGTATCATCCAGGGGTGCATACTGTCCGGCATAAATTGCCAGATCCCTACGGCACCCTGAGGAGAACGGGCATAGGGGTTGTAGAGGGACTCCACGACGGGGAGAAAGAAGATTTCCGGAGGAAGATTATACTCCTGGATCTTTTGTCGGATAAATGAAATATAAGGTTTTGACCGTTCCATTGCTCGCAGAATTCGAGCCTTATCTTCGGGTGAGTTCAGGATTCGTTGAAAGTTTGCTTCGACCTCGGGGGTTAGAGGTAATAGGGAGGATAACACTTCAGGCCCCGTATGAGGCTGCCTGATCTCTGATAGATCAACACCGACAGGGATCTGAAGGGTTCTCTGAGCCGAACGGGTTTCAACGGTAGGTATTACCGTCGACTGTTCCGGGATCCGGTCCTGTTCTCCAAAGGAATATGTCTTCCCGAGAACGCCGAACACCAGAGAGAAAATTAGAGTTTTTCGCCGAAGTAAATGCCTGCCCATTCCCATCTCCCATGAATTGAAGGATCCTGTGGATAGTGGATCTTGCGAAAGTATAGATACCAGGTTGAAATCCGATACGTCCAACCCCAGGTTTCCAGGTACGCCTCCTGTGCATTGGAGTCTATATCGAGGTTCTCCGCATATCGAACGGTAGAACCTCGCAGAAAAGTTCCCAGGTCGAAGAAAGCCTGCGCATAACTTTCCGATTCATCCTGTTCCCAGGACATAGCGAAGAAATTTACCTGGGCTCGTAGATTCAGCAATGCTTTCACATCCCGTTGGGCTATAGCGTTTTTGATTTCGTTCACAATTTCTTCCAGACTTTCCCGTATCCACTTTTTATCCGATGCGTGAAAAGCAAGGTAGTTGGCGATTTGCTGCCGGGCATCTGGATTTTCTGGAATTACTGTTTCCGGATATTTTAGAAATTTCGTGTACATCTGGATTGCCTGTTCCCATTCTCCCAGGGTTTCATAGGTTTTCCCCATGTAGTAGTAGGTAGAACCCGGGTCTACCTTGTTTGGGAATCGTCCTTGAATCTCTTTATAATAGTTGATTCGGTATTCGGGCTCTTTAGTAAGATGGATTAACTCCTGCAAACAGTTGAAATGGATCGAGTTACCCTGCACGATAATATCCGGATGGTTTCGGAGCACCCGATTGTAGTAATAAGCTGCAATAGGCGGACTGTTTTGCATCCTGTAATTTTGACCTACAAGGTACAGGTAGTATGCGTTAAATGAATCGTTTGGGTTTTTTTCCACATAGGTTGTTAAAAATACGTTTAACCGCTCTATACTTCCAACAGCCATCAAGTTGTGGGCAATTTGCTGGATAAGAACAAATTTACCCGCATCTTCCTGTTTTTCATCCCGAAGGAGGCGAAGTAGTTCTTCCGTCTCCTTCGCCTTATCCTTTGGGCCTATAGCATAGTATGCATCTTTAGATGAGCAGCCCATTACAAGCATTGCGAAAAGAACAACAACATACTTGAAGATACCCGATGCCATGGAAAAAAGATTGTACAGGGGGCAGCCGTGGAATTCAAGAGCGGATTCTGATTTTTCTAGATTTTACCTTTGGCAAAGAGATGCTGTTTGTCGTACACTTTGAGCCATGCAGGATTTTGATGTTGTAGTGATAGGCGGTGGAATTGGCGGGATGATTGCTGCTAATTACCTCGTGTCCCTCGGGGTGAAGACAGCGGTAGTTGAACAAAATCACCAGACGGGGGGCAGCATGTCCGGGTTCCGCAGGGGTGACTTCTATTTTGATGGAGGAGATCAATCGTTTGAAAGTCTGGGGATTGTATTTCCTCTGCTGGAAGAGCTGGATATCTACTCTCATATTCAGTGGATACCCTGTCGGTATCGGATGAAATCTCCCGATTTTGATTTTTTTATAGATTCATTCGATCATGTGGAAGAGGCCCTGCAGTCAGCCTTTCCGCGGGAAAAGGGGATCCGTCCGTTGTTTCAGGAAATACGGGAAGTATCCAGGTTCCTGGAAACGCACTGCACTCCGTGGGAATTCCCTTTAATTCAAGATTTTTCCGTTGGGAAATTACTGGGTTTGTTGCCATACCTACCTAGATTACGGAGATGGCTTACTTATCGTTATCGGGAAAAGGCTTGTTCAGCAATCAGGGATCCTCAATTGCGGAACTGGCTTACCCGGATCGGATACTATCGGATGCCCTATATATTTTTTGCCGGATTCTGGCACCTATGGGCCAAGGACTACTGGTATCCTAAAGGCGGGATGCAGGCTTTCCATGATTTGCTTGCCTCCCGGTTTCGCGGGGAAGGAGGGACTATTTTACTCAATACCCGGATTGTTCGGATCGTATCCGAGGGTAGGCAGGCCGTAGCTGTGGAGACGGCAGAAGGGGAACGGATATCCGCAGGGCGGTTTATCTATGGGGGCGATTATAAAAGACTGGCAGGTT
>CAYTCB010000126.1:0-2622 GCA_964436195.1 uncultured Elusimicrobiaceae bacterium
GATGCTATAGCTGATTTGCGCTCTGTTATGGACAGCAATGACGCTGCACGCATACGGGAAAAAACCGAGGCGTTGAAACAGGCGGCATTCCGATTATCAGAAGAGGTTTATAAACAGGCCCAGCAACGGGATACGGGCAGTTCTGGTTCCGCACAGGGAGAGGGAACAAGCGGTACGAGATCAACGGGTTCCTCAAAATCCAATGTAGAGGATGTAGATTACGAAGTTGTAGACGACGATAAGAAATAATCTAAATAATTAGGTGTGGCAGCTTGGCTAAACGAGATTATTATGAGGTCCTCGGGGTTTCCCGAGGAGCCTCTCTGGATGAAATAAAAAAAGCGTATCGTAAACTCGCCGTTCAATATCATCCCGACAAAAACCCCGGGAATAAAGAAGCGGAAGAGAAATTCAAAGAGGCAACGGAAGCATACGAGGTTCTTTCGGACCCTAAGAAGAGAGAAACGTACGACCAGTTCGGTTTTGCAGGGTTAGAAGGAATGGGTGGAGCCGGCGGGACAGCGCATGATTACTCTACGGTGTTCCGAGACTTTGAAGATATATTCGGAGATTTTTCCGGAATCTTCGACAATTTCTTCGGTGGGGGAGGAACTCGACGCAAAACAGCAAGCGGACGGACTTCTGTTCAGAGAGGCGCAGATCTCCGGTACGATCTGGAAATCGATTTTAAGGATGCAGTTCATGGGACAAAAACGGAAATTGCCTATTATAAGAACGCATCCTGTGGGATTTGTTCCGGAACCGGAGTAGAGGCAGGAGGAGGCCGGAAAACCTGTCCCACCTGCGGAGGTACCGGACAAGTCCGGCGCAGCTCTGGATTTTTCTCCATTGCTTCCAGTTGTCCCCATTGTAATGGTGAAGGGTACGTCATCGATCGTCCTTGCAAGAACTGTGGGGGTACAGGGCTTGTAAAAAAGCAGCAGAAAATCAAAGTTACTATTCCTCCCGGCATTGAAGATGGTAAGAGGATCACCATCCCCGGTCAGGGTGATGCAGGTCCGAATGGAGGCCCCAGCGGAGATCTGTACGTAATTATTCATATTCGGCCCCATGAATACTTTGAAAGGGAAGGAAACGATGTATACTGCGCTATTCCTATCAGTTTTGCTCAAGCTGCGCTTGGGGCCGAACTTACAATACGGAATCTAGAAGACAAGAAAATCCGTCTGGTAATACCACCGGGTACCCAGAATGGGAAAATACTGCGGCTAAAGGGGGAAGGATTCCCTTACCCCAATCAGCCGAATCGAAAAGGAGATATGTACATCAGGGTAATGGTTCAAGTACCTACCCGATTATCCAATCGGTCGAAAGCCCTATTAAAAGAGCTCTCTGAAATAGAAGGGGAAAATACGGAACCCCATCCTATCCCCTTATCAGAATTTCGGAGTTCGTAGACCGTGATAGAACGTATACTTTTTGTTGTCGTTTGGATTTTTTTTAGTACTCCTTTTCTACGGGCCGCTTCACCTGAAGTGGATGTAAAGTTGATCCGGGTGGAACTACAAGCAT
This sequence comes from uncultured Elusimicrobiaceae bacterium, assembly GCA_964436195.1. Taxonomy (GTDB): domain Bacteria; phylum Elusimicrobiota; class Endomicrobiia; order Endomicrobiales; family Endomicrobiaceae; genus Proruminimicrobium. The sequence continues at coordinate 1,534 of CAYTCB010000126.1, forward strand.
CTCTTGATGGCTATAAAACAACCCAAATAGATTTAGATCGAAATAATGATGGGAAAACGGATCATATCTTACTACTGGATGAGAAAGGTCAAAAACTTTTCGAGGAACTGGATTATAATTTCGATCTGCAGATGGATGATTTCTGTTTGTATGAAAAGGGAGTTCTGGTTAAAGAACTGATCGATACAAATTTTGATGGAAAAATAGATATGTGGGTATATATACAGAACGGTGTGTACATTGAACGGTATGAACGGGATACTGATTTTAATGGTATAATAGATAAAGTAAAACAGTTCGGTCAAAAAAAATAACCGTGTCTAAATTCATTGTGGGTTTTCATGCTATTGAAGCTTTTCTTACCCGGGGAATACCGGGAATGGTGCTTTTTTTAAACCGGAAGAACAACCGCACGCTATCCCTTGAAAAATTAGCTTTAAGTTGCAGAGTAGAGGTCCGCTGGGTCCAGGGGCCCTTTCCCTTTTCCTTCCCCGGAGTTGAGGACTCCCGGGGAGCAGTTTTAAGAATGCCCCAACCGATAAAATCAGAAGTATCTTTGGAACAAATCGTTGAAACCAGCGGGGACAATTCCTGTTTACTTATGTTGGATGGAATTACAGATGTTCATAATCTGGGGGCTATAGTGAGATCCGCTGATCTGTTCGCTGTAGATGGGATAATTTTACCAAAACGTAGATCGGCAAAGGATTCTAAAGTAGTAGCCCAAATTTCTGCAGGGGCGAGTGCCTACGTACCTATCCTGGAAACTCCCAATTTAGTACGGGAAATATCTTTTTTAAAAAATGCGGGATATTGGATCTACGGGGCAGACATGGGAGGAACCTCTGTTACCCAGATGAACCTTTCTGGACGGATCGTCCTGGTGCTGGGAAGCGAAGGGAAAGGGTTGAGCAGATTGGTACGGGAGTCCTGTGATGCTCTGGTACGGATTCCTATGAGGGGACATGTCGGGTCCTTCAACGCTTCAGTAGCAGCTGGTATCCTTCTCTTTGAGATTCGCCGTCAACAGGATATATATAATAGGGATTTTTGAAAATCGCCTGGATGAAAAACACTGGTTTTGAAAGA
>CAYTCB010000127.1:0-2553 GCA_964436195.1 uncultured Elusimicrobiaceae bacterium
ACAAAAAAGATGATCGAAGTTTTCACCGACGCCTCTTCAAAATATCCCGGCGTTGAATATATGGATTTAAACTTTTTAGATAAAAATAAGATTATAGTAAAACCGGGATTGACGGAAGAGCCTGCTGATGAACAAGTTCAACAGGACCCCGAACCCGCAAAAGAAGGGAGAATATAATGGCTGCAAAAAAAGATTTGATAATCATTCTTGATATCGGAAGTTCGTCGGTACACGGAATCATAGCGACTTTCAACACAAACGAAAGAAAGATGGAAATTCTTCATGCTGCAACGGAACCTTGTCCCGACGGCATAAAAGACGGAGCCGTAGTAGGAATAAGGGAATCGGCAAGAGCCATAGAAAACCTTATAAGAAACCTTGAAGAAAGCCAGAGTTCGCAGGCTAACGGAATAATAGTGTCTGTAAGAGGCGCTCTTATAGAAGCGCAAAATACTACGGGCAATTTCAGAATATCAGATACCGAATCTCAAAAAATAAACGACGATAACATGAGCGCCGTCACCGAAGCCGTGAAAAATGCGACTATTCTTGATTTCCGCCATGAGATAATACAGATAATACCTAAAGAATACATAGTAGATAATCTGCCCGGAATTCAGGATCCGATAGGGCTTGAATGTTCTCATCTGCAGCTGAAAGCGCTTGTCATAGTGGCTTCAAAAAGCAGCATGGAAAATATTAAAAATGCCGTAAGCGTTGAAGGGCTGCAGCTTTCATACGGATACAACGCTCTCGGCGATACGCTTGTTGAAACATCGGATAAAGAGCTGGGATGCATACTCGTCGACATAGGCGGAATGACGACCGGCATTTCGGTTTACATAAATAAAATAATTCAGGATATTTTTGAACTTCCGATGGGCTCGGATCTTCTTACAAAAGACATTACAAAAAAATTCAGAACAACGCAGGCTGAATCAAAAAGAATCAAAGAAACTTACGGAGCGGTTCTTGAAGAAGTTTTGGCAAATCCCGACGCAGAATTTGAATACACGGTAGGTTCCAAACCAAAAAAAGCCACAAGACAGGAACTTGTCGACGTAATCAAACCGGCAATTGACAAGCAGATCGATTTTATATTTTATAATCTTGAAAAAAGAGGGATCGACATTTCCGCCCTTTCAGGCGGCGTTATTCTTACGGGAGCGGGAACAAAACTGCCTGGAATGCTTGAAGCTTTTGAAAAAGCTTTTGACTGCGGCGTAAAAACTGCAAACATAAACAGCGATAAAATAATAGTGCCTGCCGATATACTTGAAAGCCAGGTTTACACGACCGCAATAGCGACTCTTTACAGCGAATACAAGGATCATCTTGTAATGCAGGAAAATAATTATTCAAAAGTAGTGCGCGGCAAAAAACCGCAGCTGACTGACAGCGTCTCTTCATGGTTTAAACAAATATTCGATAAAATGGTTTAGGGCGGAGGATTTAAAAAATGAGCGTGAGCATAAAACTGCCTTCAAACGGCGGACTAAATAATTTTCAAAAAAAAGCCGTGATAAAAGTAATAGGCGTGGGCGGCGGCGGCAATAATGCCGTCGACAGAATGATAGCCGCAAACATATCCGACGTGCAGTTTATAGTCGTAAATACCGACGCATCGGTATTGAGACGTTCTGTTGCCGAAGATAAAATTCAGATAGGAATAGACGGCCTCGGAGTAGGCGGCGACCCTCAGAAAGGGGAAAAATCGGCATTTGAAAGCGAAGAAATTTTAAAAGACGCAATAGCAGGCGCAAATATGGTTTTTGTAACTACCGGAATGGGCGGCGGAACGGGAACGGGAGCGGCTCCCGTCATTGCAAAAATTGCAAGGGATATGGGAGTTTTAACGGTTGGAGTAGTAACAAAACCGTTTACGCTTGAAGGCAAAAAAAGAATAGAAAATGCAAATACCGGAATAGAAAAAATAAAAGAATATACCGACGCTTTAATTGTAATACCGAACGATAAAATATTTGCCGTTATAGACTTAAAAACGCCTATCGAAGAAATGTATAAAAGAGTCGACGACGTTTTAAGAATTTCGATACAGTCGATAACAGACACTATTACAAAAACAGGTCTTATCAACATAGACTTTGCCGATGTGCAGGCGATACTTGGAAATGCCAGCAACGCAATTATTGGACTTGGCGAAGGCGAAACTATTGAAGAAGCGTTCACCAGAGCCATGACAAACGTATTCGTTGAAGGGCCCAGCATAAAAATAGCAAACAGAATGCTGATTAATATTTCAAGTTCAAGAACGAGCCCTTTTACGGTCGGCGACGAAAAATGGATAGATGATTTTGTAAAAAAAGAATTTAAGCAATGCGACGAACTAAAAAAAGGACATATAGTAGGCGATATTCTTGATACAAAGATAAAAGTTTCAATCATAGCGTCGTTTAATAAAGTGGCAAAAAATACGCGCCAGACCGCAAATTCTTCAACGAAGGCAAAAAAACAGCCTGATCTTTTGGGCGGTGTTTCTGCTGAAACTGAAGACTGGGACTGGAATTCGGCGGCATACGAAACCTGGAAAAC
>CAYTCB010000128.1:0-2444 GCA_964436195.1 uncultured Elusimicrobiaceae bacterium
ATAACTATATTGCTCCGGAGAATAAAATTTTATTTTTTCAAATTCAAGATCATTTCTTGCCGCCAGCAAAATATTTAAAAATTTTGAATTAACTTCCTTTATATTTCTGAATCTCTCAATATTTTTACGATATAAATCCCAGTCTTCAATACCGTAAAGAGTTTTATAGTTTACCGCGCAGTAAGATTCACTGCCGCTCAACAATCCTTCCGATATCATGCGTTTCAAAACGCCGTCGCGAACCTCTGAAGGATGTATGTCTCTGATTAAGGAAAGATTAACTTCGCCCGAAGGAGCCCCTTCAGTAAAAACGGCATTTAATTCAAATTCTCTGTCCAGAATACAAATTATTTTAAAAATATTTTGCTGGGCGTCAGGATTACAGTGAAGTTCGTGTATAAAAAATATATCAGGCTTTTCGCCTCGCAGAGTATTTGTTTCCAAAATTTTACCATATCTCAATTTATTTTCCACAAAACTCGATTCGGAAAAAAATGAAGTTATATCCGAAGCTTTCAATCCATACGGAAAAATGGTCGTGATAAGATATGCAGCGGAAACTGCAATAGAAATTATTATTTTGCGCATAAAAAAAATCCGGCTCTCCAGTAAGGAGAGTCAGAATTATGCGCACCGTAAAAAAAAGACGTGTTTTTATTCATTATTTCCCCTCGGAAAATAATAAAATCTAAATAGACCGGACTCACAGAAACCTGTTTTACCGTTGCGGGGCAGTGTCGGAATTTAACCGAACTTCCTCTTAGATTTTATCTGCTTCAAACTTCCCAAAAATTTTATAATTTAATGTTCTATTTGTCAATCTGCGAATATTTTTTTAAATCCTGATCAGCCTGAGCTGCGGGCGCAACAGTACAGCAGCCGCCAATGCAGCCGCCTTTGCATGCCATAACTTCAATCAAATTGGACTGACAATTTTCATTTTTGGCATAAACCGACAACTTTAAAATATTTTTCTTATCCAAATCTGTTATAAGTTCAGGCTTTATAAGATCAGCTTCCTTTTTACTGTAACTCTTAACAGTATCTATAACTCCGCCTTTTATTCCGAAAAGACGGGCATATTTTGTAGGTGTTTTTAAAAGATTTTCAGGTTTACATTCGTTCAAATCGATATTCTTTGCCGATATCATCGCTTTTAATTCCTGAAACGTCAAAACATAATCTACAAATTCATCTTCCTGTCCCTCTTTTCTTTTGGCAAGACACGGAGAAATAAAAACAGTCAAACAATCCGGAAATTCCTGTTTAGCTATTTTAGCCGTGTAATGTAAAGGAGTAAATGTATCTGATACAAAAGGTTTTAATTCAGGCATATGTTTTTTAACAAGACGTATATAAGCGTGACAACACGATGTAGTCATAAATTTCTGTTTATTTTCTATTACCTTTTCCTCAAATTCGGCAGCTTCCACCTTTGCCGTTATATCGGCTCCTGCCGCCACTTCATATACATATTCAAAACCTAGTTCTTTTAAAGCCGTAACAATTTTTTCAACCGGCACTCCGAACTGTCCGACTATTGAAGGAGCTATTAATGCAGCAAGTTTTTTTGAATTGAGTTTTTTGAGAACATCCAAAATCTGCCTTCTTTCCATTATAGCGCCGAATGGACACGCCGATATACACTTGCCGCAGCTTATGCATAAGCTGTGGTCTATATTAGCTCTTCCTTTATTATCTTTTTTTATAGCGTCAACGGGGCATACGTTTTCACACGGCACTACTATCTTTAATATAGCATTATAAGGGCATTCCGGCAGACATTTGCCGCAGTTTTTACATTTATCGACATCTATAACGGCTCTTCTGTCCGGACCTATCGATATAGCGTTAAATGAACATGCTCTTATACATTTTCTTGAAAGACATCCCTGGCATATTTCACTTACCATAAACATACTTCTTACACAAGCAGAACAGGCAGTTTCAAGAACTGTGAGAAGTTTTTTGTTTGTTTTATATTTCTTTTCGTTTTCCGGCAAAAGATAATCAGTAAGAGGCAGCGCTTCATCTATTTCATTGACCGAATATCCGAACGCCGCAAGCGTCCTTAATTTTAAAATTGCTCGTTCTTTATAAACGCAGCAGCGGAAATGACTGTCGCTTCCTTTAGGAATTATGTTAAAAGGAAGATGATTTATTTCCCTTTCAATGTTGCCTTCAAAGAACATACGGCATATCTCTTCAAGCACTTCCATCCTGAAATGTTCTGAATAATTTGTCTTTTTCATATTAGTTGGTTATTTTACCATAATTTAATACATAGTTAAAAGACTTTGTAAAAAAAATAACCCGGGAAACACATCTAAAATTTCCGGGTTATTTTTTAACGCATAATTAGAATTCAATTTGCGTTTTTACTCCGCCTACAAAAACCGTTGAGTCTCCGTTAGAAGCATCGTTTCCGAACGGATTTTGGATTA
>CAYTCB010000129.1:0-2422 GCA_964436195.1 uncultured Elusimicrobiaceae bacterium
CGGGACAACAGTCGTTTTTATTACTCATAATATCGAGGAAGCAGTTTATCTGAGTGAGAGAATCCTTGTTCTTTCTCTTAAACCGTCAAAAGTAAAAAAAGAACTTGTGAACCATTTGCCGCGTCCAAGAAATATTATTGACAAGGATTTCGTCACACTTAGAAATCAGGTTACTGAGTTGATTAAATGGTGGTGAGTTAAGGACAAAAATATGAAACCGAATATTGTGTTGGTTAATTGTGATGATCTCGGCTACGGAGACTTAGGGTGTTACGGGTCTCGAAAGAATGATACACCGATCCTTGATTCTTTAGCGAAAGAAAGCACAAGATTCACAGACTTCTATATGGCATCTCCTGTTTGCTCTCCTTCACGGGGTGCGCTTATGACGGGATGTTATCCGCCGAGGATAGGCTTTGGCTCTTTTCATGGCGAATGGGTTCTGTTTCCTGGATATGATATAGGCTTAAATCAAAAGGAAATAACGATAGCGTCTTTGCTGAAAAAAGCCGGTTATTCCACCATGGCTATAGGAAAATGGCATTGTGGAGATCAGCCGGAGTTTCTTCCGACTAGGCATGGATTTGATGAGTATTATGGGCTTCCTTACAGCAATGACATGGGAGTAATGGAAAAACGTAGGACAATGCCTCCACTTCCTCTTCTCCAGGGAGAAGAAGTTATACAGGAACAGCCGGATCAGCGTTCCTTGACGGAAAGATACGTTGAAAAAAGCATAGATTTTATACGACGAAATAGAAACAATCCATTTTTTCTGTATTTTGCGCATATGCATGTTCATTTACCGCTCTATGCTTCGGAAATCTTTGTGAAAAAATCGAGAAACGGTGATTATGGTGCATGTGTTGCGGCAATAGACTGGGCAATGGGAGCATTGCTCCATGCAGCGAAAAAGTATGGTGTATATGAAAATACGATTTTTATTTTCACCTCAGATAATGGTTCGCGCAACGATTTCGGCGAAAGTAATGGGCTGCTACGGGGAACAAAGGCGACAACCTGGGAGGGTGGGATGCGGGTGCCTTTGATTATGCACTGGAAGAATCATATTCCTGAAAGAACATGCAAGGAAATCGTCGCTGCAATGGATCTCTACCCCACGATCGCAAAACTATCAGGTGTGGAAATCCCATCAGATCGGATTATCGACGGAATGGATTTTTCCGATCTCCTTTTGGGGAAGACCGAAAAATCACTGCGAGATACATTTTTCTATTACATGTGCAACAATCTGGAGGCTGTACGAGTCGGCGATTGGAAACTGCATGTTTCACGCAGACCTAACGCAGGAAGACCCTCAACCGAGCATAATGGCACAACTTCTTCAATTCCAGTTACGGACGATAATGTCGAGGTAAAAGAGCTTTATAATTTACGATCCGATATTTCAGAGAGTCACAATCTCTATTCAAACCATCCTGATATCGTAAAAGAGATGATGAAGAAAGTTAATAATTGCCGTAAAGATTTAGGAGATACTTTTTCACGTACGAAAGGTGAAAATATAAGAGAAATCGGATCAGTTGAAAATGCTAAACCATTAACGATGTATGATGAAAACCATCCTTACATCATTGCACTGTATGATCGTAATGAAGTAGGGTGAGATATTACGAACAGAAATTCACCCGTGATGAGGATGTGTAGGGAAAGATCGTAGCACAACAGGGAGATATAGGTTGTACTTCCCCCACTGGGAAGGCGATAAATAGTAGCAGTTTGATTGTTTCTCTATTTTATTTCTATGCTATACTACAATAAGTGGTTCGGCCGGGATTATCCATTAGAAGCAGGTTGATTGTATCATTTCTCGCTCTTCTGATGCTTCCGGTTTGTACGCTGGGAGTAATGGGGCCGGTACTTTATGCCCGCTCGATGGAACAACAGGTTATTGATCATACCCTTCGAATGATTGCCCAGGTGGATAGAAATCTGGAATACCTCATTATTAATATTGAAAAGCTTTTTGCGTTGCTCGAGTCTTACGAACCTACCCGTATTTTCTTTTTTAATGCTAGAGAGGTACAACCTGAGATCCATAAAAATGCGTTAGATTTCATGGATATGTGCATGAAAACACATAAAGAAATTGCAGGCATCATGCTTCTCGCAGCAGATGATCGGATGTTGACAAACCATTATGCCCGGATTACCCGGGATCCTCTTACACTGGAGCCCTGGTATCTAAAAGCGCTGGGATCTACTGCCTCTATTTCCATTATTTCTCGTCCTATTGGCCGCAACATTCGGAGTTTATTTGACCTGGGAGCGGATGATGTAGTTTCTATCGTAAAACCGATCTACGATGAACGCAATTTTCATAAACCGGCAGGAGTGATCCTTATTGATCTTAAACTTGAAAGTATTCAAGAGCTCCTGGCCGATTCATCCCTGGGGCGGG
>CAYTCB010000130.1:0-2406 GCA_964436195.1 uncultured Elusimicrobiaceae bacterium
CATTTTTTTGGAAATATAGTTCCGTTCCATCGTATAACACGGCATACATTTATTTTATCCTCTTCACATTGTGAAACAAATTTTTCTATTGCATCGTCCGTGTGATATTTATCATCATCATCTATAAAACAATAGTATCCCGGCTCTTCCGGTATCGCTTCAAGTAACCGATTGTTATACAGGTTGTAAGGTGCAGTGCCTTCGAGCGGAGAGAATCTACTACCTTTTAATATTATATCACCTTCAATATATGTGTCTCGTGGATCATCGGTGTGAACTATTGTAATAATATTTTTATATGTCTGTGATTTGACAGATTCCATCATAGTTTTAAAATATTTTGGACGGCCTGATGTTCTAATTAAAATATAAACTGGAATATCTGTCATTATATCACCTTTTTTATTATCACTGTTTTTTGATATACTTTTTTTACGACCGGCATATCTATAACCGATATTTTGCATTTATAATCAAGCCATACAGGTATAAGTGTTATGAGTTCATCGACTGTAATCGATACAGGGTCTGTTTTATTTGCGCTCTTGCTTATCTCTCCGGTATGCTCCTGTCGTTTGTCGTATTCAAGAAAAATATATCCGCCTGATTTGATTTGTTCGAACCATATTCTGATTGTTGACATCGGATTAAATGCATGGTCAAAACTATTTGAATAAATGAAATCAAATTTATTTATCCAGTCAGGATTTTGAATATTGAAATCCCATTGAACAGTATTTTCCGCGCTTGCGTCTCCTATTTCTGAGCCGATAGTCTGGCAACCAGAAATATATTTGTTAAACCATTTCTGTTCATAACCTCCGCGTGTGCCGTGACATAACCCGTTTTTAGCTTCTGTATTTTTATTTACATAGTCGGCAAGAAATTTAATATTTTCCTCAACCGCCCAAACGTTTGCAGACTTGCGAGCATTTGCTTCTTTCTGGCAATTTACATATTCATCATAATTTTTGTATTTGTATATTTTCATCTGTAACACTCTTTTGTTATGACTTCGCTTCTGTGTCCTATGATTTTTGGTATCTGCCAGTCCGCGCCGTAATACCATTTGAGAAATTTTTCGGGGTTTTTTGGTGCAAGAAATTTTTCACCGCGTAATTCAACAATTTCAAATTCTTTAAGAAATTTTACCGGTATTTTATACATCGGCAATGTCCTGTATTTTCCATCTTCGGATAACCCGCAAGATTCAATTACAAATTTTATATCGTCTTTAAAAATATTTACAGCAACATGCCCCTTTTTTACACGTTTTTTTATTTTATAGCCGAGTGCTTCGAAATCTGAACATATATTTTCAAAATGCGGGAAAAATTCTTCATGAAAAGATTCAACTGAAACATTCCAATCCCATTTTATAAAGTCTTTTTCACGCACAGCACCGAGTAATGTTCCGGCTGAGAGCCTCATTCTTATATTATATTTTTCATGCACCTTTTTTATTTCTATAAGGTGCTTTAGTTGTAAATCAAGTTCATCTTCTGTTCTTATGTGCTGGTCGTATGCCATTATAATTCACCTTTTTCTATTATTCCCATTTTATTAAGCTCTTCGATTGCGTTATAAGTTTCATCTGCATCTATTCTTATTTCTGTATTCAGATTTCTGCCATATTCATGAGCGGCTAAAATAACCCTGAAATCGGGGTCAATTTCTGCTTTTTTTATCCAAAATTCGACGATATTTTTCTTAATTATTGTCTTTGCGAGCTTTTGAGACTGACAGACTGATTTACGCCACAAATCACGGTAATATTGATTATAGTCGTGTTTTCCGAAAATAATCTTGCCTGTATATGTTATATGCCCGTGCTTTTCCATTTCGCGTCTGACATTTGATTCAGGTTTTATATGATTTTGGTCTATGTACTGTAATGCGGTTTCAAGGAGTGAGGTTTTATAAATATGTATTCCGGCACGTCGTGGACAGTTAAATATTTTATCGTCTGTTTTTCCATCAAGACAAAAAATATCAAAGTGTAAACTGTTTAATTCGTCTATTGCTTTTTGTAAAACGCCGTCATAAAGTAAAACATCGGCATCTATAACTGGTATCCATTTTTTATTTAGTTCAATTGCTTTCAGGTAGGTTTTTCTGATTGATTCTGAAAATGGTTTTTCTGATATAATATGAACATTGCCCTGCTTTTTTGCAAGGTCTATACACTTTTGTGTAGTGCGTTCTCCGTATGTCCTTATAATTATATCCATACGGTCAATTATAGCATATGCTAAAATACTGTCAATGATTTTTTATATGTAAATTTAAAAAAACCGCCCTTTTACAGGCGGTCAAAAATCAAAAAAAGAGGTTTACATGAAAGAGAGTTGTTAATGGGTGTAGTTCATTGCTATATATAACCTATAATTTATCTGTTATTTTTTG
>CAYTCB010000131.1:0-2385 GCA_964436195.1 uncultured Elusimicrobiaceae bacterium
ACAGTATGCGCTCTCTGTTGGAATAGGGCTCGTTGTTGCCAGATGGATTGGCAAAGTTGCCAGCTTAGCCGAAGAAGCTCGGGCCCTGTATAAAAGTCAGCTGAAAGAGGTTGATTATATCGGGCTTTGCGAATAGCCAAGCCGGATACGGGAGCGGCAGGAATGTATGAAAGATGCAATTCCTGCCGCTTTTTTTATGAACTACTCGCAGACCTGCTCAGGTATGCTGTTTTTCTTATCGCTCAATGGATTGGTCTGGCCATGAGCCATGCATTTAGTCGGTCCTGGAGTTTCTCCTCTTGTTTTGCATCCTGGACCTGGTCCAGGAAATAGGGAAGGATAATCCGTTTTTTTAATTCTCCCCACATAAAGGGCACGGGTGGAGGGAATACCAGGATTTCTTCGGGTGGAATATGGCCCACCAGAATCGGATAGAGACGGGGATACTCTGTTTCGTTGATCTCCTTTAAGGACGAAAATCCGGAAAAGATTCCAAAGAAATGGGTGAATTTACGCTGGGATGCTTCTAACAGTTTTTTCTGTGTCGAAGGCTGGAAAAACCAGGATAGAAACGCTTCAGCCCCTCTGGAGTTTTCTGCTTTTACAGGTATTCCCATGAAAAGAACATTTTCCAGGGTCGTAATTTTGTCATTGTTTCCAATCCAGCGTAAATCCAAGCCGAGGCGCCGATTCTCCGGCAAAAGGAAAAAGCTGGAGGCGGTGGAGTAGGCATACCGGACTCGTTCTAGGGATGCCTGGCGATACGGTGGAGTAGTAAGGTACTTTTCCTGGTACTCTATCTCCGCTGAAGCGCCCCCATTATTCGTTTTAGACCAGTCTCTCAGAAAAGACAGAGCATTTTGAATATTTTTTTCTTTGAAGCTCAACACTCGCTCTCCATCTTCCGTAAATTCAGCTCCATGCAGTAGAGCAACCACGAGGAGAAAATCTGGGTACCAGAGCGGGGAGAATCCCATATTGATAAACCGGCCGGATTGTACCTTATTGTAAGAGGCGGAGATCGTTTTTATATCCTCCAGGTTCAATAAGAACTTTTCATTCTCCTTCCCCGGCAAACGATTGTTATACATAAGAAGGGGTAAATCAAAAGAGGCTGGCAGGAGGTGCTGCTTGTTGTCCTTCTTTCCCAGCCGAAGAAGACCTGTGTAAAAACTACGGAGGGAAATTTTCCGTTTGTAGAAGAGGCTATCCAGGGAGCGGAAGTTTTTTATCGTATCTCGCCCTGCGATATGCTCGGAAATAACCAGATCCGGTACAGGCCCTTCCGAAGGAATAGTGATAGGACCTTCGGGGATAAATTGGAGTTCCATCCGGTATTGATCTTGATCCGTGTTGAAAGCCTCAATGTACGCAGCGATTTCTTTCCGATGGGTTGCCACAACTACGCTCTGTCGAGAAGATTCTGAACACCCGAAAAAAAGGAATACGCCGAGGGACAGCAAGGCACCAAAAAGAAAAAGTATCCATACATTGATTTTTGGGAGCATCCTTGAGCAACTCACAGGTATCTTCCATTTTCTAGGAAACAGATATTTACGAAATAGAACCGTTCGATTTTTTTCATACACCTGGAAAGGTTATTTATTCAACCTGCCAGTTCATCTGCAGCCTTAAAGATCTCCCTGTATAGATCTTCCAGGCCTGATACATCTATACTGGCAAAGGTAACCCGAAGGAATTGGTTTTGAAGATTTATGGTTCCGATTCCTCTCTCTAACAGACGTTGTCTGAGAGCTTCGGCGGAAATCCCCTTACAGCGGAAGCTCATGAAGTATCCTGAATTAAAGGGGAATTCTTCCAGCGCTTTGCCATTTTTCCGGTTTTTAAGGATTTCTTTCACCTTTTCGTACCGTTCCTGCAGGATGCGGTACTTGGCTTTTTTTTCTTCTTGATACGTAGGGCTCTTCATAACGCGTAGCATGATGCTTTGAGCAAGTCGAGAGGAGCTGGAAATCGAAGTTCTAAGAATTCCCGATACTTTTACATTCAGGGCTTCATACTGCTTTTGAGTTAATCCTTTTCCTCCAAAGGTGAAGAAAGCAACCCGAAAGCCCCATACAAAGTCTTCCTTCGTGGAACCATCTACCTTTACTGCGAGGACACGGTCATGGAGGTTGCTGAAGTAGGTAAAACTCGATTGAGTTTCTATGCCTTCTTCATAGAAGAGTCCATAATAGGCATCGTCTGAAATGGTAAGAATATCTATTCCTCTGTCTGCGCACTGGCGTATCGTTTCTGCTAAGTTCTGTGCTTCTTTTACCGTTGGGGAGTATCCCGCAGGATTGTTAGGAAAGTTTACCAGAACAATAACTTTCTTTTTGTCTCCGTTTCGAAGAATCGCTTCTTTTAACCCTTCTATATTGT
>CAYTCB010000132.1:0-2325 GCA_964436195.1 uncultured Elusimicrobiaceae bacterium
GAGGGGGATTCCTCTTCCTCTGTAGTTATGGGTTTAGTTCCCCGAGTATAGAAAGGGGGATGCCGCAGCTCCTCTAAATCTTGAGGTAATCCGCCTTCTTCAGGAAGCTCGATAAAGGGGGGGATATGCTCATAGATTTCAAGGTTTTCTTTGGTTTCTTCCTCTTCCTTATTTTCTTCTTCTGGAATTTCTGAAAATGTTTTTCCCCCGAAATCCAGGATCGGAATGGACTCTTCTTCCTGTAGAGGAGATTCCTCTGTGAGAAGGGTTTCTTCTTCTTCACCGGGGGCGCTTTGCCAGACTAACTCACTTAATCGGGAAAGGCTTCGTTCCCAGATCTCTTTATGGTCCTGTTCAAACGCCTCTACTGTTTGTTCATACAATTTCAAACTTTCGTTCAGAGAGTCCGGATCTGTCGGTGTCTTGCTCTCAACGTTCACCAGCTCATCGACGGCCTGAATTGCCTCTTCTTTTTTGCCTATCAGCCGGTAGATTCGAGCCAGATCAGCCATTACCGAAGGGTTATGCGGATACTGTTCTTTTAGTTTCAGGAAAAGATCCATCCCTTCGGTGAATTTTCCCCGGGCAATCAGCAGCTCCCCAAAAAGGATACGTCCTTCCAAACTATCAGGTTCCTTCTGGAGAAATAATCGTACCTGAGAGTCTGCTTCGGATAGATTTCCCCTATCCCTGAAGGATCGGGCTAGTTCTAAACGGAACTGGTTATTAGAAGGGTCTGTGACTAAAGATTTCTGGAAATAATCTTCCCCTTTGCTTTTCTCTCCCCGGAGATAATACAATTTTCCCATTCCTTGCAAGGCTTCCGGATGGTCCGGGTAGGATTTTAGAATCCTGGCAAATTCCCGCTCTGCCTCCGGGATATGATCGAGAGAGAGAAGAGCGGTTGCGTACCGTAATCGGAGTTCCCCTGCGTCTGGATTTGTCCGGACAAGTTGTTGGAACTCCTGAAGGATTTCTTCTGAGGGCGGTTGTTTTGCCAACAGCTGCCCCAGATTGATGATTGCTTTAGAATATTTTGGATTATCTTCCAGTGCGCTCTTCAAGTATTCTACAGCCTCTACATCCCTCCCTTGTTCTGCCAGTAGTGTGGCAATATTGTTTTTTGCCCGATAGTTATGGGGATCAAAAGCAAGAATCTCTTTAAATGCCTGGACTGCCTTATCGTATTCTCCCAGTTCCTGAAGTACATGCCCCAGATTGTTTAACCCGTCTGTCCATCCCGGCCGAGCCCGGAGAGCTAACTCGTACTGTTTTCGGGCTTCGGCATGTTCCTTTTTGATTTCAAAAGCGATTCCTAGATTGTACCGTAACGTAGGATGGTTCGGATCTACTCTGAGACCCTTGCTAAATATTTCCGTTGCCTTTTCATACTCTCCCATACTGTCATACAAAGTCCCCAGGTTGTTGTAGGCAAGGACAAATTCGGGATCTATCTCAATAGCCTTTTGATAGGACTCTATAGCAGCTCCTATATTTCCCACGCTCTTATGTACGTTTCCCAGATTATAGTAAATCTCTGCAAAGGGGGCATTAAGTTCCCGGGCTTTTTCTAAAACTTCCAGAGCTTTTTCTGGAGCACCCGTCTGACGATAGATCACTCCCAGGTTGTTGAAGGCTTCCACATTCTGAGGATCAAGGGATAGGGCTTTTTCAAAGGACTGGAGGGCTTTGTCGTACTCCTGCTGTTTTCCGTGGATATTTCCTAATAGAATCAGCGCAGATATTAAAGAAGGCTGAAGGGATAGAACCTCCTGGGTGAGTTTTTCTGCTGTGGTTAAGTCTCCCAGGGTAAAGGCATGTCGTGCATGTTGCAGCAGTACCTCAGGGTGTTTTATCTTTGGTTCCGTGTTCATTCCGATAGATCCTCGAGGGCCTTGTAATAACCGTAAAGGAAAAACGGCTTGTCAGGGGATCCTCGCTGGAATCATAAGCTGATATTGCAAAATAGTAAAGTTTTCCATTGGTAAGACCTGAAATGGTAATTTCTGTACAGTTGCCAGCCTTAATCGGAGAAGGCCCCAAAGTGCTATCATTCCCTTTAAAGACCCCTGGTTCCGACCCGTAGTACACAAAATACCCGGTTACCGAAGGATCCGGTACTTTGGACCAGCGTAGGAGCACTTCCCCATCCCCGGGGACGGCCTGTACAAAAGAAGGGGGAGGCGGAGGGGTTTTGGGTTCATACGTAACAATAATTTCTGTAATTTTGGGACTTTGCTTCCGGGAACCATCCGGGTATAGTTCAGCCCGGAGTTGGAGGAACCGACCTTTAGAATCATGAGGGAGGTCTTTGCCGGGATCAAC
>CAYTCB010000133.1:0-2280 GCA_964436195.1 uncultured Elusimicrobiaceae bacterium
AAAGTTCCCGCATTATTTATATTACCGGTAAGGCTTGAAGCATTACTTATTAAAGATGCCGTTGTTGAAGCTACATTTATATTTGCCTGCTGAAGTGTTCCGCTTGATTCATTTATAAATGTTCCGTATATTTGTATATCGCCTGTTCCTGTTATTGCTCCGCTGTTTAAAACATTTCCAACTTCAAATCCGCTTCCTCTTACTGCTGAATTATCTATTGTTCCGTTATTTACAAGAGAATCTATAAAAAGATCTGAACCGAAATCATTAACAATATTTGCTCCGCTGTCAACATAAGCGCTGTTTACATAAGTATCTGAAGAATTTCTAAAACTGCCGTATACTCCTAAATGTCCCTGATTTACAGTGCTTGAACTTCCGACGACTCCTGTTATCAAAAGCGTTCCATCTCCTATTATATCGTTTACAATTGTTCCGCCGGTAAATTCAAGTATTGAATTATTTGAAATACCTGTATCAAGTATTAAATGATCGGCATCTGTAATTAAGTGTCCACCGTTTTCTATAATTGCAGTGTACTGAGTAATAGTTCCGCCTGAATTATCAAATACGCCGTTGGTTACTGTCATTGTTCCAAATCCTACTCCGTTCTGTCTACTGATTGTGGTAAAATTAACTCCGCCTTCAACATTTAAAGCATTATCATTAAAAAACATACCGTTATTTACTAAATAATCGGCATTTGTAGTTCCGTTATTTGCAAAAATATCAGTATTAATAAGAGTTTCGGCATTTATTATTCCGCCAACCGTATTTACAAAAGGACCATCATTTGTAAAATTTTCTATATTCATTAATCCGTCATTCTGTCCAAAATTAAAATTTTCAAACAAACCTGCATTAACTGTTCCTATTGCATTATTTACAAATGTTGAAGCATTTGCAATTTCGCCCTGAACTATTGAAGAACTGTTAAACAATGTATAACCGTTAAAAATTTCAATTCTTCCTGAACCTATTATTGAATTAAAGTTTTCACCACTGTCAGAAGTATTAAAATACATTAAACCGTCATTTAAAATTCTTCCGCCTGCATTATATGTATCTATATCATCTATGTCTGTCCATAAAGCACCGTTGCTTGTTATATCTATATTTGTTGCAGTTATTGAACGGCCTTCAATATTACTAAATATACCGGTTGTTATATTAACAGCAAACTGATTTATATCCGCATAATTTACTAAATTGCCTTCTGCACCGTTGAAAGTCAATGTTCCGGTACCCGTTATATTATCATCGCTTATTCCGCCTGTAAATATCAAGGCGCCGTCGTTTGATATGCCTTGATGTATATTTGAGTTAGAAGCATTTGTTGTTACTGAACCGCTACTAGATATATTTAACTGTTCTTGTGACATATTCCCGTTATTGATAAAATCTCCGGATATATTTATAATTCCTTCTGATGTTGTGCCATATATTATTGAACCGTTGTTTACGCCGTTTACTACATTTAACACTCCATCGTTTTGTAAACCGGCAAATGAACCGATTAAAAGATTATCCGTAAGCGTTATAGTTGAACCTTCAACATTAAACAAACTCATAGAATCGTATATTGTTAAATTTTCTTGATTTATATTTTTTCTATTTTGTATCAAATCGTTTATAAACAAATCGCCTGTTCCGGTTATTTCATTGTCATTGATGTTGCTGAAACCTTCAAGTGTTAAACTTCCGTCATTATATATTTTATCGGATACAATCAAATCATCGGCATTTGCAGTCATTAAAGTATTAGAAGAAATCAATATCGCATTTTGAGTTATTGTTCTATCTGTTTGTTGTGTAAAAATTGTATTGCCTAATAGTTGAAAATTACCTGTTCCGTCTATAATATTTGGATTGTTTACTGTACCGCTACTGCTGACATTAACTTGTAAAAGACCGTTATTATGTATTCCTCCATCACTGCCGGTCGTATCAAGCATATTTGTTGTTAATAATATTGCATCCCAGTCTATATATATATTGTCTGCTGTAATTACACCGTTATTTGTAAATGTTCCACCATCTATATATACTCTGTTTTGGGTAATATCTCCATTATTTGTCATTGTATCCAATGCTTCTAACCATCCCGTACCGGTAACATCATTGTCGTTTGTACCGCCTGTAAATGATACCCATCCGCCATTATTTGTAATGTTACCTGCCAAGGCTGAGGCATTGCTTTGCAGTGTTGCATTGTTTTCTACAAAAAATCCGTTTGTTGCCGTTACTGCATCATCTGTACCATTATCATTTATAAACACA
>CAYTCB010000134.1:0-2259 GCA_964436195.1 uncultured Elusimicrobiaceae bacterium
CAATCCAGGTATCGTTCAGAGCCCCCGCTGATGGTTAAGAAAATCAATTCAGGGATCTCATAGGGATGCAGTTCTTTTAAGAGGTAATTAATCTTCTCCAATCGGGATTCCAGCGTTTTCACCATCAAGAGACATTCCGTATCAAAGTGGACCTGTTCCTGCCACCAATACAGGGTGCTGATGTCCTTTACGATCTGGACGCACGCCGCTGCATGGTTTTCTACCAGAGCCCGGGCAATAGTTTCCGCCGCTTCCGGAGGGGTGGAAATAATTACCAAACCGTAACCTTCATCCATACTGGCACCTCCTGGGTATACTGTAACTCACGTAGATGTATCCTGCAAGAGAAAAAAAGAGGTTCTTGCACCTGTACCGTCATGCAAGAACCTCGCCAAAATCTCCTAGAGTAAAGGAGGAGGAAACCTCTAGGAGCTACTGCATATACTTCACTTTTCTATATAAAAAAACAAGGAACCTAATAGAAGGTAACAATCCGCTTGGTAAATTTCTGAATTTTTAGTATATTTTTTAAACAAAAACTTACTCTACATTTTTAAGATGGGGAGGCTTTGAATGATCGAAAGAAATTATGCTCTGGATACAGCAGCAGTTCGCGAACGAAGCATTTTACGGAATGTATACCTCTGGATGACCTTTGGTCTGGCCCTTACGGGAATCGTTGCCCTGGGAATAGCTTCTAATCCGAGGTTTGTAATTGCTCTTGTATCCAATCCTTTGCTATTTTTCGGTATTATAATTGCAGAGTTGGTACTTGTTATGTACCTTTCCGGCCGGATCCAAGCTATGAGCCCGGGAGCGGCAACAATAGCTTTCTCTGCATACGCAGCTCTAAACGGGGTTACCTTATCCCTGATCTTTCTTGCCTATACGGGTACGAGTATTGCTTCCGCATTTTTTATCACCGCTGGAACTTTTGGGGCAATGAGCCTCTATGCAGTAACCACGAAACGGGATCTGTCTGGTTTTGGGTACTACCTTACCATGGGATTGATAGGAATTATCATCGCCTCTATCGTAAATATGTTCCTCCGAAGTCCCGGGATGGAATGGATGATTTCTGTAGTAGGAGTTCTTCTTTTTGTAGGATTAACCGCGTACGATACCCAGATTATTAAAACCTGGAACAAAGAGGCTGCGTATACAGCGGATGAATCCCTCTTTATCCGCATATCTATCATAGGTGCTTTAAAACTTTACCTGGATTTTATTAATCTTTTTCTCTTTTTCTTGAGATTTTTCGGGAGGAGAAGAGACTAAAAATAGGGAGAGGATGACCTATGTTCATACGGCTGCAGGACATTCTGCGATCGTATTTAGATTTTGAAGAGGCGTGGGAGGAACTGAACTGGTTCCTCCGCCACTCCGAAGAGGGGAAAGCAGAACCTCTCCGCGGCTGGGAGCAACAGGAGCGTTCGTTCAACCGCTCTCGTTCAAATTTCACCTACGAGCGAATTCGGCGTTCCGTTCCAGACCCTCAGGAAGATCTAAAACAGGACTATAAGAACCTCGAAGTACCTTACAAGAGTGATTTTGAAGACGTTAAGAAAAGCTACAAAGCGTTATTAAGGAAGTATCATCCGGATCATTTTGCTCAAGATAGGGAAAAGTGTAAAAACGCAACAGAAATCACAAAGAAGATAAACGAATCCTTTCACCGGATCAAGGAATTTCACGAGCACGAGGGTTGATCCCGGTTCGAAACGGAACCTTACGCCCTGCTGCATCCCTCTTGTACACCCCAAAATCATTCAACTGCTCTACCAGATGCTTTCTTATCACAGGACCTTCCACACAGAGCCGGATTCCCAGTGGATCACAGGTGCAACTGCCGCAGATTCCCACCCCGCACTTCATGTACCGCTCCATGAGAAACTCATAATCCAGCCCCCCGAGTAAGGGACGCAATGCTGCCATCATAAGTTCCGGCCCTGCTGCATAGGCAAAATCGAACCGTTCTTTCTCCAGCAAGTCCCGTGCAGCATCCACAGCCGTCCTTCCTCCATCCCGGTCCTCCAGAGAAACGATGTACCGAATAGGAAGCTTAAGAAATCGAAAAGAAAAAAGGAGTTCTTCTTCTTTACGGGCTCCGTTTACCAGGGTTACTTCTCCTCCTGCTGATAGGAGTTCCTGGGTAAGAAAGTAGAGGGGAGCTATGCCGGAGCCTCCACCTACGAGAAGGAGTTTCCCCTTCCGCAGGGTAAAAGGATTCCCATACGGTCCACGGATAGAGACTAAATC
>CAYTCB010000135.1:0-2257 GCA_964436195.1 uncultured Elusimicrobiaceae bacterium
TACTTTCAAAACCGCTTTATCTCCCACAGTAAGACCTGTTTGCGGCTCAAAATTTTGCTCGAAAGCGAAACTGCTGGAAGCTGCTGCCGCAATAATAAGTAAAAATATTATTTTTTTCATAATTTATCCGTTTTTTATCAATACTTCTTTAAAAATTTAGCTTCTCTGGCCTTAAAGAATTTAATAAGCTCCTGTATATAAGGCTTGTCTGTATATATATCTATTACATCTGTTTTCGCCGATTTAAAAATACCGTCTATATAATCATTATGTTTTTTAAAATTTTTATAATATTCATTGCGGACTTTACCAGACGAAAAATCAACATCCGCAATCTGTCCCGTTTCTGCATCATACAGCGAAAATATTCCATTTTGCGGAATCTTCTGTTCTTTCGGATCGGTTATTTTAACGCATACTATATCGTGTTTGCCGGCGGCAGCTTTTAAAATCATTTCGAAATTTTTATCTAAAAAATCGGATATAAGAAAAACCAGCGCTTTTCTTTTGCACAGTTTGACAAGATACTGCAAAGCATTTTCAATATTTGTTTTTTTATTTTTCGGTTTATAGCTTAAAATTATATCTATAAGCCTTAATATGTGTTTTCTGTTTTTCTTCGGCTATATACTGCTCTACTATATCCGTAAAAGCAAGAAGACCTGCCTTATCATTATTTTTTAAAGCCGAAAATGCCAGCACGGCAGTAAGTTCGGCAATAAGTTCATTTTTGCTCATATTTACGCTGCCGAATTGTCCGGAAGCACTCAAATCTACTACAAACATCACGGTTTGCTCTCTTTCTTCATCATATTTTTTGATATACGGTTTATTTCTTTTTGCCGTTACGTTCCATGATATTCTTCTGACATCATCTCCTGGAACATATTCCCTTACCTCGCTGAATTCAAGTCCGTGCCCCTTAAAAACACTGTGGTATTTGCCTGAAAAAACATCATCCACAAGTTTTTTTGACCTGAGTTCTATTTTTTTTATTTTTGATAAAATTTCGGATTTTAACATAATATAAACATCTCCGGCCGGTTATTCAGCCTGCCATTCTAAATTTATTTAACGGACTTGCAGAATTTAGGGGACCTCTACTCCGTCAAATATCTGTTTAATTATATCGTCGCTGGTAAGACTCTGTGCGTCGGCATCATAAGTCGTAAGAACTCTGTGCCTTAAAACATCATAGCCTATGTCTTTTATGTCTTCTGGGGTAACAAAACCTCTGCCTCTTAAAAATGCCAGAGCTTTGCCGGCAAGATTAAGATTTATCGTAGCTCTTGGAGAAGCTCCGAAAGCTATAAGATTTTTGAGTTCTTTCAAATTATATTTCTCGGGGTTTCTTGTGGCAAGAACTATGCTTACTATGTAATTTTTAACTTTTTCATCAACATAAATTGCATCTACGGCTTTTTTTGCTTCCTCCAAATCTGCAATGGCAAGAACGGGATTTGTCTCTATCTTCTGCCTTGAAGAATATCTGTCAAGGATAGCTCTTTCTTCCTGTTCGGTGGGATAATCAAGTTTAAGTTTTAGCATAAATCTGTCGACTTGGGCTTCGGCAAGAGGATATGTTCCTTCCTGTTCTATTGGATTTTGCGTAGCTAAAACTAAAAAAGGGCTCGGCAGTTTATAAGTCGTTTCACCTAAAGTTACCTGCTTTTCCTGCATTGCTTCAAGAAAAGCGCTTTGTACTTTTGCAGGCGCTCTGTTAATTTCATCAGCAAGTATAAAATTGGCGAATATTGGTCCTTTTTTCACTGAGAAGTCGCATTGTTTTGAATCGTAAATCAAAGTTCCCGTCAGATCTGACGGCAGAAGATCCGGAGTAAATTGTATCCTCTTAAAATCGCCTGAAACAGCTTTTGCAAGAGAATTGACGGCAAGTGTTTTGCAAGACCGGGAACACCCTCAAGCAAAATATGTCCGTCCGACAAGATACCTACAAGCATTCTCTCAAGCACATACCTTTGTCCGACAATAACTCTTGAAATTTCCCCTAGAAGCCCCATCATTGCGGAAGATTGTTTTTTTACCTTTTCATTCAGTTCTTTAATGTCAATACTTTCAGCCATTTTGACACCTCTTATACTAAAATTCTATCTTTGATTTTGAATTTTACAAAAATACAAATAAAAAAATCAATAGTGCGGATTATGCTGTTTTTCGGACTGTCTTTTCAAAATTAAGAAGCATTTCGCGGCTTACCTTTGACGTATTGCGCAGCAGATATTTTTTGGCAAGTTCC
>CAYTCB010000136.1:0-2253 GCA_964436195.1 uncultured Elusimicrobiaceae bacterium
ATTTATCGGTTCCGCTATATTCGTCCCCTCAAACGGAACCGTATTTGTGTCAAGAAGAGATAAAAACATTTCAAAAACTTTAATATCAGAAGTCAGGGGACACTGCCAGTACGCCTTGCCGGCAAAAGCTATAAGCCCTATTCTTTGTCCCTTTAAATTTTCGGTTAAATCTTTAAAAAACATTTTTGCCCTGGTCAGCCTGTCAGGTTTCAGATCCTGGGCAAGCATGCTTTTTGAAACATCCATGGCTATAACGATATCGCTTGAAAGAGACTTTGCTTCAATTTTTTTAAGCCCCCATTTTGGCCTTGCTATTGCTGCGGCAATAAAAAACAGCGCCAAAATAAAACAGATGTTTTTCAGAAACTCCTTTTTAAAATCAGAATTACTGAGACTGCGCCATAAAGAATCATCCGCAAAATTTCTTATGTTGTTTTTTGAAATTTTATAAGAAACAAAAAACAAAGCCGCAGCGGCAATTACGGCGGTTGAAAGATAAAGCAATGAAATAAAATTCTCAAACATTTAAGGGAGCCTCTTAAAAACGGTTATCTGCAAAATAAATCCGGCAAGTAAAAACCAAAAAGCCGGTATCAAAAATTTCAAATATTGTTCGTTATAATTAACGGATTTTGTATATTCTTCTTTTGTTTTTTCAAGCTTGTCTATGCTTGAAAAAGCCTCTGCGAGATCTTTTGAAGTTTTTGCCTGAAAATATTCTCCGTCCGTTTTTTTTGCAATTTCCATAAGAAGACCTTCATTGAGATCATCCGGAGCTTTTATTTTTCTTGTGCCAAAAAACATATCCTGAACTTCATAAAAATCACTGCTGCTTCCTATTCCGACCGTATATATTTTAATATTATTTTCTCTGGCAAGCTGGGCTGCTGCCAGCGGATCTATCTCCCCTGTGTTATTATTACCGTCGGTAAGAAGAATAATAACTTTGCTTTTTGCCCGGATTTTTGAGAGTCTGTTTACGGCTGTGGCTATCGCGCTGCCTATCGCCGTTCCGTCAGCCTTTGTTATTTCAGTATTTATCATATCAACAAAATTCAGGAGCGCATCTTTGTCTAAAGTAAGTGGGCACTGGGTAAAAGCTATGCTGCTGAAAACAGCTATTGCTATTCTGTCATTTGATCTTTTCATTATAAATTCTTTTGCTCTTTTTTTTGCCGATTCTATTCTTGAGAGATTTACGGTCGGATCAATTGCATTCATGCTTGTGGACGTATCAATTACAAGCATTATATCTATGCCTTCCGCAAAAAAATTTTCATATCTGGAAGAGCTTTGTGGTCTTGCAAGCGCAAAAACGGCCAGACAAATTCCGGTTATTATAAGAATTTGCGGAATAATTAAAAGCTTAACGCGGCTGCTTTTGAAATTATTAAAATACGCTGTTGAAGAAAATTTGACATAAACTTTTTTGCCGTATTTCTCTTTAAAAAAAATGCCGGCTATTATAAAAGGAATAATCAACAGCAGATAAGGATATAAAAATCTCATATTCTTTCCACCAGTTCTTTAGCCTTAAGCAAATCGCCGCAGGCCTCTTCATTTGACGGAATAACTTTTGCAAATTTAACCAAATCGCAATTAACCAGATATTCTTTTAGATTTCTGTTGAAGTCGGACGGGGCTTTTTCTTTGAGAAGAAAATAAAGTTCGTTTGTCGTTTTCTCCATGCCGTCTATAAAATAAACTCTTGAGACATAAAATCTCAAAATATCTGATAACCGGTCGTAATATTCTTTCATATGCCCGCTTTCGGCAAGTCCGAGTTTTTTTAAATTCTCAAGCTGGGACAAAGCATATTCTTTAGGCGGGATTTCGGCTATAATTTCTTCCGGCGTTTTTTTCACAGATCTTTTTTTTCTTATATAAAAATATACAAAATAAATCAGCGCAGAAATGACAAGCACCGCAAAAATAATTTTAACATACCACCAAACGCCACGTCCGAATTTAAAAATGCCTTTTATATCGTAAATATCGCTGCTCGGTTTTTTTGGATCAAGAACGCTTTTAATTTCGACCGGTACGGCTTTCGTTTTTATGAATTTTAAATCTCCGTTTACCGAATAAGCAATATCAACTGACAATAATTCGACCTTGCCGGCTTTATAAGCGGCAAGCGTAAAATCAACTTCTCCGTTCTGTCCCTGTTTAAAATCAAGCAGTTCGAAATCGCCGAAATTCAGAGAATTTAATTTTTCTTTATCTATATTGTCAGCCGTGAGTCCATCGGCT
>CAYTCB010000137.1:0-2249 GCA_964436195.1 uncultured Elusimicrobiaceae bacterium
GTCCGATCATACACCGTAAGGTTTCCCAGCGCTTCGAATTCTGTCCAGGGATTATCTCCTGGATTTAAGGTGTATCCGTCTAGTACCACGATATTTATATTTTTTTGAGCCATGTGTTTCCTCTTACCTCCATTCATTAATTTAAAGTCGAAAAGGGTGCTCAAAATTCAACAGATATATAACACATTTTGAGAAATTTGTCCAGAGAGTGAGAACAAAGAATCAAAGAGAAACATTGACATAAGATCGATTCCTACTTTAGGATAGCATTACCTATGCCAAAAAGATCAGACATTGAAAAAATTCTCATTATAGGATCAGGTCCTATTGTGATTGGGCAGGCCTGTGAATTTGATTATTCCGGCTCTCAGGCATGCAAAGCGCTTCGTTCTCTGGGATATAAGGTAGTGCTGGTGAACTCGAATCCAGCTACCATTATGACGGATCCCGGTATGGCCGATGCAACCTACATCGAACCGCTCAACGAATACGCCCTTACAGAGATTATAAAGAAGGAACGTCCAAATGCCCTGCTTCCCAACCTGGGAGGACAGACCGGATTAAATTTATCTTCGATGCTGGCAAAGAATGGTATCCTGGATACTTACGGGGTAAAAGTAATTGGGGTAAATCTGGAGGCAATAGAACGGGGGGAAGATCGTACTGCCTTTAAAAAGACCATGCTGGAGCTTGGGATTGATGTACCGAGGAGCAAAGCCGCTCATAACGTTGAAGAGGCTGATAAAATTGCTGAGGAGTTGAGGTATCCGGTAGTGATTCGACCCGCCTATACCCTGGGAGGCACAGGTAGCGGCCTTGTCTATAATAAAGAAGAATTACCGATTGTTGCTTCCCGTGGATTAGCGGCCAGCATGGTTCACCAGGTACTTGTGGAAGAGTCGGTCGCAGGATGGGAGGAATTGGAGCTTGAAGTAGTAAGAGATGCTAAGAACCAGATGATTACCGTCTGTTTTATAGAGAATGTTGATCCTATGGGAGTACATACGGGGGATTCTTTCTGTGTAGCTCCTATGTTAACCATTCATCCGGATCTGCAAAAAAAACTTCAAGAATACTCCTATCGAATTGTGGAATCCATTGGGGTAATCGGAGGAACCAATATTCAATTTGCCCATGATCCTGTTACCGATAGACTAGTCGTGATAGAGATCAATCCTAGAACTTCCCGTTCCTCTGCCCTGGCATCAAAAGCGACCGGTTTTCCGATTGCCTATGTTTCTGCCCTTCTGGCAGCAGGATTAACGCTGGATGAACTACCGTACTGGCGTGAAGGAACGCTGGAAAAGTACACTCCTTCCGGGGATTATGTGGTGGTTAAGTTTGCAAAATGGGCCTTTGAAAAATTTGAAGGTCTTGAAGACAAACTGGGAACCCAGATGAAAGCCGTTGGAGAGGTGATGAGTATTGGGAAGACCTACAAAGAGGCTCTCCAGAAGGCGATACGGTCCCTGGAAATGGGTCGGTATGGGTTGGGGTTTGCCAGAGGCTTACATAAACTACCCCTGGAAGAGTTGATGCATCGACTGAATTATCCTACAAGCGAACGACAGTTTATCCTGTACGAGGCACTCCGGAAGGGCGCTACAGTAGAAGAACTCTATAAAAAGACAGCTATAAAACCCTGGTTTCTCCAGCAGATGAAGGAGCTTGTGGAACTGGAAGAGCAGATCCTTTCCTATAAAGAAGAAGTGTTGCCGGATGACCTTTTAAGAAAAGCAAAACAGGATGGGTTTTCCGATAAGTATCTTTCTCAGCTTCTAGGAGTTTCCGAGAAGCAGATACGGGAAAGGCGGACAGCTCTGGGGATGGTACAGGCATGGGGAGCGGTACCCGTGAGCGGCGTAGAAGAGGGAGCCTATTACTACTCCACCTACTCCGGGACAGATCAGGTTGGAGTGAGCCCCAAAAAGAAGATTATGGTACTGGGAGGGGGCCCGAATCGTATTGGTCAGGGAATCGAGTTTGACTACTGCTGTGTCCATGCTGCATTTGCTATTCGGGATGCAGGGTACGAATCGATCATGGTGAACTGCAACCCTGAAACCGTATCTACTGATTACGATACTTCGGATAAGCTATACTTTGAACCCTTAACGCTGGAAGATGTACTGGCAATTTACCAGAAGGAAAAGCCGGAAGGTGTCGTAGTACAATTTGGCGGACAGACTCCCCTCAACATTGCAGCGGAGCTTGCAGCTGCAGGGGTTCGAATTTTGGGTACGTCTGTA
>CAYTCB010000138.1:0-2246 GCA_964436195.1 uncultured Elusimicrobiaceae bacterium
CTCCTAAGCAAAAATTAGTTGATGCAGGTGTCGAAGGATTTGAAATTTATAATTGCGGATACAGATATTTATCCGATGAAAAAAGAGAAGAAATTATAAACATATGTAAAAAAAATAATTTGATGATGTTTGGCAGCACGGATTGGCACGGATACGGATATATGTCAAACGTATGGACAATTGCAGATAAAAACGGAGAAACAAATCTTTTTGATATTCTGCGTTCAAAACCGCAGTTAAAGGTTATAGTGCATAATAATAAAGGCAGTCAATCGGCTGTAAGATATGTTTTTGAACCGTTTTTTGCTTTTTATTATTACATTAAAAACACGCAGATGAAATATGTTCTGAGTTTTTATATGATTTTCGGTTTTTTTGCAGTTATATTTTTTTATTATGACATTAAGATATTAATAAGAATTTTTAGTCTCATTTTTGCAGTATTTTTTATGGGGGCCACTTTTTATTATGTGAATTTATTTTTGCATATGGCTCCGAATAATGTAGTAATACCGGGGACAATACTGCCTATAGCAGGTCCTCTGTCATTAATATGGCTGATTATATGGATTATAAATGGAAAAAATATTCAATCTTAGAAATACTGTAATCTTTGTGGCGGTTTCAGCCATTTGGAAAATTTTTCTTTCTTCAATTCTGTGCCTTCATCCGGATGAAGCTTATTACTGGCTTTGGTCTAAACATCTTGCTTTAAGTTATTACGACCATGCGCCCATGGTGTCTTATTTTATAAAAATAACTACGCTTTTTTCTGACAGTGAACTTGCCGTAAGATTTTCGGCAATTATAACGATAATCATATTGAGCGTTCTTATATGGAAGCTGGCTATGAGTTTGTTTGAAAACGAAATAATAGCAGCAGGATCCGTTATGCTTGTTCACTCAATGCCTATAGTTTTTTCAGCTTCTTTTATAATTACTCCTGATACTCCTTCATTTTTATTTTTATCTTTTGCAACATTTTATTTTTGGAAATTTATTCAGAAAGAAAACGGAAACTACTGGTATTTGATAGGTATTTTTTTCGGATTGGCACTTTTGTCAAAATATACAGCCGTGCTTCTTATGCTGGGAGTAGGCATATATGTTCTTATGTTAAAAAAATATTATTGGCTCAAGCAGTACAGACTTTATATAGGATTGTTAATTTCTTTTGTCTGTTTTTTGCCTGTAATATACTGGAATTATGAAAATAGCTGGGTTTCTTTTGCATATCAGCTGGGACACGGCCTTGGCAGAAAAGGTTATAGAATCAACTATGTTTTTGATTATATAGGTTCACAGATGCTGATATTTAGTGCGATATTATTTTTGCCTACAATGTATGCGGCATTCAGATATTTATTTTCAAAAAATTCCCAAAAGGTTTTTTTGGCATCGATTTCGCTTGCTACAATATTATTTTATCTTTTTACTTCTCTTAAAAAGAGTCCGGAAGCTAATTGGCCTATACCTGCATATTTTACATTTGCCGTTATATCTGCAAAATATTTTCTTGAATCAGGCCAAATAAAAAAACGAATTTTTGTTTTTAGCATAATCTTCAATGTCGTTTTGTCAGTTATTGCAGGACTGCATGCCGCATTTTCAATAGTGCCGCTGGACAAGATTTCAAAAAATATTGCCGTAGCAGAAGCCACAAACTGGTTTTACGGTTATAATACGCTTGCCGATAAATTGCTTTCGGAAAATGTGAAATATGTTCTCACGCCTTCGCACCAATTATCAGCAGAAATAGCCTATTACTCAAAAAATAAAATCATAACCCATGCAGATTCGCAATCTTCAAAGAAAAGCCAATACGACTTATGGGGCAAACCGTCTGTTTTTGATTCAAAAATGCCCGGAGCATTTGTATATGAAACATCAGAAAATAATAAAACTGCTCCTTATGACGCAACTCTTTTGTTCAAGAACGTTTCAAATGAAGATGATTTTTGCGATATTATAAGACACCGTACAGTAGTAAGACAGTTTAAAATAGATAAGGTTTTAAATTAAAATTCACAAATATTTCACATATATTTTTAGAAAAAGATACAATTTTAAAGTATAATAAAAATGCGATAGGAGCGAATTTTAAAAAAAAAGTATTGAAAAAAGCAAGTAAAAGATGTATAGTGGGCCTAATTCAAAGGCGGGGCAATGAAAGAAATTGTCGCAAGACAATTATCGTTTGAATTGTTTCAATCCGGTGTGTTTCGCAAAACACTGGTGGCCTTTGT
>CAYTCB010000139.1:0-2200 GCA_964436195.1 uncultured Elusimicrobiaceae bacterium
AAAATTTTGCACAACCCGCAAAAAAGACGTTTACAGCATAAATCAAATTTGATACTATTCACGCTAAAGAACAACACTACTTCAAAACAAGGATGCCTTTATGACTAAATTAAGCCGTGGTTTTACTTTTATAGAGCTTATTATTACAATAGCTATTTTCAGTATTCTTGTTTCAATATCGTTATTTTCATACAGAAGATTTGTAAAAGACGCAATGATAAGCGAAGGCAAACTGCTTATTTCAAGCATTGCAAAAATACAGAAACTTTCTTATACGGAAGCAGGCGGATATACTGCAATTTCAGAAACTTCTTACAGTAATGTTCCGGAAATTGACGCACGATTTAATAAATATTTCAAAACTTTTTCTGTACAGGTTCCGGGGACATATCAAAATTCAATTTTTACGGTTGTCACAAAATCCGAAAATAACATTCTTGCCGGAACCGAAGTGGTACTTCATGCTTTTGACGACAAGACCAATATTTTAATTATAGACGGCATGACTATAACTAAGTAAATTATATAAAAGGAGTTTTTGTGAGCATAAAAAATCATAAAGGGTTCTCTTTAATGGAACTTGTGATAACGTTTGTGGTCTTTGCCATCCTGATAGTTCTTGTAGTAGGCTCTTACGGCATATTTGTAAAAGAAGCGAAAACAAGCGAAGGAATAATGCTTGCATCAAGCATCGCAAAAATACAAAAAATGTATTATGCCGAATTCAGCGAATATAAACCTGCCGAAAACGCTTCATTTACGGAAGTGCCTGAAATTGACGCAAGACTGAACAAATATTTTAAAACTTTTTCCGTATATGTGCCCGGTAAAGTTGACGGGGCAGCCTTTACGGTACAAACAAGTTCGGAAGGAACGATTCTTTACGGAGTTGAAGTAGTTTTACACGTGTTTAAGTCAAAAGGCAATATAATGACAGTTTATTATACGGAACCTACCGGCGAAAAAAGCGAATTTGACGTAAGATAAATAAAATAATAAAAAAACGGGCAGATATAAATTATCTGCCCGTTTTTTATTTTATGCTGTTTTAAATATTCTGTCTGCTTTTTATCTTTTTTAATAAAAGCATCAAGAATACGCCCGTGACGGCAAAAGCCGCCCCTATTACAAAAGCCGGAAACATTAAGCTGATATCGTTTGCGGCAATATTTTTATAATAACCGGCAATCTGCGAAGAAACTATCGCGCCGACCGAAAAACCGAGAAGAACGAATCCGTAATTTGCAGACATATATTTCGGCCCGAACAAATCTGCCGTAAGAAGCGCGAAGTTGCTTAAATAACCTCCGTAAAAAAAGCCTATCGCACCTATCAAAACAAAAATCCAGTATCCGTTTGCCATATTGACAAGAAGCGACGTTACCGCCGTTCCTATAAGCAGAACTATGATAGTATTTTCTCTGCCTAATTTATCGGAAATAATTCCCCATACAAGCCGTCCGGCAGAATTAAAAACAGATATCAGCAAAACGCCTATCGTCGCAGTTTCGACAAGCCCTTTTGCAACGGCAATAGGTTTTGCAAAGCCCATCATCATAAGTCCGCCCATACATGCAAACATCAATGTCGTAAATGCTATATAGAAAGAAGGCTCTTTAAACATCTGCGAAGGCGTATAATCTTTTTTGACAGGTTTTTTTGAGTCATCGGCCGTTAAAGTAAGTATTTCGGCGGGAGGATTTTGAATAAAAAAACCTCCTGCCGTACAAACAACAAGAAATATTACCGAAAGGACCATAAACGTACCCGGCTCGCCTGCGCCCTGTCCTCCGAAAAGTTTTATAAGCCTTTCTATAATCGGCGTAAAAATTACTCCGCCAAGTCCTAACGATGAAACTATTACTCCTGTAATTAATCCCTTTTTATTCGGATACCATTTTTGGGCGCATGCTATTGTAGTGGTATAAGTAAAACCCATGCCGATACCGCCCAAAACTCCGTATGAGACCCAAAGAAGCCATGCAATATTTTCATTTACAAGCGAAGCCAGAAAAAAACCGAAACTCAAAATTATTCCGCCGGCGATAATAACGATTCTCGGCGAATATTTAACCGCAAGTTTTCCTCCTATAACTCCTCCAACCGAAAGCATTGCAAGCAAAAGAGAAAACGCAAGACTTGCTTTGGCGTTGTCTCCTTTAAATATGCTGTTTGCAACTCCTGTCTGAAATACGCTCCA
>CAYTCB010000140.1:0-2185 GCA_964436195.1 uncultured Elusimicrobiaceae bacterium
AGCCCTATTAGGAGGATACCTCACGGACCGGATCGGGTACAGGTTTACCATGCTTGTAGGGGGAGGTGTTACAGCCTTCGGTGCCCTAGTTGCCGGGTTGTTCCTCTCTTCTCCGGTATCCGGAATCTCTAAATCCCAGAGCAATTACTCCAGGGCTCTGGACCCTACTTCGAAGGAACAATTGAAAACGCCTGACAAACGGCTAAACCGGCTTAAACTCTGGACATCCGCCGCAACCTACGGGATAAATCGATTTGTCTTTTCCGGTATATTATCTGCTACCCTGGCAATCTTCGTCCGGGATTCATATCAAACTCTCCTCGGGATCGCTACGTTCACCGGTATTTTATCCGCCGCAAGAACGGTTATTAGCATGGTATGTGCCCCGATTGCTGGCTGGCTTGCTGACAGAACCCGGCGTTCCTGGACTTTTTTGCTGGCGTTTCTCTTCCTGGGGTCCGTGGGGATGTTTTTCATGGGAGTAAAGAGTGTTATTCTTGCTTCCATCGGCATTGTTCTGGGAGCGGCTGCATCAGGCGCCATACAGACCCTTACCACCAACCTGACGGGTTTATATACAATTCCCCCTAAACGAGGAAGAGATATTGGAATTATGCATACATTCGGCGATGTGGGAAGTGCCCTGGGCCCTATCCTTGCCTATGCAGTTCTTCCCTCGATAGGGATCCAGGGAATCTATATGATCAGTGGTATCGCTCTCCTTGTATTTGGAAGTGTTATCTTTCTCGAAAGTATTCTATTGAGGCGTTTTCAAAAATCCACCTTTCTAACCCGGCGAAATTCGTAATCCATTATATTGAAAGAGTCTCTATTGACAAACACTCCCCGGTGATTCAACACTGTAGACAAGCATAAACTAGAAGAGAAGGAGAGGAATATGCTGATCGGCATACCTCCGGTAATTGGGCCGGATCTTTTAAATGCGCTTTACCGTATGGGGCATGGGGATGAAATCGTTCTTGCCGATGCCTTTTTTCCCGGGGATTCCTGCAACTCGCGGGTAATCCGTGCAAACGGGCTACGGATCCCACCCCTGCTGGATGGAATTCTTTCCCTGATCAATTTAGACCCCTATGTGGATCATCCAGTGCTTATGATGCAACCGGTTCCTGGGGATAAACTGGACCCTTCCGTAGAGCAAGCGTACTGGGAAGTGATTGTCCGTCATTGGCCGAAGACTCCCCCTATTGGCCGGATTGAGCGGTTTGCTTTTTACGAGAGAGCGCGGAAAGCGTACGCCGTAGTAATGACGGGTGAAACCGTAACCTACGGTAATATTATCCTGAAAAAAGGGGTATAGTCTCAGGATGGAACCGACCGAACTCATTTCCCAATTCCTTCCTATTCTTGTTCTTATAGGGCTTGGAACAATCGGAGGTAGAACAGGCTTCTTCAGTGAAGGGATGATAGATGGTTTCAGGCGGCTGGTCGTAACGTTCTCCCTCCCCGCCCTTCTCTTCTCTGCCTTCAGCCGGGTTCAGGCGGACGGACGGCTGGCTCTTTTTGCAGGAACGATCTATGGGGCTTGTGCACTGCTGGGAATCATCGGGTATGGAGTGGCTCGACTCTTCTCTCTTCCCCGTCCTGCAACGGTATTTTTGTTTCAAGGGTTTGAAGCCGGAATGCTTGGCTACGCTCTGTTTACCTCTCTCTATGGGAGAACGGCTCTTCCAGCCTTCGCCTCTGCAGACCTCGGCCAGGTACTCTATGTGTTTACCGCACTAATGGTACAATTACAGTCAAGGAAATCTGAGAATCCCTTCACCATCAGCAATATTGTGAAGGCTATGTTCAAGTCTCCGGTGATTCTTGCAATTGTCCTGGGGATTCTCTCTTCTATTGTTGCACCCGACGCAAAAGGAGTACCCTGGGGAGAGGGGGGGTGGCTGAAGCCTCTGCTTGATACTGTAGGATCCCTCACCACGCCCCTGGTCTGTTTTATTGTAGGCTTTGGGCTGAAAGATTTTTCCCTGGAACACATGGGAAAAAGCCTTGCGGTTGTTATAAGCCGGCTCTGTGTTACCCTTCTCCTGGCCTTACTGATAGTTCAGACAATTGTGCCCGGCCTTAACTTTACCCCTTTTCATACAGCAGGTATCCTGACCCTGTTTATCCTTCCTCCACCCTTTATTATTCCTTTATATCGAACTTCGAAAGAAGATGC
>CAYTCB010000141.1:0-2167 GCA_964436195.1 uncultured Elusimicrobiaceae bacterium
TGTTCTCTCGATTGTTTGTTTTATGCTGGGATTTTCCCGAATTCCTACACTCCCGGGATTCCTATTAACCGGTATAGGGGTAAGCCTTCTTACCTGGTTTATTACGTTTGAGAAGGAGCGAACGCATCCTCTCTTAAACATTCGGCTTTTTACGACAAACCGAATATTTGCTTTTTCTAATCTTGCGGCTCTGATAAACTATAGTTCGACTTCTGCCGTATCCTATCTTTTAAGTTTGTACCTTCAGTACATTCGAGGATTTTCTCCGCGTACAGCCGGATTGGTTCTGGTTGTCCAGCCGGTATTACAGACTATTTTTTCCCCTCTATCAGGGAAGGCTTCGGATCGGATTGAACCCCGTTTTCTTGCCTCTGCGGGTATGGCCCTGGCAGTAGGAGGACTTACAGTCTTTGCCTGTCTGGGGGGAAAAGAAACTTCGTTGTTATTGCTTCTATTCGGTCTATCCCTTGTAGGAGTAGGATTTGGGCTTTTCGCATCTCCCAATACAAATTCCATCATGAGCTCAGTAGATCGGAACGAGTATGGGGTGGCATCGGCCACCCTGGCCACCATGAGGCTCCTGGGTCAAATGCTGAGTCTGGGAATAACCTTAATGGTATTTTTTGTTCTAATGGGGGATGAAAGAATAACCCCGGCAACCTATCCTCTTTTTTTAAAAGGGATGCGTATCCTATTTTCTTTCTTTGCAGTACTGAATATTGGAGGAGTCTTCGCCTCCCTTGCCCGGGGAAATAGAGATTCTTTAAATTAACAGCTTAGAGGATCCTTTCATCAGTTCTCTATACAGAAGGGACCCGGTTACAATCTGGTTCCACTCTACACCTTCGCCTGACCGATGTGCCTCTTCTATCATGCCTGGCCCCAGAACTACCGTGCGTATTCCTGCATGCCATAATAGAGCTGCATCTGAGTGGCTCTGGAAGCTGGCAGGCTGAAAGGGCAATCGTAAGGATTGGTACTGTTCTTCAATATACTCGTAAAAATGTCCCCGGTGGGGCAGGTCATACCCTTCGTGGACTGTGGTGAAATCAATCCGAGCGTTGAGGGAAGGTTGATTTTTTTTCTTTGATTCAAGAAGTTCTTCCAGGTCGTAGAGGAAGGGAGCCGGAGCCAGAGAGGGCGGGATATGGATGTCGATACATACTTCGCACCAATCCGGAACAGCAAAACCAGAAGGGGAGCTTCGAAGATCCCGAAAATTGTAGATAATTCCTTCATCTCGGTTCTTGAAGTATTCAACAGCAGCCAGGAGAAAGTAAAGAATTTCAGCTATAGGACTTATTCCCAGGGGAGCTACCGAAGCGTGTACTCGTTGCCCTTTTACCAGGACTTTTGCCTCAATATATCCATAATGGGCGAAACAAGGCTGGAGATTCGAAGGTTCTCCAACGATAGCGAGGGAGAACTGCCAATCCTCCAGTAGTTTCAAAGTGCCATCCCCACTCTCCTCTTCTCCTACTACGAATGCAAGAGCGAACGGGAGGTCAGAGATTCCTTCTTCCAGAAGAGAAATATACGCTTCTGCAAGGGCAGCACATCCACCTTTCATGTCCGCGGTTCCCAACCCTTCGATCCGATTTCCCTCTTCTTTCCATTCGAATTTGTCCCAATCTGGAGCCGTCACCGTGTCTACATGACCGAGAAAGAGTAGAATGGGATCCACTGTTTCCGGAAGAAGAATCAGATTCTCCCTTCCTTCTTCAACCTTCTGGAAAAGCGGCTTGATCCCTGCATCCTGGAAGAACGATGCAAGGATTTGAATAGCAGGGCCTTCGTTCCCCGAGGGAGTATACTCATCCACCAGAGCCTTAAATAGCTTTTTTAGTCGGATCGAATCTATTCCATTCTTCCCTTTCATCTCATTTTCTTCCCCGGGCCTTTATGGCCTTTACGGTTTGTTTCCAGGTTCATTGAAAGATAAATATGCTCTCTTACTGAGTTGAATCCCTGTTTTCGGAAAAACCGTAAGGCAGAGTGATTCTGTGCTTCGGTATCCACGATCAGAATCCGCACCCCTTCTTCTTCCATAGCATTTCGGAAGGCATTGAACAGTTTGGTGGCTACTCCCTGTCCCTGTATCCGGTGATCCGAGCCGAGCCAGATCAGATACCCGTAACTCCAGGGAGAACGGCGTTTGCGGATGATC
>CAYTCB010000142.1:0-2145 GCA_964436195.1 uncultured Elusimicrobiaceae bacterium
TGTTGCCAAACGTATCATCATCGCTGCTGTCCACTGCGTCACCCATCGCTCCAGCGCCAGGCTCCACATCTTCAGACTGACCAGCAAATGGGTCTGTGACCACACCTTCCACTATGTCATCTGCCATCTTGTACCCAATGTCAGACACTGCGTGTGCGACATTAAACACATCTCCGCACATATCGTACAGGTTCATGATGTCGCAGATGCCATGGATGATCTCATACGCTTGGTTCGCTTGCTCTGTGGTTAAGCTCCTCGACTCTTTAACTTGAACAATCAAGTTTGTTCGTGTGTTGTTTCCTTTCGATGGAACGCTTGTCGCACCACGAATAGAGCTTATTACCTCGCGAGGAACGCTTGTGCCGGGAGTCAGAATTCCAGCGCACACGTCCATAACGCCAGCGAGATCAGGTATATGGGTCAAAATCACATCTAGATGGGCGTATTGCGACGTGTAACGACCAGATATCAGGTTGTATACACGCCCAAGACGCTCCAAGTACTTGCCCATGTAAGACACGTCGTCCTGAGTCTTGCCTTCTGCCTTGCTGAACCTGCCAAGAATAGCAGCTATTGGGTTCGTAGCATCGGACACGCCAGCAGCTTCTGACTCAGCCTTCGCCTGTATCCACACGCCAGCCTTGTGTGAGCCGTATCTGCCTTGCTTAGGCGCTTGACGGCGTGGGCGGTTTCCATCGATCTGGTTCCTCTCTTCATTGGACAACCGCTGCCTGATTGTCTTGCCAACCCTCGCAAGTTTCTGCTTGGCCATGTTGATGCTAGATATATCGCTTGGCGCAGAGATGTTCACATAGGATGTAATGTCAGGATTGTTTGAGACTGCGCTGGCAATGCCTGACAATATGTCATAGGCGGCAGAGCTGGATTGTGTCCCAATAAGATGCGCTACTATGTTGAGCGCATCCATCGTACGAGTTATTGCGGATGCCTGCTCGTCAGATAAAGTTCCATTTGCGTTTAACTCGTTGATCCTTGAAGCGATGTGGCTTGAGGAAACATCTGTAGACAGCAGGCTATACAGCCTCTGTGCATTATGCTGCATATTTTCAATTGCACTTTGGCTGATTACTTCAGGACTGCCAATGTGTGATAATGTGTCATTAAGCTCTCTTGCAGCTGAAATTATTTCGTTTATTACATATTTATTTAAGCTTTCGTCAGGCGATTCTGGCAATAACTTGCGAATTCCAACTACGCCTTCTTCTAAAAACGCAGCTATAATTGCAAGTTTTCCAAGAGCTGATTTGCATTCATCAGCCAAGTAATTGCGCTCTGAAGCGCCCATTCTTTGCGGCACACGGTTGCCGCCTTCTACAGCATCGTTTATCAGCTCAAGCAGGTCTTGGATCACTCCAATCGGAGTTTTCAGCTTGTGAGTTATGAGTTCTAAGAGCCGATTAGTTATTCCGCGAGCTGGGTAAGACGAGCTGATAATTCGGCCGTCATTGCTCATATAAGATATGGTTATCGACTGCTCAGCCGACGGCATCATTATGTTCCGGCTTGTTACATCCCGCTGATCACGCTGCACAGAAACCTTGCGCACTTCAGCCTCAACAGCTTCTATTGCACGCTGTATCTCCGCATCCATGCGCGCAGGCTGAGAAGCCAGCGCGTCTGCCATTTTAGCAACCTGTGCTGCTATGCCCTCAACCGTGCTCGTCATTGCAGATACTGCCTGAGTCAGCTTGTCGATGGCATCTTGTGTTTCGTCAACAAGCGGAGTTGCCCTAACTTCGGACTCTGCCTGAGACTTCACCATGCTTGCGATAGACCTGATGAGGCTTGGCATTGTCTTCGACGCAAAACGCACGCGCTCGTTGAGCATAGACTTAACCTTGCTGTGCACCTTGCTGCTAAGCTTCGCGTGCCACTTGTTGCGCAGGTCAGTTTCAAGACTTATAATCTTGGCCTGCAGCTTTAGCGCATCGGCGTAGTTGCCATTATCTATGTGCGCATCTACGTCCTTCTGCAACTCACGTACAGTGGAATCTGTGCGTTCAATATCGCCTTCAAGCCCTTCAGGGTACAGGTCTGTGCTAGACTCCTCCTTGCGCTTTTCACGGGCTGCTCGCATCTCTTCCTTTTTGCGGGCGGCATCAAGCTCAAGTTTGGTTTTTC
>CAYTCB010000143.1:0-2124 GCA_964436195.1 uncultured Elusimicrobiaceae bacterium
CAAAATAATGAGCTGTATGATGTTTCAATTGTTGATTATCACTGAGGAGAACAAGATATGGAAAAGAACACCATTGAAACACCAAAGATTGGAGACATCTTAAAAGAAGAGTTTCTCGAACCATTGAATATTTCTGCATATAGACTTGCAAAAGAGATTAATGTGTCTACAAGTTCTGTTTTGGATTTGATCCATAACAAGAGGAAAATATCTGTAGAAATGGCATTAAGACTTGCAAGATATTTTGGAACATCTTCAAAATTTTGGTTAAACTTACAAAATGAGATAGATTTAAGAGAAGCAAATCAAAAATTAAAAAAAGAATTAGATAAAATACAGACACACAAACAAATAGCATAAATATTTTTGCTTAACAACTGTTTCAACCTGACATTGCTATTGTCACACTTTTTGCAGTCGTCGCTACGCTCCCCGGCAAAAAGTGCGCCAATGGACGCCTCGCAAGTTAAGCGAAATGTTAGCCAGACGCCTCCGGCGCAGAGGAAAAAAAATCAAAGATATGTATAAACACGCTGCTTTCTTGACAAATAAGCATTATGCGCATATATTATATGCATATACGGAGGTGATAAATGTCGAATTTATATAATGTTAATGCACCAAAAAAACCCACAAATTTAACAGTAAATAGTGATTTATTGGCTCAGGCAAAAGATTATAAAATTAATTTATCAGCTACTCTTGAAAGTGCTTTAGCTGATGCCCTTAAAACAAAGAAAATAGATCTTTGGAAAGAGGAGAACAAAGAAGCAATAGAATCGTATAATAATTTTTTAGATGATTTTGGTCTTTTTAGTGATGAGATCAGGATGTTTTAATGTCACAATATCATGTTTATGAGAATTTAAATGAAAAATCAAAAAAAGTTTATCCATATCTAGTCGATGTTCAGTCAACTTTATTGACTGATCTTGAAACTAGAATAGTAATTCCATTAACTGTAAAAGAAAAAATCGGAAAAGGAATTATTAAGAATCTAAATCCAATAATTGTAATAAAGAAAAAAGAATATATCTTAATAACACAACAAATGGCAGGTA
This sequence comes from uncultured Elusimicrobiaceae bacterium, assembly GCA_964436195.1. Taxonomy (GTDB): domain Bacteria; phylum Elusimicrobiota; class Endomicrobiia; order Endomicrobiales; family Endomicrobiaceae; genus Proruminimicrobium. Next base: position 1,062 of record CAYTCB010000143.1, read on the forward strand.
TTCCGATGGCTCAAATTGGATCATCAATTTGTGATTGTTTATCAGAAAGAAATGAGATACTTTCAGCGATAGATTTTTTGATAACTGGAATATAAGAATAAGCGCCCAACACCTATAAGATCCACGCTGTCAAGCAAAATCCGAATCGCTATGCATCCCTACCTGTCAATGAGGAAGTTATGCGGTACAGTGCGACGTTCAGAAACAATATAAAACTTCGTTGCAACTATAGTGACACATTCCGCAATCCCTCGCCTTGCGGCTCGGATCGGAATTGCAGATTAAGCAAATGTTAGATGGACGCTTCGCGCGCAAAAATAAAAATATCCAAACTTGACGAAACATACATATAGCTGTATATTGTATGCGGAGGTACAAAATGCCCTTATTACAAGTTAGAGATTGCCCCGAAGATTTATATAAGAAAATCTCCCTCGTTGCTAAAAAACAAAATAGAACAATTGCGCAGCAAGTTATTTCTATTTTAGAAAAAGGATTACAGTTGGAGCAACCAAATATAGAAAGAAGAAAGGCACTATTAGAGAGAATAAATAAAAGACAAGTAAAAAGTGAAGTAAGAGGAATTGATGATGTTGCACTTCTTCGTGAGGATAGAAATCGATGACAATCGTATTGGATGTTAGCGCAGCAATACAAATTGTATTAAAAAAGGAAAAAAGAGAACAGTTTGAAGAGATTTATAGAAAAGCGTCCTGGGTAATCGCACCAGCATTATATATCTCGGAAATAACTAATGTTTTCTGGAAGTATTATAGAAATAAAATACTCACCCATGAAGAATGCTTACAATATATTGAAGATGGAATAGAATTGATTGATGATTTCTTCAATGAAAAAGATATGTGGAAAGAAGTTCTTGGAGAAAGCATAAAAAATGATCATCCAGCCTATGACATGTTTTATGCAGTTTTAGCTAGAAGAAATGACTCAACCTTAGTAAGCAATGATAATGAATTATTAGAAAGTTGTAAAGTAATGAAAATAGATATTTTCGGCTAGCAATTGCTTCAACCTAACATTGCTATTGTCAAGGTTGGTGCAG
>CAYTCB010000144.1:0-2123 GCA_964436195.1 uncultured Elusimicrobiaceae bacterium
GACATTTAAATACAATTAATTGTTACATTGTTAAAGTGACAATATTCACAAATTAAATTTAAATTGATAAAATTCTTATAACACTATTTCTATGATTCAATTAAAAAATAATATTACAGACATATTTAAAATTGATTTTAACCAAACACACGACAGACTTTTTATTTTAATAACCTTATTTTTATCCGCGGTAAAACTTCTGGTTTGTTCAAGAATAGACCTTACTATGGATGAACTCGGACAATGCGCGCAGGCCTGCAATCTTAATCTTTCTTATGTTGAACATCCGCCTCTTCTGGCGTTAATGAACCGCATTTTTATGATATTTTTCGGTTATAACGACGTCAGTCCGAGAATTCTTTCAACTCTTGCGCTATTTTTTACGGCATACATCGTATATTGTTTTGCAAAAAAAATATTTAATTCATACACGGCCCTCGTGACTGTTCTATTGATGTATTCTCTGCCGATGCTTTACACTTTGGAAACGGTATCAGATATTTTATACATTATGTTTTATATTTTATCCGTATATGTTTTTTACATAATAATATCGGAAAAAAAGATTAAATATTTATACATATTCGCAATAACTGTCGGGTTGGGGCTGTTAAGCAAATATCAAACTTTTTTAATTTTTCCTTCGGTTTTATTATTTTTGCTTATTTCAAAAAATGACCGTTATTTGTTTAAAACAAAAGAATTATACTTTTCTTTTATCATTTCTTTATTAATGTTTATTCCTGTAATTATTTGGAATTGCCAAAATGATTTTGCGACGCTTGCTTATCATCATAATTACAATTTCAACATAAGATTCCATATTGATTCTGTTTATAACAGTTTAGACGTCTTACTTCAGTTTATCGGTTCTCAAATAATTTACTACAATCCGATTCTTGCATATCTCTACAGAAACGAGGTTGAAAATATAATTTTTAAATATGTTCCGTATATCTGGATTTACGGTATTTTCGGAATACTGTTTGGAATATTAACATATTACAGTCTCGTCAGATTATATGTAAAAACAAAACAATCCGGATTTTTGGTTATAATTGTTTTTTCGGCAGTAATATTGTCAGTTTGTTTGGGAATGTCTTTTTATTCTTTCCAGGTTGAATACTGCGCAAAAACAGCCGTAATTATTTTATGCGCTTACATATCTTTTCTGTGTTTGAAAAGCAGAATATTAAAATTAATTATTGCGGTATTTATAATATCTGGAATATTTCTGTCGTTTATAAATCCGGTATATTTCCTTTACGGAATGAATTTTGACGCAAACAGATATATAAAAAAGAACATGCCTTACATTAAAGACACTGTTAATACTATAAACGATATTGATAAAAATATTTCTTTTATAGTTTGCACAAATAAAATAGACGCCCATAAATTTAATTATTACACAAAAAATTGCGACGGCAAACCAAATGTAATATTTCTGGCTTTTGATAATAATATAGGTTTGTACCACCGCTACTGGAATCAGCGCCTGAAAAACTTAAACGGGCTTAACGCGGTTATTGTAAATTACAATACAAATATTTTATCGTCCGCGGAAAAAAACAATTTGTTTGCAAAAATAACTCAGTTAAACGACAATCTCCTTCTTTGCGAAAATTTTAATTTTAATAATTACAAAAAGAATTTTTCACAATACCATAAAGAACTTGAAAAATAAAAAAACAAATAATTTTCTTGATTAACAAAAAATCCTTTAATATAATAAATAAAAAATAATATTTTTAAATTTACGGAGAATTAAAATGTTAAAAGATTTGATTGCAAAAAATATTTTCCAAAATACGGTCGGCGATTATATATTTATATTAATCGTATTGGCTGTTTTTATCATTCTGATTTATATTTTAAGAAAAGTTGTTATCAGCCGGCTTGAAAAATGGGCTGCCAAAACAGAAACTACCATTGACGATTTTATAATACTTCACATTAAAAAAACACTTACTCCTCTTTTAATCGTCTGGTCATTTATATTAAGCATGAAAAATCTGGTTATGAGTCCGCTTATAACAAAAATAATATATGTGGCGGGTCTTGCATTCTTAGTATTGATGTGCCTGAGATTTTTAATAGCGCTGCTTGATTATTTGATTGAA
>CAYTCB010000145.1:0-2108 GCA_964436195.1 uncultured Elusimicrobiaceae bacterium
AGTACCGAGGCTAATCCTTTCGGTTTTAAGGCGTTTTCCCTCTGGGTTTCGATCAGCCGGACAAAATCTTCCAGATCCTGCCGCATTTTTCCCGATAGGGGAGAATCCTGGGAATGAATCAAGAGGGTGATGAAGGAATAGAGGGAACAGGAACAATGTTTCGCCCCTTCACTTAGGAATTCGAGGGTTCTTCTTCCGATACCCCTCCGGGGAGTATTTATGATTCGTAAAAGGCTTACATCGTCATCCGGATTTGCCATGAGTCGAAGGTAGGACAGAATGTCTTTTATCTCTTTTCGCTGGTAAAACGATTCACCTCCAGATATCCGGTACGGGATGTTCTCCGCCAGGAAGGCTTCCTCCAGACTGCGAAGGAGACTATTGGTTCTTACCAGGACTCCCACATCTTCATACGTGATTTTTTCTTTAAAAAGGAGAGATTTAATCGTTGTAGCGATAAACTGCCCTTCTGCCCGTTCGTCTTCAGGGTAATGGATCGCAACCGGCGTGCCTCCGTTTGTCCCTGACCAGAGGGCCTTTGTTTTACGATTTTTATTATGGGCAATTACCCCATTCGCAGCCGCTAAAATGGTATTGGTAGAACGGTAGTTTTGTTCTAGTTTTATTTCTTTCCGTTCCGGGTAGTCCTGTTCGAACCGTTCAATGTTCCGATAGTTTGCCCCTCTCCAGGAATAGATCGATTGATCATCATCCCCTACCACACAAATATTTCTAGAACCATCTGCGAGAAGCTTCATCAGATCGTACTGATTCATCGAGGTATCCTGAAACTCGTCTACCAGAATATACCGAAACCTATTCCGAAACTCCTCCCGTACCTCCGGGAATTGATGGAAGATCTGTATGGGGAGAACGATGAGATCGTCAAAATCTACCGCATTGTAGGCCTTTAAATGGGAAAGGTACTCCTGGTAGAGGAGGCGAAATCCCTTGTTCGCATCGTTCCATTCTGCTCTTCCGGTTTTAATTGCGGAAAACAGGTGGAGAAGTTTCGTGATCTCAAGAGTTTCTGGATTCAGCTTGAGTTCCCGGGCTGTTTCTTTGATGAGAGAAATCTGGTCTGCCGTATCATAGATACTAAAGTGATCCCGGTATCCCAACAGGGCAATGGTTTTTTTCAGGATCTGTACACCGAAGGCATGAAAGGTTGATACGGTAAGGTTCGAGAGTTTCCGTTGTGTGAGGGTTTTTAAGCGATCCTGCATTTCCCGTGCTGCTTTATTGGTGAATGTCAGGGCTAAAATAGCATGTTGGGGGATCCCCTTCTGGAGCATGTATGCAATTCGGTAGGTGATAACCCGGGTTTTTCCGGAACCGGCTCCTGCTAGAATTAGGAGCGGGCCCTCAAGGGTTGTCACCGCCTCTTGTTGAGGAGGATTTAACGAGGCAAGTAGTTTGTTTTTCATGTGAGAAGATACATAACCGATGCGGCTCTCTTAATCAACCCACAGAAGCCTGGTTCCGTAGAACTCCTTCGACGTTTATCCTGCTGCTTGATCTTTTTTTGAAGAGGAAATTTTTTCCAGGAGTGAAAGATAGAGAGGCCCTGCACCCTGGGATGTATCCGGTAGGATCTGGATTCCATACCGGGTGGGTTCACCCTGTACCGATTCTGCATCTTTGGGAAGTTGTATCGATACAAGTTTTACTTCATTCGTTTTTCGTATTAAAACCCGTTCTACCACCCCATCGTTCTCCAGGGGAGAAAGTGCACAGGTGCAGTACAGGACTTTTCCTCCTACGCGGGCTGTCATGAGGGCTGAAAGAAGCATGGCATACGCTTGCTGAGATAGCCTGCGGGTCCGATTCGGCGTCCACCTTTCTAGATGGGCGGGTTTTTCCATCAAGTGCCGTTCAGAAGAGCAGGGGACATCGAGCAGTACAAGATCGTAGGAGTTTGGTTTATGCAATCCCCATCGGGTTGCATCGTACCCTGTAACCCGAACCTGTTTCAGCTTTTCCGGAGGGAGATGTTCTTCCAGCACCCGTTTCAGCCGATTTCTCCGCTGGGAAGACCATTCATTAGAGGTTAAGGAACCCTCTGGCCTAGCGTAGAGGAAAGGATCAGAGTCTTTCCCCCCGGTGCT
>CAYTCB010000146.1:0-2075 GCA_964436195.1 uncultured Elusimicrobiaceae bacterium
TGTACAAAAGTGAAACGGTACATAAAGGAGCAAAATACAAAAGTGCAGTTCTGATGTTGGGGACATAATATTTTATAAATATTATGTTGGATTATTAAATTCGTTATAAAACGTTTTTATTTTGAATAACAAGAACAGCCACATATATGTCAGTTATCCCGCTATTGTTGAATGTTTTTACTATTTCCCCTACAGTAGCTCCTGAAGAGTAAACATCGTCTACAATACATATTCTTTTATATTTACCGGTATTAATTTTAAAGGCAGACGCTATTTCCGAAAACCTTTCGCCGGCCGGTAACACTTTCATTTTATTTGTATCTTTTATTTTTGAAATAATATTTTTTTGATACGGAATTTTTAACTTTGACGACAGAATACAGGCCAGCATTTCGGAATAATCTGTTTCCAAATCATTTTTTTTATATTTTGGAACGCTTACAAAAACATCAAAATTATTTTTAAACGGCTCTATTTTTTCAGAAAGAGCAATCGCCATATTATAAAACAATTTTTCGTCGGATTTTAAATTTTTCATGTAAGAACAAAACGATTCCGAAACAGAACAATCATATTCTGTTGAGTAAAAAAATTTCCCTGTCTTTTTTATTTTATGCATTATAGACTTAAATCCGAATTTTCTTTGACTGTATTACAATAAATTCTCAAAGAATCTTCCCATTTAGGAATATGAACGCCTAATTCTATTGATATTTTTCTGTTTGACATTGCTGTAACTAACGGTCTTTTTACAGGAACTTCAAAAGCCGACATCGGAACTGGAATAATTTCATTTGTAAAACCCATGTTTTTTGCATATTTACAGGCAAGCTCGTATCTTGATGCTCTGCCTGAATTTGTCAGATGATATAATCCCGTTAAATTCTTATCTAATGCCATTAAAACATATTTTGCTATATCAAAAGTAAATGTAGGAACAGATATCTCGTCATTTGAAACTTTGACCGACTGTTTGTCTTTTATCCAGTTTGTAAATTTATATAAAAAATTATTTCTCCCGTAACCAATAACCCAGCTTAATCTGAAAACAAGACTATTTTCATATTGTAAAGCTATGTTTTCCCCTGCTAATTTACTTTTACCGTAGACATTCAATGGATTTGTTTTATCTGTTTCTAAATATTGCGTACATTTTGTACCGTCAAAAACATAATCCGTACTGAAATGAACAAGTTTTATTTTATGTAATTCTGCTTCTTTCACAAGATTTTCAACCGCTTTATAATTTACGGCAATTGCTTCTGCCATATTTTGTTCGGCATGCTCAACACTGTTGTAAGCCGCGCAGTTTATCATAACATCAGGTTTAAATGACGATATCATGCCGCTTATTTGATAATTATTAGTTATATCCAAATCATAGCGAGGAGGAGTTAAAAAAACTATATTTCTTCTTGTTAACTCATTTACAAATGATTTAGCCAGCTGACCAGGATATCCGGCTATCAGAACTCTCATTTAAATACCTCTTTGTTCAATATTTTATATTCAAAATTGTGTTCGGCATTTTCAAAATCAGGATATAAAAGATCCTTTTGAGAAAGTTTCGGTTTAACCGTGTTCCAAGCTATGTTTAAAAAAGAATCGTCATATCTTATTCCCCTTTCATATTCGGGAGCATATATATTAGAACAATAATATTCAAAATCAACAGTATCGGATAAAACTTCAAAACCGTGTGCAAAGCCTTCCGGTATGTAAAGCATGCTTTTCCCGTTTGAATCAAGTAGCGCGCCAACCCATTTACCGAATGTAGGAGAACCTATTCTTAAATCTACGGCAACATCATATATGGCACCTGAAATGACTCTTACAAGTTTTGACTGCACAAACGGGGCAAGCTGATAATGAAGTCCTCTTAAAACCCCTTTGGAAGAATGTGAAAAATTAATCTGTTTTATGTTTACATCCATACCAAAGTTTTTGAAATCGGGCATTTTAAAAACTTCTTCAAAAAAACCTCTGTCATCTTTAAATCTAAGCGGTTCTATCTGCACAACTTCATCAATCGCAAGTTTTGTAAATTTAAATGGCATCTTCATTGCCTCCGATAA
>CAYTCB010000147.1:0-2062 GCA_964436195.1 uncultured Elusimicrobiaceae bacterium
GGTTCCTTTTACCGAATACTTCCCCTACCAGAAAGAGTTCCCCTGGGTATATAAGGCGCTCCTTTCCTTTGATGTACACTTCTGGGAACCGGGAACAGAACAGACAGTATTTACGCATCCCCTGTTCCGATTCTCTACTCCCATTTGTTTTGAAGATGTGTTTCCGAATCTGGTCCGGGGATTTGTCCGAAAGGGAGCGGATGTCATTGTCAACATATCGAACGATTACTGGTCTCTTACTCCTGTGGAAGGGAAGCAACACGCTATTCATGCCCTGCTCCGGGCTGTAGAAAACAGAAAGCCTCTCCTGCGGAGCACCGCCTCTGGTCTTACCCTACAGGCGGATCCCTATGGGAGGATCCTTCAAACCCTTCCTCAGTACGAGGAAGGGTACCTCATTAGCCGGGTATCCCTTAAAGATGAGGGAGAAACTCTATATACCCGCTACGGGGATTGGTTTCCCGGGATCTGTGGGGGGATTGTCTTCCTGGTTCTGGGGCTTTCCTGCAACCCCGGCAGGGGCAGATTCTTTGGGGATTGAGAGTGCAGCTTGCCGCGCATTCATAATCAGCATCTGGAGACGGTTCTCGATGTTGGCAAAACTCGTATCAGGATCGTAATCGAGGGGGAGGATCTGAATGTCGGGATACTCCTCCTTTAGCCGTTTCATTACACCGCGACCGCAGATATGGTTGGGGAGACAACCGAAGGGTTGGAGAACGACAAACGCCTTTACCCCTTTTGATGCATAGTGGAGGATCTCTCCGGGGATCAGCCAGCCTTCTCCGGAGGTAAACGTGCGGTGCATGATAGGATCGGTCTTTTCTGCAATGCGGGGAAGACGGGTAGAAGGTTCGTACAGGGGGTGCTGCTGGGCTACCCTTTCCAGGATGTTCAGGGCATAATCGAAGAGCCCTTCGGTAACATACGCAGCGATTCCTTCTAGAAACGGGTATCGGACATGAAAATCCCGCATCTCGGATATCTTGCGAAGGTAATCCCGCCGGAATACATCCGCCATTCGGGGTAGAATTACTTCCATCTGGTGTTTTTCCAGGTATTCTTCCACGTAAAAGTTGGATCCCGGGTGATAGTTCAACAGGTATTCCCCGATGATAAAAACCCGGGGCAGGGGATCGGAACGGTCGTAGGGAATCTTGCATAACCGGTCGATTCCATCTTTAAATTGCCGGATAGCGCGATGGATGCTCCGTTCCAGAGCAGAACCTATCTGATCGATCGTCTGGTTAAACCAGGCATCTGTATCGCCCTTATTCCGTTCATACGGCCGAATTTTACGGCGAAGCTCTTCCAGGATATCCATCATCACCAAGCCCCAGAGCATCCGTAGTTCAAATCCCGTTTCCAGCTTGAATCCGGGGTACATATTTTTCGTGTCCAGTTTATCCGTGGTAATGATGGGAACCTGCCGGTATCCAGCTTCGTCCAGGGCTTTTCGGGCCAGGGCAGCATAATGGGCCAGGCGGCAGTCGCATTGATATTTGGCAAGCCCCAGCACCACTGAGTCGGGATCAAACTGTCCGCTCTGGAGTGTGGCGAGACATTCTCCGATGTTCATCTGGGCAGGGAAACAAATATCGTTGTGTACGAATTGTTTACCCAGCTTAATTGCATCCCTTCCCCCCAGGGGAAGAGGTTCCACCCGGAAGCCCTGCCTCCGGATTGCCGCCGTAGCAATCCGACAAAAGGCCCGGGATACGTTGGGAACCAGAATCGTTTTCGTTTTCCACAGATCCCGGGTAAATTTCAACGGATACGGATCAGAAAGCGCTTTAATTGGGGTGTTGCCTCGATTCTTTCTGCGGGTTCGGACGGTTTCGATAAAGGATTTTACCCTTAAGGAAAGAGGACCCACGGCATCTCCCTCATCCAGCTTCAGGATGAGGGGATCCTTGCTGGAGATTTCTTTCATCAGCCGGATGATCTCATCGGTTAAAACCGCATCATGGCCGCAACCGAAACTAACGATTTGTACGTATTCAAGAACCGGATCCTCGGATGATCGGATAGCTCCAGCGAGCATTCTGGCATGAAAATTGTT
>CAYTCB010000148.1:0-2052 GCA_964436195.1 uncultured Elusimicrobiaceae bacterium
AATGAATTTTTGCTGGCTTTAGTGGTTTTGCAGGATAAGGCAAAAATGCCTATACAACGAGGTTTGATGGTTTTTCAGGGCACGTTTATTACCGATTACCCGCTTTTAATGGCCGGTCTTACGATAGCCACAATACCGATACTTATTGTGTATCTGTTGATGCAGAAACACATAGTGAAAGGAATCGCGGCAGGAGCTTTGAAAGGCTAAACGGAGTCGTGATAAATGGCTATAGATGTTTTAGTTTTTGATCTCGGCAAGGTTATTTTTGATTTCGATCTTGAAAAATTAGCCGGGGGATTTCATCTCTCATCAAAAAAATCAAAAAAAGAAATATTTACTCTTTTGTCGGATCATATAGAACTTTTCGCCGATTATGAAAAAGGTTTAGTAGATTCTGAAAGTTTTTATAAACAAGTTTCAGAACTTATGAATATGAAAACCGATTATCAAACTTTTTGCAGTATATGGAATGACATATTTACGCCGGTTAAAGGTATGGATTCTTTAATTAAACGGCTGTCTGCATCAAACAAACTGGCAATTTTGTCCAATACAAACGACTTACATTTTAAATACCTTGAAAATAAATATCCTGAAATTTTTTCGTATTTTACAAATCTGCATCTTTCTTATAAAATGGGTTTAAGAAAACCTGATAAAGAAATATACGAACACGTGATAGAATTTTACGGAATTGACCCTGCAAGAATATTTTTTACCGATGATCTTGAACGAAATATTGTTCCGGCCCGGGAATTAGGCATAAATTCCTATAGGTTTGACGGACCGGAAATATTGGAAAAAAAATTGAATTTTCTCGGAGTTAAATTTTAATTTATGATCAATTTCGGAATCAGCGTTTCAAAACAGCAGCAACTTCAAAAACAATTCGACACGTTTAATATTAAAGAAAGCGATATTATTGAAAAATTTATTCATTCGTCAGGACATGGAGGCCAAAATCTCAATAAGGTTGCGACATGTGTTTATATTAAACATATTCCGACTTCAATAGAAATAAAATGCCAGAAATACAGAACGCAGCTTTTAAACAGATATGCCGCAAGAAAAATGCTTGCAGATGCGATAGAAACAATGACTCTCGGAGAAAAAAGCAGGAAAATTCAGGCGATAGAAAAAATACGCAGACAAAAAAGAAAAAGAAGCAAAAGAGCAAAAGAGAAAATGTTGGAACAAAAAAAACTCAATTCAGATAAAAAACAAAATAGAAAAAAGGTTGATTTATGAAAATAGCAATAGGACAGGTTAACCAGACTGCCGGGGATTTAATAAACAACAGAAAAAAACTTGTCAATTATGTGCGTTATGCAAGCAAATACAATGCCGATCTTGTTATATTTCCGGAATTTGCGATGGTTGGTCCTTATGCTGACGATTTGCTTCGCAACAGAGATTTTATAGATAAAAATTATGAAAATATAGAAATTATAACTACGCGTTCGGATTTGAACGATATGGCTACGCTTATAGGTACTGTTTCAAATGATAAATTTGAAAACAATCTTATAATAAATACGGTTTCATTGTTCTCTCATAATACGATGAAAGTCGTAGCTTCAAAGGATATTTTAGACGATTCGGATTTTAAAGATTCAAAATATTTTAAAAAATCGGGTTTTTCAAATGTTTTCAAAATATGTGATAAAAATATTGCGTGCGTTATTGCGGATGATACTGATTCAATGCACAAAAACATTGAAAAGGCTTCATGGCTTGGAGTTGATATTATCGCGGTATTGAGTTGTTCCGCTTACTATAAAGACAAGACATCGGAGATAAGAACGCTTTTTAAAAAATCGGCAAAAGATTTTAATGTTGATTTGCTTTATGTTAATATGGCCGGAGCACATGACGGATATGTTTTTGACGGCGGCAGTTTTTATGTTTCAAAAACCGGAGGATTTAAGGCGATTCTTAAAAGTTTTGAGGAAGAGATTGTTATTTTTGATACGGATAATGAAGATATAGAAGAAAAAGAATCTAATGTTTTAAAAGAAGTTTACGATGCTTCTGTTATGGGGCTGAAGG
>CAYTCB010000149.1:0-2030 GCA_964436195.1 uncultured Elusimicrobiaceae bacterium
TAAAACATTTTGAATATGTTAGAAGCAGGCTGGATGCGCTTATAGGGTTAAAAGACGGAGTTGCTCTTGAAAATTTCAGACAAAAGGCTTCAAGAATAGGTATTGTTCTTGACGGTAAAAATACGGCTTTGATGCCAGTTTTAAAAAACCTGTTTGAATATTACGGTTTTACAAAAGTAATAATAATAAATGAAAACAGAGACGTTGCATTCGGAGGCAAAGTAAATCCGGAACCAAACGATAAAAATACGCTTGCTCTTGAAAATATGGTCAAAAAAGGTAAATCGCTTTTCGCCGAAAAAGGAATGGATGTCGATTTTTCTTTTGGTATTTCAACAGATCCCGACGGAGACAGATTTTGCGTTAAAGATGTTGGCGGGACGCACATGACTCCGGATGAAATCGGAACGATAGACGCTTATGAGCTTCTTGAAAATATAATGGCTCAGATGAAAGCAAAAAGAGATGCCGGCACTCTTACATTAAGCGAGATAAAGAAATTTGAATCCGTAATAGTAAAAAGCATGGTAACAACTTTTTCTCTTGATTCTCTTGCGGCAGTCTATAGCGAAGAGTTTATGGATATAGCTTTCGGTTATTCCAATAAAGCGGTTGACGCTAAGACAAAAGCTAAATATAAAGCAGATTATGAACAGAAGCAATATACTCCTTTTTCAGTAATTACCACGCCGGTAGGATGGAAAAATATAGCGGACGGACAGAAGGCCGTCGAAAAAGAAGGCAAGAGATTTTTAATAGGCGTTGAAAGTTCAGGGGGGATTTCGATAGGTTTGTATGATAAAGACGGAGCCCCGGCTACGATGATGCCTGTTCTTTTTGCGGCAAAAAGCGGAGAAACTCTTGAGCAGAAACTTAAAAAAGTTGAAGAAAAAATAAGTTTCAAAGTTCATTCCGTAGAAACGGCCGTTAAGTTCCCGGTAGTCGTTGAATCCGAAATAGAAAAAATTACAAAAGATATTATTGATGTGACAGTAGATGAAAATGAAGTTGATGAAGCGGATTCAATTAGCATAACCGAAAAGAAAAACGCCGACCCTAAAAAAGCCAAAGTTATTGAAATGGCCAAAAAAGAAATAATTGCCTCCGACGAATGGTATGCGTCTGCAAGCATATCTGATATCGTTAAGAAAATAGCCGGAGCAAGACAAAAAGCATTAATGGACTGGATAGAAAAGGCAAATTCAAAAGAAATAGAGCAGATGCTTTACAGTCTCGGTATGCCGCAAAATATAAAAATAATCAATATTATAAAACTTCCTAATGAAGGTATACAGATTCAAATGGCAGATTCTTCTTATAAAAAAGGAGATATAGTAAAAACTCTTTTAACGTTCAGAGCTTCAGGAACTGAGCCTCTTGTAAGAGTTTACGCTTACACGGTTGATTCTAAATTGACAGTAGCTCTTAAAGATATAGGAGAAAATATAGTTAAGGGAGCTTTTAAAACTGCAGTTCCGGTTCTTACTGATACCGATGAATATAAAAAATTACAAAGAGAAATAAAAAAAGATAAATCTACTATAAGAGATAAATTTGCATCAGATTCCTCAAAACCTAAAGGTGAGAGAAGAGGCGATTTATTCCAGAAAAAAATTGATTTGGGCAGCGGAAGTTCTTTAACATTTGATTTCTCAAGAAGCGTAATGACGGATAAATTATTAAAAATGTTCGGCGGCTTGTTTACGGCAAGAGGCGTAAAAGAAAAAATAGAAGCGATGTTTGCCGGAAATAAAATCAATTGGACAGAAAACAGGGCAGTTCTGCATACGGCTTTGAGAAATACTTCAAACGAACCCGTTTATGTTGACGGCAAAGACGTGATGCCTAAAGTAAGAGAAGTTCTGCAGAAAATGAAAGATTTTTCAAATAAAATAATAACCGGTCAGTGGAAGGGAGCGACAGGAAAACAGATTACCGATATAGTAAGTATAGGTATCGGAGGTTCTGATCTTGGCCCGAGAATGGGAACTGAAGCATTATCCCAATTCAGAGCAGAAGGTGCTCCGAGA
>CAYTCB010000150.1:0-2020 GCA_964436195.1 uncultured Elusimicrobiaceae bacterium
AATTTCTTTTCTTGACCAGCTCTGGCAGGCTTTTGAGCAGTGCCGGGGCTACTCCAGTGATGAATTTGCTGGGAAACGCTTGCGGCAGGAAGAGAACGAGCGATTTTACGAGGGGGACTTTTTTAAAAAGGTATCCCCCGAGACCCAGAACATCTTGCGCCACATCCGGGAGGTTGGCTTTTTGCGCCCACCGCAGGTGGACGCTTTTGAGCTTTACGTCTACCTTAAAGAAATCCAAGGCAACTCTACCATCAAAGAACTCTACCGGCGTCTTTTGCTTCCGGAAGGAACACAGTTGGATGTATTATCCCTAACAGCGGAGCAACTGGAAGAAATCAAGCAAAAGAAAGCCCTCCTGGAGACCCTGGATAGCGAACTGCAGGGGCTTGCCTACTCCAACTGGCTTTTTGCCCTGGGTATGGGAACAGGCAAAACCATCCTCATGGCAACCATGATTTTTTATGATTTTATCCTGGCCGAGCATTATCCGGAGGACGGGCGCTTCGCCAAGAATGCCCTGGTCTTTGCCCCTGACACCACTATCATTGATTCTCTACGGGAAATCCAGGATTTTGATTACTCCAAGGTAATTCCGCAGGAATACGCTCTTTTTCTGTCCAGCAATCTAAAGTTTCATTACCTTTCCGATGTCCAGACCGAGCTTTCCGTACTGCCCGGTTCGGCCTACAACATTATTGTCTCGAACGTGCAAAAGATTATCCTCAAGAAGCAGGGAAGCAACAGCAACGGACAGCAGACCCTCTTCCCGGTGGTTAAAGATATGGAGGGTGAATGGAAAGTCAACAACCGTTTGCGGAAGCTGGAGCAACTGGACAATCTGGCTGTATTTGTAGATGAGGCCCACCATGCTTTCGGGACATCAATTACCAACGACCTGAAGCGCGTGCGGGAGACAATCAACCGGCTTGACCGCAAGTCCCCTCTGACTGGGTGTATCAATCTCACCGGTACCCCCTATGTGAATGGCAAGATGCTTCCTGAAGTAGTGTTCTTTTATTCTATCAAACAGGCCATTGATGACGGGCACTTGAAGCAGATCAAATTCATTGACTACGCCAATACCAAGACGGAAGAGTTTATCAGGGACGTGGTAGATCGGTTCTGGCATCAATACGGGGAAGAGCGGCGTGAAGGGCTGCTACCTAAAATCGCTTTCTACTGCACTACCATTTCCGAACTGGAGGATGAGTTTAGGCCATTGTTAGAAAAAGTCCTGGCAGAAAAAAGCATTCCCCTGACTAAAATTCTGGTCAACCACAGCGAGGTTGAGGACGAGAATATCCGCCGTTTCCGGCTCCTGGATACCCCAGAATCCGAAGACCAGTTTATTCTTCTGGTGGGTAAAGGTACGGAAGGATGGAACTGCCGCAGCTTGTTTGCTACAGCCATGTATCGCAGGCCCCGCAGCAAGGTGTTCCTTCTCCAGTCTTCCTTACGTTGCCTCCGGGCCATTGGAGACATGCCCCAGACGGCAATCATTTTCCTCTCTACTGAGAACCGGGCCATACTGGAGAGTGAAATTCAGAAGAACTTGGGCACCACCATGTCCGAACTAGAAGGGCGCAAGAATAAGCGCAAGGTTACAATTCAAAAGCGTAAAGACGTCAAGATAAAACTGGCTAAGCAGCGTGTAAAAGTTCTGCGCCAGTATCAGGAGCAGACCGGCCAAATTAAACTCGCCCTGGATGAATATTACACCAATCATAAGAACGAATTCGTGGCTCTCGTAACGGAACGAGAGATGGCAACCAATGGTCAGAAGTTGAAACTCGCCGTCAAGGACAGCCAAACTCTACAACGCCGCCAAAAGAGATATACCCTCTACACCTTGGTAGAAGAGATAAGCCGGTATACTCATTTACCCTGCCTCAAGGTGGAGAAAATTTTACGGAACAGCGATATGTGTATTGAGGGTTGTCTTGCTTGGGTAAACCGCGAAAACCGCCTTATAGAGGTTATCGTCCGTCGTATTTTAGATGCGGTTTTCCGTTATGAGGTA
>CAYTCB010000151.1:0-2012 GCA_964436195.1 uncultured Elusimicrobiaceae bacterium
GTTCTCTCATCTTCGCCAATATCTTTTCCGTAACAGCTTTGATTTGATCTATATCCTTCTGCACTTCTTCATTTGACAACTGAACAGCAGGAATAAAATTTCCTTTTCCTATCCTGCTTGGACTTCTGAAAAACTGGCCTGCCTTCCACGTAGCATTTGCAAATCGCGCTATCAACAGCATATCTTCCCTGCTTATCGTCCCGTTCTCTATTGACTCCAATACTTCCATTACGCTCTTGCCGGTCCTTTCGCTTATTACTCCCGCTCCGCTTTCTACTGCATAAAATCCTGCCAAGTTCATCGCCGTCTTTTCATCCGCTTTCGTAACTCCGGCATCTCCGCTCTCCTGGCTTACTCTTGCTACGGGTTCTTCCGGATATCCGTTTTGTCTGTTATAATCATTGCCTATATACGCCGCCATTTCTTCAGACATACCTATGTCCTGCATTATGGTTCTTAATCTAAAAAGAGTTTTTGAATTTGCTTTTGACAACTGCATTACAACTTCTTTTGACGCGGAACCTTTTAAATGCTGATGGGCGTTTGTTTTAGGAAGCAATTTCAGCATTATTGCCATTTTAATAATTTCTTTTTGTTTATTTGTTAATTTGTTATTGTTGTTTATTTCTTCCAGAAATTTTTTTGCAGTTTCTAACGCCGAGTCAAAATCCGAAACATCAATTTTTGAAAGATAATCTTCTTCTATTTTTTTGACAATTAAATTTGCAAGTTTATATTCTTCTTCCAATCCTAATCCGTCCTGAAAACCTATTCCTTTGCCGAGTATTGTTTCCGCCAATTCGTATAGTTTTTCTCCTCTGTTTAATCTGTTGAAATTATCGGTAAGTTTTTCGTAGGCGGCGCTTTTTTGTTCGCCGGTCATTGATTTCGTTTCGGCGGAAAAATTTTCCATTAATTTAAAAAGCTGCTTTGATGCCGGATTAAACGGATCCGCCATATATTTTTTTAACAGATTTTCTATAGGCATTACATAAAGGCTGTTGGCTTTCTCGTTTATGCAAACAACCTGTCCGGCTTGTACAGTTACGATTCCTTCGTTAGTATCAAGAACCGTACCCTCGGGAAGAACGCATATTTGGCCGGAACTGCGCTTTGTGGCTTCAACAACAACGCCTAAATCTAATTTAGCCGTATCAATATATTCTATTTCTCCTTTTTCATAAGCCGAAGTATAAACATATATTTCGTTAAATTCTGTTTTTGAACAAAAACCTATGTCTTTTGCCGCTTCGTCATAAATTATAACAATGTCATTTTCAGTTACAGGATTAGGAAACCATTCTCTCTTTGGCATATACCATTTGCCGTTTTCTTCAACGAGTCCTAATTTTAAAAGGCTGTCCCTGTCGCTTAAATCAGGGATAACCGCTTTAATTTTATTTGGTTTGCTTATTATTGAAACTTTTGAGGTCTGAACGACGGTTGAATTAGCCGTAAGCGGTCTGTTCTTCATATCGGAAGTAAGTTCCGTTCTGTCCGCTTTATGCTCATAATTATATTTCATATGCGTGCCGATATTAGCGAAAATCGCCGGAAGAATAACGGCTAAAATTACCGGCAGAAGCGGATTAATAACCAATACCGATATCCCGACCGCAGCCAAAGTTCCGAATATAAAACCTTTTAAAGTATTTGAACGTATTTTATTCAAACCCTGTTCCATGGTTTCGTAATTTTTACCGAATGTACCGGCGGCCGTTTCAGAAGCTTCGTTTATAAATTCTTTCGGTATTCCGAAATTCAAACCTAAGCTGATACCGACGGTTATAAAAGCCTGTTTTAAAGAAGATTGTTTTCTAAACCAGTTGCCGTAAGTTTTGCTTTCGTTTAAAAAATGAAGAGCAAGAAAACTTTTTTTATTTTTTAAAGTGCCGAATATTTCCAAGACCGGAGAGAGCCACCATTTTGAAAGACTTAAAGTCGTTTTTGACTGCATTTTCTGCTGCAATATAAAAGCAGCCGCTTTTATCTGGTCAAAATCTTTTTTCAGT
>CAYTCB010000152.1:0-2003 GCA_964436195.1 uncultured Elusimicrobiaceae bacterium
GGGCCTTTACCGTCGATAGGTGTGCCCAGCACGTCCACAAGGCGGCCCAAAGAGGCTTTTCCAACCGGCACGGATATGGGAGCGCCGGTATCCACCGCTTCCATACCGCGGACCAAACCGTCCGTGGCGCTCATGGCTACCGCGCGCACGGTGTTATTGCCCAGGTGCTGGGCAACTTCCAGGGTAAGGTCGAACTTGCGGCCAAACATGTCTTCTTTGTCGCTTGTGATCCGCAGAGCGTTATAAATGTCAGGCACCTGGCCGGGTGGAAAACGGATGTCAACCACGACGCCGATAACCTGCACAACTTGACCAACGTTCATTCGCTTCTCTTACCTCCTTCGCTTCAACTTTAAGTTGAAAAACGACTTCACAGGATTTACAAAACCATTTTTCACAGGATTTACATGATTTTAAGGATTCACAGGATTATTAATTACTTAATGTTAAAGAATTATTTTGTTTGATTTTAATCCTTTAATCTTGTTAATCTCGTTAATCCTGTTCATCCTGTGATAATTGCGTTTTACTCCAGGGCCGCGGCGCCGCCGACGATTTCGGAAATTTCCTTGGTGATCTGGGCCTGACGCGCCCGGTTCATAGTCAGGGTCAGCCTGTCTATCATATCCGAGGCGTTCTTGGTCGCATTTTCCATGGCCGTCATCTGAGCGCTGTAGAAACCGGCCTTGGTCTCCAACAGTCCCTGGAAAATGGCGTTCTCAATATACTTCGGCAGCAGTTCGGTCAATACAGCTTCAGCCGAGGGCTCAAAGATATAAGGCGCCTTTTTGGCCTCTCCCTCTGCGCCCGAGCCTTCCTCGGTGGGAGGTTCAGCCGGCAGTATCTTGACCATCACCGGCTTTTGCACCAACACGTTTACGAACTGGCTATAAATGAGATACACCTCGTCGTATTCTTCCGCCGAGTATTTTTCAATCACATAGGAAGCGATATCTCTCGCCGTGGCATATTTGACTTCTTCGGCCAGCCCGACATACTCCTTGGCTATTTTAAAGCCGCGGCGGCGGAAAAAGTCGCGCCCTTTACGGCCAATAGCGACCAGATCCACTTCGACTTTTGCTGTATTTAATTCCTGGGTCGCCCGCCGGATCACGTTGCTGTTGAAACCTCCGCACAATCCCCTGTCAGCCGTTATGATAACAAAAGCGGCTTTTTTCGGCTCACGCACCGCCAGCAGCGGATGCTTTACATCGCCGGAGGCAACTGCTACCCGGCCCAGTACACCCTTAATCCGCTTGGAATAGGGGCGGGCCGAGGTAACCGATTCCTGCGCCTTGCGCATCTTGGCCGCTGAAACCGCTTTCATGGCCTTGGTAATCTGCATCATGTTTTTAGTAGCTTTGATGCGGCGCCGGAGATCTCGCAAACTTGCCATATAATATTTTCACCACCTTTAAAGTGGATGTCCAATTTGTTAGTCGGTTGTCAGTAGTTGGTAGCCGGTTAATTTGGAATTCGCAGGGCGAATTCCTTCAAAAATCCGACCTCTGACTTCCGACTTCTGACGTCTGATCTAGTAGCCGTGGGCTGTCTTGAAGCTTGCCTTAAACTCTTCGATAGCAGCCATCAGCTCTTTTTCAACTTCTTTGAATTCACCGGTTTCGCGTATTTTCGCACCGATATGCGGCTTGTTCGTCTTCATAAACTTCAGGAACTCAGCTTCAAAAGGCTGGACCGCTTCGACCGGCATGTCGTCCAGGTAGCCGTTGGCCGCGGAAAAAATGCTCATGATTTGTTCTTCTACCGGCATGGGCACATACTGCCCCTGCTTCAGGAGTTCCACCATGCGCTCGCCGCGGGTCAGCTTGGCCTGGGTAGCCTTGTCCAGGTCGGATCCAAACTGGGCGAAAGCCGCCAGTTCACGGTACTGGGCCAGGTCTATACGCAAACGTCCGGCGATAGCCTTCATACCCTTCACCTGCGCGTTGCCTCCCACCCGGGAAACCGAGATACCCACGTTAACCGCGGGGCGGACGCCGGCG
>CAYTCB010000153.1:0-1999 GCA_964436195.1 uncultured Elusimicrobiaceae bacterium
CAAGCGCAAATTTATATTTGGAAATTGTATAATCTGCTCCGAAATTTAAACAATCCAAACTTTCTGCTTCCGTAAAGAACCCGCCGCCGCCCATTGCTCTGAACATTGACGTAAAATATATACCGGTATAAATGTTCTGAGTATAAGGAGCATAAAACTGAGAACCTGTCATAAAGTACATACCTCTTACTTTAAACGGATCTAAATTATATGACGCATCCAATTTTGCGAAATATCCGTCGGCTGTACGTCTTGTAGAAAACATTGATCCGTCATCATCTCCGAATACCTGCGCAAACTCCAAAGCCGCAGCTAATTTGCCGAAACTAAATTCCGGTTTTGCTCCTAATATTTCAAATCTTAAATAGTCGCTGCCGTCGGCATATTCGGAATCATACAAATACCCCTGCACTTTCCACATATCATTTATTTTGTAATTTGCATTAACAAATGTCGTATTTACCTTCGCCCCGGCAGGCGTGTTTTCATTTATTATTTTAGAATAACCCAAATCTACTTTTAAATTTTCTTTATTGTCATAAGTTGCAACTACTCCGTCCATTCCGCCGTCAGTAAACATCTCCGGATAAGATGCTCCCATCATGCCTATGAGAAGATAAGAATAAACCAAATCTCTGGGACCTATATTAAAAAATGTCCCGCCGTCATAAAACTGTCTTCCGACTTTTGCAGAAATTTTATCGTTGTCAAAAAGATTTTTAAATACTACGTTTGCTTCCGTAACCCTTACGGAATTTAAAACGCCCGTATCGCTGCTGTTATCTGCCTGTTGGCCGGCAAGATAATTGTCGCCCCATGCGCTGAAATACATCAAAGACGCGTTACCTTCAATATTTTCAGCCAAATCAAAACTCGCTCCGAGTATTGCTCTTGAATATGTATTGCTTGAACCGGATGATGCAAAAGATTCATCGTCTATAGAATATCCGAAAACATCAAACTGTCCGTACCATTTTACCTGCGCGCTTGCCATTGCAGGAATAAACAATGCCAAAACCGCCAATGCAAAAAACTTTTTCATACTCTCTCCTTTGAAAGTTTTTGAAATTATTTCACATATTGCCGTTACCTACCGGAATTATAAAAAAAACCAAACTATATGTCAACATCGCATTCTAAAATTAAAAACCAAAAAAAAGAGACAAATATTTTAAAAAATATCTGTCTCTTTTATTACAACTTAAACTTGATTACTTGCTGCCAAATTTATATCCGATACTTAACAAATAGATCATATTTGTATTTGCTCCGTCTTCTTCATTACCGATGTATGCAATTCCGCCTTTAAAATTAACATTTTCTTTATAATTATACTGCGCAACAAAATCAACTTCGTACATTTTATTTGCATCATCTCTGTCGCCCACTCTGTAATAATCAAGCGCAAATTTATATTTGGAAATTGTATAATCTGCTCCGAAATTTAAACAGTCCAAGCTGCCTGCTTCCGCAAAAAGACCGCCGCTTGACATCGATCTGAACATTGAAGTGAAATAAAGTCCGGCATAAATATCCTGCGTTAACGGCATCCAGAATTCAGAACCTGTCATAAAGTACATACCTCTTACTTTAAAAGGATTCAAATCATAGGAAGCATCCAACTTTGCAAAATATCCGTCAGCCGTATGTCTTGTAGAAAACATCGATCCGTCATCATCTCCGAATACCTGCGCAAGCTCCAAAGCCGCAGCCAATTTTCCGAAAGAAAATTCCGGCTTTGCTCCCAACATTTCAAATCTTACATAGTCACTGCCGTCGGCATATTCAGAATCATACAAATATCCCTGTACTTTCCACATATCATTTACTTTATAATTTGCATTAACAAATGTCGTATTTATCTTAACTCCCGAAGGGGTGTTTTCATTTGCTATTTTAGAATAACCCAAATCTACTTTTAAATTTTCTTTATTATCGTAAGTCGCAACTACTCCGTCCATTCCGCCGTCAGTAAACATCTCCGGATAAGATGCTCCCA
>CAYTCB010000154.1:0-1975 GCA_964436195.1 uncultured Elusimicrobiaceae bacterium
ATTCGCGATCTCTCTATTCCTGTTAAACAGGCTGCTAAAAGAGTGGAACATCTCTATATTCTCTAACAAGCTCAAGCTTGCGACAAACGACGAGCTGGATTGTCAGGGAAAATAATGTGAGACGCGAGAGTGAGAGTGAATGTGAGAGTGAGAGTGGAAGCGAAAGCGAGTGTGAGGGGTGTGCAAATGACATGGTATAATTTGCTGATAATGAACGAACCTTATCGTTGAAGCTAAAAGGAGCAAGGGTAAGGGGTGGCAAAACACGGACTACGGCAAAGACACGGACCACAAGGATAAAAACACAAAAGGCAAAGACCTGACCCCGATGCGGTTGGTACTTTATAACGTAAGGTATGGCACTGGAACGGGATGGGATTATCACCTGCCTTTTCCCTTTTGGGGTTGCTTTAGGAAGACCGAAGACAGGTTCTGGGAGATTTCCGACTTCATAGCGAAGCTAAATCCCGACATTGTAGGGTTGGTGGAGTCGGACGGCGGGTCTTATAGGCAAAACGGAGCAAGCCAGCCGGCCATCGTGGCATCGCAAATCGGAGGCCTTCCCGTCTTCGCCTGCAAATATTACGGGAATTCCTTCATCGCAAAGGCCCCGGTCTTGAGATTCCAAGGCAACGCGGTGGTGACGAAAGTGCCTCCCGTCACCTACAGAAGGCGTTACCTGAGCCGCGGCATGAAAAGGGCGGTGCTCGAGATAGAATACCCGGACTTTGTGCTCTTCCTCGTCCATTTGTCCTTGGGGCCGGGTGCGCGCAAGGCGCAGCTCGAAGAATTGAAGGCCAGGTGCGCCGAGGCGAAAAAGCCCGTCATTTTAGCGGGGGACGGAAACACCTTCGGCGGTGCAAAGGAACTGGCACCTTTGATGGAGGCGGTGAGCTTGAGGAACGCAAATGCCGCCGACATGCCGACGTTTCCCAGCAGCTACCCAAGTTTTGCACTCGACTTTGTACTTTACAGCCCCGGTATCGAGGTGCAAAACTTCTTCATGCCGAGGGTGAGCTTTTCGGACCACCTCCCCTTGGTGTGCGATTTTTCCGTGCAAAAAACGGAGCTGACGGGCAATGCCATATATGCTACCGGTAGCATAGCAGTTTAATAAAAAGCAGGAATAGACGGCGTGAACCTCACGGTAATAATTCTCGGTTTATACAACATGACCTCCTTCATCATTCGGGTGGTCATGTTGTGTTATGTGCCACTACGCCACGAGCCGGCCACAGCCATGGCTTGGCTTTTGGCCATAAACATATGGCCTTGGGGCGGGTTGATCCTATATTCGCTCTTTGGATCGACGGGATTGCCGAGAGAAAGGATAGAGCGCCGCGAGATGTTGCTCCGAGAGCTGGGGGACAGCATCAAAAACCTGAGGGCCCGCCTCTTCGAAAACCTCCACCATCCCGATTTAGATGACCGCCACATCAGAATAAGTTACCTGGCCAGCAGAATGGTGGACATGGAGCCGATGCCAGGAAACTCCCTGGAACTCATAGACGACACAGAAGCTTTCATAGATAGGCTGTGTACGGACATAAACGGCGCCAAGGATTACGTCAACCTTTTATATTACATACTCTCTTACGATGAGGTCACCGAAAGGCTCTTTCATTCGCTCGAAAGTGCCGCCGGGCGGGGCGTCGAGTGCCGTATGCTCGTAGACGCCGTGGGCTCCAAGGTTTTCTTAAAAGAACACGCTCGCATGTTCGAAGAGGCAGGCATCAAGATAGCGAAAGCGCTGCCCATAAAACTTCTGCGGCGAACGCACTCGACCGCCCGCTACGATATACGAAACCACCGGAAGATTGCCGTCATAGACGGCAAAGTTGGTTACGCCGGTTCGCACAACATCATTGAACCTTCTTATAAAAACAAAGCCAAGGGTCTTCACTGGCATGACCTAACCTTGAGGTTGGTAGGCCCTGCCGTGGTTCAGCTTGAGGGCGTCTTTCACGAAGATTGG
>CAYTCB010000155.1:0-1969 GCA_964436195.1 uncultured Elusimicrobiaceae bacterium
CGCAATGCTTGTTTTGATATCTTTTGCCGTTTTGGCTTTAGCTGTTATAAACTTTATTATTGCTTACAGAAAGAAAACGGATGTTTCAGGATATGCGCTTCCTGTCTTAAATAAATTGGGTGTTTTTAAAATGAATGAAAATGAAGGCTTTGATCCGTATAATATTTTTATCGGTTATATAAAGAAAATGTCAGAATTTTTATTTGTTTTGGACAAAGCGTTAAATTATTTTTATGATTTTGTGATACCTGCCGGCATAGGTGAGATGGCAAGAAACACGAGAAAAATTCATAACGGTAATATGTCTGTTTATATAATTTGGATTTTGTTGGGAATAATCTGTATTTTTATAATATTTTAGGCGGGTATAATGTTTTTATTGCTGGTTTTAATTCCTCTTTTTTTAGTTTTACTGTTGAACTTTAATCTTTATAAAGCCGGTGGAAAGACGGCTGTTTTTACTGCGGCTTTGTTTTCGCTTTTTCAGATGTTTTTTGTTTTTTCTCCGAAATTTCTTTCAACATCTTTTGCCGATATGCTTTCTCTAAAATTTGAATGTGACGGTATATCGTGGATAATGCTTTTTACGATTTCAATAATTTCTTTTGCTTCAATATGCGTTTTATACGCTTCTGAAACTCTTAGCAGCAGAAAAAAATTTAATTTTGCAAATCTTATTCTTTTATCTATGGCCGGAATGAACGGTTTGGTTTTTGTAAGGGATATATTTTCAATTTATGTTTTTATAGAAATAATAGCGGCAACATCGTATGTTTTGATTGCTTTAGATAAAACAAAAAAATCGCTTGAAGCAAGTTTTAAATATTTAGTTCTTTCTTCTGTTGCAACAGTTATGATGTTGAGTGCAATAGCCGTTCTTTTTATGGCTGCAGGATCAACTGAATTTGTAAAAGTTGCGGAAATGTATAAACAGTACGGGACAAATCCTCTTATAATAGCTGCCACAATTTTCTTTATTGCAGGCCTTTTTATAAAAGGCGGAGTTATGCCTTTTCACGGATGGCTGCCGGATGCTTACGGCGCGGCGCCTAATCCTACTTCTGTGTTTTTGGCAGGTATAGTTACAAAAACAACCGGTATATATACATTGATAAGGCTATACGCTATTTTTGATTTTAGTTACAGTGTGCAAATGGTATTTCTTGTCTTCGGAGCTCTTTCGGTTATAGTCGGAGCGTTTGGAGCAATAAATCAAAATAATTTCAAAAGAATGCTGGCATATTCAAGCATAAGCCAGGTGGGCTATATAGTTTTAGCATTCGGTTCCGGAACTATAATGGGTGTTTTTGCAGGTATGCTTCATCTGTTTAATCACTCTGTCTTTAAAGCTCTTTTATTTGTAAATGCTTCCGCAATAGACAGCGAACTTAAAACAAATGAAATAGATAAAATGGCAGGATTGTCGTCTCAGATGCCGGTTACTTCAACGACTTCAATTATAGCTTTTTTATCTACGGCAGGGATTCCGCCGCTTGCAGGATTTTGGAGCAAGCTTCTGATAATAATAGCTTTATGGTTTTCCGGCAACAGAGAATTTGCGGTTGTTGCGATTCTTGCAAGCGTTTTGACGATAACATATTTTCTTATTATGCAGAAGAAAGTGTTTTTCGGGAAATTGAAAGAAAAATTTTATACAATAAAAGAAGCGCCTTTTGCTATAAGATTTGCTTCTTTGTTTTTGTGCGCAATTACTGTTTTGACAGGCTTATTTTTTCCGTTAATTTTAAATTTTATGGGTTTTTTATTCAGTTTTTAGGAGTATGATTTTGGAAAATTTATATATTCATATTTTCTTGCTTTTTTTAGTAGTTATAACGTCGGTGTTTGCGGTGTCCCATTTCCGTATAATACGGGGCGCTATTCTGCTGGGTGGTGTAAGTTTTTTTGTTTCAATAATTTTATTTATGCTTAAAGCGCCTATGGCTGCAATGTTTGAGCTTTCTGTATG
>CAYTCB010000156.1:0-1953 GCA_964436195.1 uncultured Elusimicrobiaceae bacterium
CCTATTGCAAAATCAGCCGCAAGAGTATCTATTTTGTCGGCTATTGATATTACTGCCGCAAGTGTGCTTTCGGGAAGTTTTCCGGAGGCGCTTAAAGGCCAGTAATGCTGTTCTACGGCCAATGATATTTCATCGGATTCGCCTGAGACTTTAGAATAAATGCGGCCCATAATGCCCTGAAGTTCAGGGTATTCAAAAACCATTTCGCTGACAAGGTCTGTTTTTGATATGCCGACAGTTTTGTTTATTTTATCTATAGGACATGAAAGATTATTATCCTTGGAAATAAATCCGGCAAGATTTTTTATTCTTTCAAGTTTTTCATATACCGTTCCGATTTCTTTCTGGAATACAAGTCCTTTAAGCCTTTCAAGAGAAGCGTCGGTAGTTTTCTTAAGATCGTTTTCATAAAAAAATTCAGAATCAGCAAGTCTTGCAACTACGACTTTTTCATAGCCGGCTCTGACTACGTTTAAATGTTCGGATTTTCCGTTTCTTATGCCTATAAAATAATTTGTAAGTTTGCCTGCTTCATCTTTGACCGCAAAACATTTTTGTTTTTTCTTCATGCATGTTATCAAAACTTCCGGAGGGAGCTTAAGATATTTTTCGTTGAATTTGCACAGAACTGCCGTAGGATATTCAACAAGCTGGTTTACTTCGTCTATAAGATCTTCGTCAAGAATCGCCTTGCACGATATGGAGTTTGCCGCGTCATTTATGGAGTTGATGATTCTTTCTCTTCTTTCGGACTGGTCAACCAGAATACAGCTGTTCTGCAGTATTGTTTTATAATTGTCAGCGCTGTCTATCAGTACGGGTTTTGCGCTGAGAGCATGAAGCCCTATTGTTTTGTTTGATGATACAAGAGCTCCGTTAGCCATTGAAAATTTGATTACTTTATCTCCGTACATAGCGGTTATTGTTCTTACCGGCCTTGCGAATTTCATCAGAGAACTTTCCCAAACCATAGTTTTCGGAAAATATATTTTTTTGATAACCTCGGGAAAAATTTCAGAAAGAGCCGAAGAAGCTTTTACGCCTTTTATTTTTTGTACATGACAGTAATACTGCCCTTTTTCTGTATCTTTTATTTGAAGTTGCTCAGGATTTATGTTGTGTTTTTTTGAAAAACCCAAAACAGCCTGAGTCCAATTGCCGTTTGCATCTTTGCCGGCTTTGACGGCAGGTCCGTTAAACTCCTGGTTTTTATCAACGCTTTTTTCAGCAACACCGGTTATAAACAGTATAAGCCTTCTGGGAGTAGAGTATGTTTTTATTTCGGCAAATCCCAAACCGATTGCGTTAAGCATATCTGCGGTGCTTTTTTTCATTTGATCAAGAGCCGGCGCGATATACGAAGCCGGTATTTCTTCAGTTCCTATTTCAAGCAATACGTTTTTTGACATTTTTATATCCTTATATTAAATATTTATTTTTTATCTTCGCCGAGAAATTTCATATATCCTTCAGCCACCATTTTCGCAAGAGTTCTTACCCTTAAAACATAGTTTACTCTTTCTGAAACCGATATTGCGCTTCTTGCGTCAAGCATATTAAAAAGATGAGAGCATTTCATTACGGCATCGTATGCGGGGAGCACTAAATTTGATTCAACGAGTTTTTTTGCCTCGGTTTCCCAATCGTTAAAATGTTTTAAAAGCATTTCCGTATTTGCAATTTCAAAATTATATTTTGACCATTGTTTTTCATCTTCAAGATGAACGTCTCCGTAAGTTACGTCGTCCGTCCACATTAAATCGTAAACGCTGTCTTTTTTCTGCGAATACATGGCGAGTCTTTCAAGTCCGTATGTTATTTCTACCGATATAGGATTTAATTCAATTCCGCCTATCTGCTGGAAATAAGTAAACTGCGTCGCTTCCATTCCGTCTATCCATACTTCCCATCCAAGCCCCCATGCGCCAAGCGTCGGCGATTCCCAGTCGTCTT
>CAYTCB010000157.1:0-1908 GCA_964436195.1 uncultured Elusimicrobiaceae bacterium
CAGTCGGTAGAGCAACGGACTGAAAATCCGTGTGTCGACAGTTCGATTCTGTCCGGCGGCAGAGGAGAAGACCGACCTTGATTTTTTTTCAAGGTCGGTTTTTTTTATGCTCCACAGGAGGATACCATGGAACGTCTTTCAAAATCGTTTATTTCTTCTCATGAAAATAAGTTAGACCCGCAAGGCCTTGCCCGAAAACCGTTGCCGATTAAGGTGCTCCAGTTTGGCGAGGGGGGATTCCTACGGGGTTTTGTGGATTGGATGATCCATCGTATGAATAGCCGGGGGATTTTCAATGGAAAAGTCCTTGTAGTTCAGCCGATTCCCACAGGACGGATCAAGACCCTTAACGAGCAGGATGGCCTCTACACCCTTCTCCGCCGTGGGTTGGATCAGGGAAAACCGGTGGAAGAGATGGAAGTTATCACTTCTATAAGCCGGGGGATCAACCCCTATGAGGAGTTCGATACATTCCTGGAAATTGCTTCCAGAGAAGATATCCGCTTTATTGTATCGAATACGACCGAAGCAGGAATCGTTCTGGATGAAAAGGATTCTTTCAATGCAAATCCCCCCCGAAGCTTCCCCGGCAAACTCACCCGATTCTTATGGGAACGGTATAAACGGATGGAGGGGAGAACTGATAAAGGGTTTATCATCCTTCCCTGTGAACTGATCGATCGGAACGGTGATACGCTAAAACAGATTGTATGTACCCTGGCGAAACGCTGGACAGAGGATCCCGAGTTTCTTTCCTGGATAGAGAAGGCCAACACCTTCTACAACACCCTCGTCGACGGAATCATGACAGGGTATCCAAAGGATGAAATTCAAGCATTGCAGAAGAAGCTTGGGTATCAGGATGATCTGTTCGATACGGGAGAACTCTTTCACCTATGGGTGATCGAAGGGCCTTCCACCATTCGGGCAGAGTTCCCTCTGGATGAAGCGGGGATGAATGTAGTATGGACCCACGATATGACCCCGTACCGCACCCGAAAAGTCCGTATTCTCAACGGGGCCCATACGATGACTGCGTTAGGAGCCTGTATGGCCGGAATTGAGACAGTAAAGGAAAGTCTCGACGACCCGGTATTTTCCCGGTATCTAAGGGAGGGAATCTTTAAAGAAATCATTCCTGTCTTAACTCTACCGGAGAGAGAGCTGGAAGAGTTTGCAGAATCTGTGTTGGAGCGCTTTGCAAATCCCTTTATCAAACATTACTGGTCCAGTATAGCCTTAAATTCCTGTGCAAAGTACAAAGCCCGGGTGCTTCCTACGCTCCTGGAATATATGGATAAGTTTCAAAGACCTCCCCGGCTCCTAAGCTGGTCCCTTGCAGCCCTTATTGCTTGTTACAGGTCAACGGAATGGAAAGGAGAGGCCTTACAGGGGGTAGGTGCAAAAGGAAGGTACGAAATACGGGACGATCGACCGGTGCTAGAGTTTTTCTACAACCTCTGGTCCGAGAACAAGGGGATAGATCCAGCAAAAACCGAAGGTATCGTTAAACGGGTTCTTACTGAATCCTCCCTCTGGGGAAAAGATATCTCCTCTCCTCCCCTTACTCAGATTGTAACAGAATATCTAAGAGAAATACTAAAGAATGGCGCCTATGCCTCTTTGAAGCAAACCTTGCAAGACACTTAGAAGTACAGTAATCTTCTAGAAAGGAGGTTGTGTGTGTTCCAGAAACAGATCATTATGCGTAGAGTGCTATATTCGCTTATTCCTATAGTGCTCTTTTCTCTCTATCTCTATGGCATCCGACCTCTCGTTATTCTGCTGGTTTCTATCATCCTGGGTACAGCAACTGAATACATCATGGAAAAGGGAAGAAACAAAAAAGTTTCTGAAGCAGTACTGGTAACCAGTACCCTTTTTGCTCTTTCCCTGCCTCCGAAGACC
>CAYTCB010000158.1:0-1882 GCA_964436195.1 uncultured Elusimicrobiaceae bacterium
ATTCCTGACGTCGCAAGACCTGCGGCAAAGGTTACCGCATGCTGTTCCGTAATGCCTACATCGAAAAACCGGTTCGGGAATCGTTCCTGAAAGAGAGAAAGTCCCGTTCCCTTTGCCATCGCTGCCGTAATAGCTACGATTCGTTTGTCTTCCTGTGCGTGGCGAAGAATCGCTTTAGAAAACCGGTCGGTGAAGCTTACGGTGGGAACTGTTTCGATTTTGCCATCTTCAACGGAAAAAGGAGATACTCCGTGAAATATGGAGGGATTGTTCTCGGCATGTATATATCCCTTGCCTTTGGTTGTGTACACATGTACGACAACAGGCCGCTGAATACCCTTTATCTTCTGGAACACTTCCCGCATAAGAGGAATATCGTGTCCATCCAGAGGGCCAATATACTCAAATCCCAGGTCTGCAAACAAACTTTCCTGCAGAACCAGGGCTTTTACCCCCTTTTTAGCCCGCTGGATGAGATCCATCAGCTGAGAACCGTACACCGGAACCCGTTTTACCGTCTCGTCGATCCGATCCCGGATATCCTGATACAATCTTGTTGCAGTAACTCGTGATAGATAGGAAGAGAGAGAACCTACATTTTCCGAGATGGACATCTTGTTATCGTTCAGTACTATGATAAGGTCTTT
Organism: uncultured Elusimicrobiaceae bacterium; assembly: GCA_964436195.1. GTDB lineage: Bacteria > Elusimicrobiota > Endomicrobiia > Endomicrobiales > Endomicrobiaceae > Proruminimicrobium. The sequence continues at coordinate 648 of CAYTCB010000158.1, forward strand.
TCCCAGATGGCCGGCATGGTTCATACCCTCCAATGCCATCCCCCCGCTGAGCGCCCCATCGCCGATTATGGCAATTACCTTTCCCGGCCTATTTTGAAGACCATACCCTACCCTTATTCCTAACGCAGCAGAGATGGAGGTAGAAGCATGACCCGTTTCTACCACGTCATGAACACTCTCACTTCGTTTTGGGAATCCGCTCACCCCCCCTTTTTTACGGAGGGTATGAAATGCAGGATACCTCCCCGTAATTAACTTGTGGGGATAACATTGGTGTCCCACATCCCAGATGATCACATCCTTTGGGCTTTCAAATTCTGCATGCAAAGCCAGGGTAAGCTCAACAATACCGAGGTTGGATGCAAGATGTCCGCCATTTTGACTAACCACATGGATGATTTCCCGTCGAATCTCTTCCGCTAAGGGGGGGGAACAGGTCCGGCGGAAGGTTTTTTAAATCAACCGGCTCCCGAATAGAACTCAGGAGTCTATTCCGGCTTTCCATACCATCTCCTTCCGGTTATTCCCTTTTACTGAGTGAGGAAAATCATTTATTTTTTTTCTTATGCCGATTCTTTCTAAGTTTTTTCTTTCGTTTATGGGTCGCTATTTTTTTCTGTTTTCGTTTTCTTCCGCAAGGCACAGTTGAACTCCCCTACTGATAGATTCCCGACTTTAGATCATCAGATCAATAGGCGATCATTATGCATAAAGGGTATAAGTACGTCAATAGCGCTGAAAACATGTGCATACTTTCATTTCTTGCAAGGCTTTACGGAGGGAACGGAACGAAGGATTTTCACCCTCGAACAAGGTAAACCGGCTTCCGATCTGCTCTAGAATATGCGCGTCTGAGTTGGAAACCAAAGGTACAGTTCCCGTGTTTATGGAGCAAGGCCAGTGGGTAATCTCCAGGGCTGAGTAGTGCATCTCGGGGAGTATTCCCAGTTGACTCAGTAAACTGAAGGAAGGACGCTCAATGTGAGCAGGAATAAAGAGTCCCTCCAACTCAAAGATGATTTTACGCGTTTCTTCTAGAGAAAAGGACACCCCGGCTATCAGGTATTTATCCACCTCCCCCAGAATCTCCTCTGCATCGTTCACATATACCTGGTCTCCCTGCTTTTCCGGATCATGCCGCACGGGAGGTAGAGCCTCGTAGAGGAGTTCCCCCAGGCGGAGGGCTTGTTCAACTGTCTCAAACAAAGCTAAAACATGAATTTCCTCAGCAGTGG
>CAYTCB010000159.1:0-1881 GCA_964436195.1 uncultured Elusimicrobiaceae bacterium
GCTCCTCATGAAGAAGGTGATCGATAGAGGAGTAGTACGCACTAATCCTGAAAAACATAACCCCGGAGGGGAAAAATCGTGAATTCTACGGCAGATACTGAAAAACGTCGTATGAGAAATACAATCTTCAGGATCGTACGTGTCGGTTTGATAATTTCTGTGCTATTGCATTTAGGCATTGCTATGTATTTGAGCCTGCAGGATAAAGTGATCGGCCGGGGAGAATTAACGAATGAGATAGCTAAACGGATGGAATTTATCTTTTATGCAGTGCTTACATTTATATTGACCTTTACGTACGATATTATTGAGAAACGGGGAAATGTAGATATACCGGTTGTATTAGAAATCGCAATCTTAATCTTTATTTATCTATCGGTTTTTTTTACACAGCGGTTTGATTTATTTAATACATTCTACTGGTGGGATGATATTCTTCATGGTACTTCGGGGGTAATACTGGGCTTTATTGGATTTATTATTGTATACCAGCTGAACAGCCGATACAACATGAATATTCCTCCGTTATTAATAGCAATTTTTGCATTTTCCTTTGCCCTGACTATTGGAGTGTTCTGGGAATTTGCTGAATTTGCAAGTGATGTCCTATTTGGAACAACCACGCAGGATTGGAATTTGCCTGAAACGGCAAAATTGATGGGAAAGCCGTATCAGGGGAGCGGATTAAGAGACACTATGTCCGATCTCATCATAGACAGCATCGGCGCTTGTATCGCCTCTGTTATTAGTTATTATTTGAGTAAAAGAGAGAAAATGTTCTGGATACCGTGGAGAAAAAGCCGGGAAAAGGCTAATAATAGAGGCGTTTTCAAAAATCCACCTTTCTAACCCGGCGAAATTCGTAAACCCTTATATAATCGGGATTTTTGAAAATCGCCTGGATGAAAAACACTAGTTTTGAAAGAGGCTCAATAAAGAAAAATAAGAATATCTTAGTAGAGTCCTGCCCTCGGATTTCCTGTGGATCCGCGGATAATGAGCTGCGGTTCATACTCCACACGAAAAACTCCCGTCTGATTTTCCACCTTCACTATCTTATCAAGGAGAATATCTACCGCATGTTTTGCCCGGTAATAGATATGGTGATCAATCGTGGTAAGGGGGGGCTGGGATAGAGTTGAAAGGAAAATGTTGTCAAAGCCTCCCACCGAAAGATCTTCGGGAATGGCGAACCCTTGTTTTTTTGCTGCATCCATGATCCCAACCGCAACCATGTCATTTACCCCGATGATTGCCGTTACCCTATGTTCTGCGAGTATCTTTCGAGTGAGGTTTCTCCCTGTTTCAACCTCGTATGTTGTCTCGTAGCGTTCATGCTCATGGGATTCGGCCTCGATTACAAGACGGTCGAGTATCCCTTGTTCTTGCATTGCCATCCGGATTCCTTCAAGCCTTTTTATACGTGAGACCGAAATCGATGTAAGGGGGGTGGAAACATAGGCAATATCCCGATGCCCGAGATCTATCAGATGACGTGCCATGAGGTATCCGGCTTTGACACTATCAAGACCAATGGTGCTGACCGAAGATCGGTTGGATGTTTCCGCGATGTTGACAAGCGGTATCTCAAGTGAAACTTTTTCCATAGCCTCGGTATGATAAGGACTAAAAACGAAAATAATGCCATCTACCTTTTTTTCGCGAAGGATCTGGATAAATTCAAGCTCATTTTCTGGTTTTCGTTGTGTATTGCAGACAATTATCCTGTACCCTTTTGATGCTGCATACTCTTCTATTTCCTGCAACCAGGCTGGATAGATCAAATTGGAGAGGGTAGGAACTACGACACCGATCAACCGGGAAGAGAGAGGTGAGGCTTCGTTTCGCCTTGAGGGGGGTTCGTATCCGAGCTGTTTAGCC
>CAYTCB010000160.1:0-1873 GCA_964436195.1 uncultured Elusimicrobiaceae bacterium
ATAACCCCGAGAGGGGACGGAAACCTTGCCCTTGTTACTAACTCGATAACTATCTTTGAAACATTGAGAAATAGATAACCCCGAGAGGGGACGGAAACTTGAACCTATTTATACAGATCACAGAATAATCCAAAAAATTGAGAAATAGATAACCCCGAGAGGGGACGGAAACGAATCTATATCTTCGCTACCGTTTAGCGCCTGCGTGAGATTGAGAAATAGATAACCCCGAGAGGGGATGGAAACCTTTGCAAAGCCTGATATAGTCAGCCATGCCGCAATTGAGAAATAGATAACCCCGAGAGGGGACGGAAACACGGAGCTTATGGCGCTGTCGATGGTCTTCAGGTAATTGAGAAATAGATAACCCCGAGAGGGGACGGAAACCTCATGTAAATCTGCTTTCTACTCTCATTTACTAATTGAGAAATAGATAACCCCGAGAGGGGACGGAAACCGTTCGGGTGGGTCGCTTGCCACGTTTTTATGATGATTGAGAAATAGATAACCCCGAGAGGGGACGGAAACCTTAGTCGTTTCCAGTTCCATGTGTGTCGTTTTAACTCATTGAGAAATAGATAACCCCGAGAGGGGACGGAAACTTATAAACAAATTAACTTTTCAATCCACGCGGATTACATATTGAGAAATAGATAACCCCGTAAGGGGACAGGACGCGACTGTGGTGTTAATGAATGATGTGGTGTTGAGGGGGACAGCTATGAGTATTTTATATTTGGAGGATCAGGGAGCTGTTGTAGGAGTGGATGCAAATAGGTGCAAGGTTACTCATACGGATGGAATGGTTCGTTATTTGCCTCTGGAAACTCTTGATGGAATCATGATTTTGGGGCACATTCAGTTAACGACTCAGTGCATGGAAACGTGCCTTCAGAGAGGGATTACGATATCGTATCTTTCACGTGGCGGAAAATATTTTGGAAGACTGGTTTCAACGGAACATATAAATGTAGAGCGGCAGCGGAAGCAGTGTGCTCTATATGAAAATGCATTTTCGGTAGATTTAGCAAGAGAAGTTTTGGCTGCGAAATTGAAGAACCAGGAAGTGGTGTTAGAGAGATATGCAAAAAGCAAGAATATTTATCTGGATGACCAGATAAGGATGCTGAGAATTTGTCGTAAAAAAGTATTGGAAGGCAGCAGGATTGCTGAGATGATTGGGTTCGAGGGTCAGGGCGCAAAAGCGTATTTTGACGGTCTTTCAAAGGTTATTGACCCGGCATTTGCTTTTCATGGAAGAAGCAGAAGGCCTCCGATGAATCCGTTTAATTCGATGATTAGTCTGGGATATTCTATTTTGATGAATGAAATATACAGTAAAATTGAAGCAAAGGGTTTAAATCCGTATTTCGGTTTTATTCATAGAGATAATGAAAAGCATCCGACGTTGGCAAGTGATATGATGGAAGAATGGCGGGCTGTGATCGTTGATTCAACAGCAATGAGTCTAATTAACGGGCATGAGATTCGTACGGATAATTTTGAGATGGGTATGGATGAACCCGGATGCTTTCTAAATAAAGAAGGGTTAAAAATATTTTTGAATAAGCTTGAAAATAAGCTGCAGACAGAAGTGAAGTATCGAGTGAGTTTTCGGCGTGCAATGACTCTTCAAATGGAACAGCTGGTGAAAGCCATTGAAACAGAAGATGCTTCGATTTATAAGCCTATTGAGATCAGGTGATAGAATGGAAAGAGAAAATTATTTTTTTGATACGGAAGACGGAAGCTCATTTGACAAACTGTTCATCCTGATCATCTATGATATTGTTGATAATAAAAAACGTCAGAAACTTGCAAAATTCTTATTGGGCTACGGTTTCAGAATTCAGAAGTCTGCTTTTGAGGCAGT
>CAYTCB010000161.1:0-1866 GCA_964436195.1 uncultured Elusimicrobiaceae bacterium
GAGTATAATGGCAGGTGTCATAAGGGGAAGGAATCCATCAACGAATGAACTTGTAGCTCCTTTCAGGCTAAACCGGGAGTGGACAGGGTAATTCTTTTTTTTTGCCATAATATAAACCATGATCATCAATGCTACACCCATTAGAATGCCTGGTAGGGCACCGGCAAGGAAGAGCTTTCCTACAGAGACATTTGCAATGGATGCATAAATAACCATCGGAATACTGGGGGGGATAATAGGGCCGATAGTGGAAGAAGCGGCGGTTACTGCAGCGGAAAATTTGGTATCGAACCCTTCATCCTGCATGGCTTTTATTTCAATGGTTCCCAGTCCACCTGCATCGGCAATAGCCGCTCCAGACATACCGGCAAAGATCATACTGGCAAGAACATTTGCATGTCCCAAACCGCCCGGAATGAAACCCACTAAAGATGAGGCAAAACGGAAAAGCCTGCGGGTTACGCCTCCAGTGTTCATCAAGTTCCCTGCAAGTATAAAAAATGGTACTGCTAAAAGTGCATAGGTATCGATACCAGAAATCATCTTCTGTGCCATGGTGATTACAGGGATATCGAAAACAGCGAGGTAGGCAAAAGAAACAAGGGCCAGGGCAAAAACAATGGGAAACCCTAACACGATTAAAAGAAGAAATCCTCCGATCAGAAACAGCATATCCTTACCTCCTCTCCGGTTGAGTGATTTCCCGAAATTTAGCTAGAATGAGTTTTATAGTGGATAGAATCATCAGCATAGACCCCACCGGTAGAGATATATAAATCAAGGCCCAGGAAAGCCCCATAGCAGCAGTTCGTACAGTACGCATTTTAATAGAGAGAACTATGCCATGATAAATTAAGGCTACAAGGAGAACGATAATGAGTATTTCTCTTAGTATATAGAGAACTCCCTGGAATTTTTTTGGAAGGAGTCCTACGAAATAGGTAACGCTGGTATGTTCGTCTTTGCGGTTTACAATAGCAGCACCGAGCATGCAAGTCCATACGAAACAGTACCGGGCCAATTCTTCTGAAAAGAAAATGGGAGTCTTTAAAATGTATCGACCGATTATATGGAAAAAAGTTATAAGAAAGGCTACGCTCATTAAAAACAGACAGATATAATCAGTCATCTTTTCTATGGTACCGATAATCTTTTTCATACTAGGTCCTTTCTAATGGTATGCCAATGAGAAAAACGCGACAGAAAGTAATACTTCCTATCGCGTTAAACGTGGTACTACAGATGCCTGATACCTATTTTATTGCTGCAAGTCGTTCTGCAGTCCCTTTTCCCCAATCTTTCTCGAAAATCTTCGGAACTCCTTTGGCAGCTTCCCGGAACGCTTCAACATCGGGCTGAACTACGATCATCCCCAGTTTTTTTAATTCTTCGAGCATGTCATTTTCCTGCTTCAGCGTAAGTTCGTTGTTATACTTTACTGCTTCCTTTAATGATTTATTTATGAGGTCTTTTAAGTCATCAGGAAGACTGTTGTACCAGGAGGAAGAAACCCCTACAAGGTTTACACGGAGCATATGACCGGTAAGCATAAGGTATTTCTGGGCTTCATAGTATTTATAGGTATAGATTGTGGGGATAGGATTTTCCTGGCCATCTACCACTCCCTGTTTAAGAGCCATATAGAGATCGGAGAAGGCAACTGGAGTTGGAGTAGCACCCATCGCCCGTACCGCTTCAAGGTATACAGGCTGGTCAGGAGCTCGGATCAACATACCCTTGAGATCGGCAGGAGTTCGGACCGCTTTGTTCCGGGTGGTAAGATGTCGAGCACCGTAGTACATGTCCGCGGCAAGGATCTTTACGCCTCGATTTTTATCCAATTTATCGCTGATTTCTTTGATAACA
>CAYTCB010000162.1:0-1849 GCA_964436195.1 uncultured Elusimicrobiaceae bacterium
TTGCGCTGCTTGTGACTCTGCCTTTATGGATATTTATTTCAAGAGTTTTTAATAAAACCAACAGGAATATTGATGTATTGGTTTGTATGCTGGCAGGCGCCGTTTTAACTCATACGATATGGTGGATATTTTTTTCCGGATTCGGATGGTTAAGACATTTCTTGATAGGCTGGGGTCTTTTTCTGACTATGATCAGCATATTTGTGTTTTTGATAAATGATAAAAACAGATATTTTTATCTTGTTATAATAATATTGTTTTTAACGACTCCGTGCTCAAGCAGAATTGATAAAATGTTTTTAAACTTAAATAAGAGCTATATCAGCGTTCAAATGTCAAAAAATCAGGATCTGTTTGAAGCAAGAGATTTTATCATCAATAACAGACAATACAGATATTACGGTGCGGGCTGGTGGGCAAACAGAAGGCTTGAATATATTCTTCCGTATGTAAATAATTTTTCAGACGCTCTCGATCCGCAGCAGTTTAACCCGTCTGTCAAAAATAAAGTTATTGTAAGAGATGTCGAATATTGGAATTGGGAAAAAGATCCGAATATTGAAAAAATAAGGCGCCAAAGCGAAAAAAATATCATTTTTAAAAATAAATCGTACGTTATGTCTTTATATATCGAGGAATAAATGAAAAATTTTCAAATAAATCCTGATAAAAAATATGTTTTTATAATGGGAGCCGGAGCCAGCAAAGACGACAATCTGCCTGTTCAAAACGAGATATTGCAGAATATTCTTAAAAGAAAGTTCGCAATGCGCAACAGACAGGGTCTTCATAAAAATGAATATAAAAAAGTCTCTGACGCAGTAAAAAAACTGTTGAAAGCCGTTTTTAATTCAGAGGTTCCGTTTGAAAATATAAGCCTTGAAGCGATATTTAATATACTTGAAACTTCGATAAGCCAGGGGCATAATATAGGTTCGTTAAAACATGAGAAAATAAAGAAGTATTACGATATGCTTATAGAAGGCATTATGTTTGCGACTTTGACCGACGCGAAACTGAAGGAACATAATGTTTTTAATAAAAATCCCCAAAGTCCGTATACGGTAATCGGAAAGAAAATTTTTGAAAATTATAAAAATCCCGATATAAATTTTTCTTTTATAACTTTTAACTACGATATATGCCTTGACAGAGTTTTGCTGTCTATGTATAACGAAGATGAAAACAAAACTTACGACGTTGATTTTGGAATAGAATTGGGCAATTATGATCTTCAAAACTGGTTTCATCGTCCAAGGAGAAGAAAAATATATCTGTTAAGGCCCCACGGGTCCATAAACTGGCTTTTTTGCAAAACATGCGGAAAAGTTTTTTCAAGAATTTCACAGCAGGGTAATCCCATAGAACTTGTCGACGGTATAAAATGTTATCACTGCGGTTCGGCAACTCTTGAACCTTATATAGTTCATCCTGCCAACAACAGAACATATGTTAATAAATATATAACGCAGGTTTGGGACAAAATGGAAAATGTTCTTGCGGAAGCCGACCACTGGTGTTTTATAGGTTATTCTCTTCCGGAGGCCGACAGATATTTCACATACATGCTTTCAAGAATATATAATTTTAGAAAAATAAAAACGCTCAAAAACAACAGAGTGCCGGAAGTTTCGGTTGTAAACGTAAATAAATCGGCAAATTTGCACGGAGAAATGCTCGGCAGAGCGGATTCATGCTATAAAGATAAATGTAAAAACGCCGATGAAATCAAAAAATATTTTGAATTCTTGCAAAAAGATAAAGATGTTTTTAGAAGATTTGAAGTTTATTTCAGCAATATAAAGAAATACGAATGTTCGTTTAAAGAGTTTGCCACAAAATATTTTTC
>CAYTCB010000163.1:0-1833 GCA_964436195.1 uncultured Elusimicrobiaceae bacterium
CCCCTGTGTGAAAAGTGTGATGAATACTATACCTACAACTTTTAGCCCTCCTCTCCCTTCCTATACCGTGGTAGGGGGAAGTGGAGGCCCTAGAAAAAAAGAACGAGGAATCACTCTTCTTCTTATCCATCGGGGAGGAATCGTAGACAGGGCTTCTCTTCTGGAAAGGGTAGATGCGTCTGGAATAGATGAGATCATTTCGCTAGAAAGTTCTGGAGACACCTATCAATTAGAGCATCTGGTAGCCCGATTTCCCGGGGTCCGGTTTGTTCTTTTTCATCATCCCCTTAACATTGGGGAACAGATCAATGTGGGGGTACAGGAGGCAACCCATTCCTGGTGCGCTGTGTTATGGAGTGATTATCGGATCGACTCGGACGCCCTTTCTCTCAGTTTTCAATCGATGCGGAATGAGCCACCCGTTCTCTGCATTGCCCCCTGGATCTTTTCGGAAAAACATATCCCGTTACCGGTTCTTCATGTGCCTGCCTATCATAAAAACAAATTGAAAGTACTTTCCATTGTGCCCCAGAAAGAGGAAGCCCTGGACTTATTCCCGTTTGATTACTGCGGCCTTTACCATAAAGAAACGTTTGTACGGCTCGGTGGGTACGACTACCATCTCCCGAATCCGTACTGGCAAAAGTTGGATTTCGGTTTTCGGGCTTTTTTATGGGGAGAGAAAATTATTTGTAGAAAAAGATTAAACGGACTCTATTATGAAAGCGATGCTGTTGAAGATACTACCCCGGACGAGAGCTACCGAATATTTTTTTTAAAGAATCTGGCTTTAGTATTTACCGGAGACCGATGTGAACTTCCTGCCCGTAAATTCTTCCCGTTTTATTTTCATTCAGGAGCAGCGCTTTTATCTGCCTATAGAGAGTTTCGAGCGGCAAAGCGTTGGGTAGAAATTAATGCGTATCGGTTTAAAATGGATAGCCAGACTGTAACAGAGCTATGGGAGGACCCGGAAGCATGATTGCAGTATTCCTTCAAGTACGGCTGGATTCTACCCGCCTTCCTGGAAAGGCACTGCTTCCGATCCTGGGAAAGCCAATGGTTCGTGTCGTGATGGATGCGTTACGGAACATATCTGCAGATCTGTACGTACTGGTTACCGACCGAGAAGGGAAGGAACACCTGGAATCGCTGGCTGAGGAGGCAGGGTTTCAGACATTTGAAGGCCCTAAGCTGGATGTGCTGAGTAGATTTTGTCAGGCGGTCGAAAAGTATCGGCCGACAACCGTTGTTCGGGCAACAGGAGATAATCCCCTGGTGTCCTGGGAACTGGCAAATCAGATTCTCTGCGAACATCTCGAACTGGAAGCAGACTATAGCGCGTATCAGGGAATGCCTATCGGTTTTGGAGTTGAGGTGGTTCAAGCGGAAGCATTGCTTAAGGCTCAAGGGGTATCGGAAGATCCGTACGACCATGAGCATGTTACGCCCTATCTGTATCGGCATCCCGAATTGTTCTACCTTCATCAACCCCTTGTCTCTCCCCGGTTCCGGGGGCGGGCAAGGGTTACCGTGGATACCCGGGAGGATTACGAACACATTCTATCCCTCTTCAGAAGGATTCCCGGAAACATACCCCCTCCATTGGATGTGCTGATGAGACTTCTTCAAGAACATAAGGAAGAGGTATGACAAACTCTTTACTTCTGATTCCTTCGGTACGGAAACAAGGAGGACTGGGACATCTGGTGCGCTGTATGCGGTTGGCAGAGGACTGTAAGGGGAAAGCAGGACTCTATATCGAACCGGGGCATGGGGAATCCGTATGGTCTAGGGAGGAAATTAGAGGGTTCTTCCCTTCCTTCCCCTGGG
>CAYTCB010000164.1:0-1785 GCA_964436195.1 uncultured Elusimicrobiaceae bacterium
ATTGGAAATAGGATCATCATCTCGCCAGGAGTGGGCGCGCAGGGCGGCTCAGCTTCGCAAGCACTTGGGGCTGGTGCAGACTTCCTGATTCTGGGAAGATCAGTATACGAGGCAGAAGACCCTGAAGCCTCTGCAAAGAGCGTGCTAAAAGAGATCGATCTGCTCTAGGAGACGGCTTTAAAAACCTCGCCCATGCTGCGCTCGATGGCAGCGTCGAGCTCCTCAGGCTTCACGGGTTTGTTGAGGAAATCATCTGCTCCAACCTCATAGCAGAGATCGCGACAGATCTCCGGATCAAAGGCCGTTACGACTATTATCTTTGGACCCTGAGGCCAGCGTTTACGAATGACCTTCGTGGCCTCAATGCCATCCATCTCTGGCATCTGGATATCCATAAGCACCAAATCGTAAGGATGGTCCTCCAAGGCTAAAAGGACCTCATGGCCGTTGTTGGCAGTATCTGCCCGATAGCCAAGCTTCTTGAGGATTATCAACGCAGTCATCCGATTGACAGGGTTGTCCTCAGCAAGAAGGATATTCAATTTAGATCTGGTGGGCATTGTCCTCGTCTGTACATTGCCCCTCCATGTATAAGAATTTTTCTTTAGTAATTAATTTGGCAAAAGAGATTTAATTATTTCTAAAAGCATGCGATGCCTATTTTAGAGCGACAGCACGGCAGTTTATGAAACTAATAAAACATAACTTATAATTAATTTAAATTTGCCAGGCGCATCTGTACCAAAGCTTTGACCCATGGGCAAAATTATTTCCCTCGAATGGCCCAAAGCTGATGAAGATGAAAGGTCAAACAATCCAGTCAGTTCAAACTCAGGAGATAGAAGAGAGTTTTTTCCAGACCCCTACCTTCCAGGCCTTGACCATCGGCGTTCCCTTCTGCGTCTTCAAACTGCTCTTCGGTTTGCTCTGTGTCCGCATCGGCGGAGAGCAGGGTTCACATCTCCTGGAGTTTTTTGGCTGGCTGGTCATAGTCTGGGCCTTTGCGGATCTGCTCATGAACCTGGCAAGGGTCGTATTTCATCTGGCCGGACGCGCCTCGCCCATCGAGTACTGCACTGTAGCACAGGCCGGACAGCTCATCAGGCGGCCGGGGTTATTTTTGGCTGTCGACACATTCATCTCCTTCTCCATAATCTGCCTAGTACTCTGGTCCGGCTGGATCGCTCGCCTTTCCAGGGAAGAATCATATATCTGGTATGCAGCAACTACATTAAATCTGATCAGCATATCCATCGTAAATATCTGGCTGGAATTGAGGAGATAATGCGCCAAAAAATGGAATCTAGCGCCGCAAATATCAATAAGCGAAAGTCGGAGGTGGCTCTGTTATCGGTCATTTCAAATACAGCGCTGGTCATTCTCAAGATAACAACAGGCCTGATGATCGGCTCAGTGTCTGTCATCTCCGAAGCAGTTCACTCCGGCGTGGACCTGCTTGCCGCTCTGATTGCCTTCTTGGCGGTCAAAGTGGCAGGCAAGCCAGCGGATGAGAATCACCATTTTGGCCACAATAAAGTCGAGAACATCTCAGGCGTTGTCGAGGCCTTGCTCATATTCCTGGCAGCAGGATGGATACTATTCGAGGCTTACAGGAAACTCATGGACCCTGAACCGATTGACAGTCCTGGATGGGGCGTGGCAGTTATGCTGATCTCCTCTGGTGCAAACATCTTCGTCTCTCAGAGGCTATTTTGCGTTGGCAAGGAGACTGATTCTGTGGCATTGCAGGCCGATGCGTGGCACTTGCGCACTGACATTTACACA
>CAYTCB010000165.1:0-1759 GCA_964436195.1 uncultured Elusimicrobiaceae bacterium
CCTTATGGCGTCATAGACCCACCCTTCGACCTGTGCAATTTGGCCGCTGCCGCAGGGGCTACGTACGTAGCCAGAGCCACGGTGGCGCAACCGCAGCTCATAGAGCAGTACATCAAAAAGGGGATTCAAAACAAAGGGTTTTCCGTGGTAGAGGTGATGACTCATTGTCATACTCAGTTCGGCCGCAGGAATAAGCTTGCCCGTCCGATAGACAACATAAACCGCTTCAAGCAGGTGAGCGTAACGAAGGCGAAAGCTGATGCCATGAAGCCGGAAGAATTGGAAGGAAAAATTGTAATAGGTGAACTGATGGATAGGAAGAGGCCCGAATATGTCGAACAATACCTCAGGCTCATCGAGAGGGCGAGGGGGCAAGTCGCATGAACGAACGTTATGAGATACGCATCGCTGGATCCGGTGGGCAGGGTGTCATCTTGGCTGCGGTCATCCTCGGAGAAGCAGCTGCCCTTTACGAAGAGGGTCTGAACGTCGTTCAAGCTCAGGCTTATGGACCGGAGGCGCGAGGTGGGGCGTCGAAATCTGAAGTGGTCATATCGAGAGAGCCTATCGATTATCCGAAAGCGGTTTCGCCGAAGCTCCAGGTCGTTTTAACCCAAGCGGCGTACGATAAATACGCTGCGGATACCGCTGCAGATGGCGTTCTGATCCTCGATGACTTTTACGTCACTAAGCTGCCAGACATAAAGGTCAAAACCCTCCACCTTCCCATAGTTAGGACGGCTCGCGATGCGATTGGGCGCGAGGTCGTGGCTAATATGGTGGCCTTAGGGGTCATAGGGAAAGTTTTGGAGCAGTGGGGCCTGCTGCATCCCGAATCCGTAAAGAAGGCGTTGTTGGCGCGCGTTCCCAAAGGAACTGAAGAACTCAACGAAAAGGCTTTCGAGGCCGGCTACGCTTTGTTGTAGATTCGAGAGGCCATAGATCCCCCCTGACATGCGCATAAAAGTAGAAAAGATGAACAGCCGAGGGCAGGGCATAGGGAGGATCGATGGCCTCGTAACCTTCGTGGACGGCGCACTTCCTGGCGAAGAAGTTGAGGCCGAAGTGGCCGTGCGCAAGCGCGATTATGCTGTGGCCAAGGTGGTTTCCGTCTTATCGCCGAGCTCCGAGAGGAGAAACCCTGCATGTTCGCACTTCGGCTACTGCGGCGGTTGTCAACTACAACATGCCTCGTATGACTGCCAGTTGAGCCTAAAGGCTGAACTGGCGGCAGATGCCCTGCGAAGAATAGGTGGTTTTCGCTCTCTCCAGATAAAACCTTGCGTCCCAAGCCCAAAGAGCATAGGCTATCGGAACAAAGCCTCTTTTCCCATAAGAAGACAGGGCAAGCGCGGGACGATCGGTCTTTTCCGAGAGGGCAGTCATCGGGTTGTGCCGATAACTTCTTGCCCGGCCGTCGAGAATTTGATTCAACAGGTGTTCTCTCACTTCCGTTCGCTCATGAGCGAAGATCTGCTTTCAGCATACGACGAGAGATCTCGCCTCGGGCTTTTGAGGCATCTGGTCGTTAGAGCAGGTAGCTTTACGGGAGAAATCCTCGTGGCGCTCGTAGTGGCTGAAGAGCCCGATGCCGACGAAAGGGCGAAGCTTAAAGCCATCGCCGAGGCGATGGCTCATGCCTTTCCGTCGCTTCGAGGTTTTGTCTTGAATGTAAATCGAAACGAGGGGAACTTCATTTGGGGCGGTAAAAACCAGACCCTCGTAGGTAGAGACGAGCTCACGGAGCATCTGGGCAATT
>CAYTCB010000166.1:0-1753 GCA_964436195.1 uncultured Elusimicrobiaceae bacterium
GGAATTTTATATCCGCTTCATAGCTCAAATGCGGTCTTCCCGATATATCAAGAGCAACATAAGCCAAAGCTTCATCCATAGGCAGAAGAAAATGTCCGTATCTTGTTATTCCTTTTTTATCACCCAGCGCAGTTTTCAATGCCTGTCCGAGAGTTATCCCTATATCCTCAACAAGATGATGATCGTCTATATGAGTATCTCCTTTAGCATCAATATTAAGATTTATTCCGGAATGGGCAGAAAACAAATCCAGCATATGATCCATAAAAGGAATCGTAGTTTTTATTGACGATTTTTTTGAAGAATCAAGATTAATTTCCAGTTTGACGTCTGTTTCGGATGTCTTACGGTTTATTTTTGATTTTCTCATTTTACTCTCTTAGTTTAAATATTTTGTTTTTGCTTCCGGTTTTACAACATCAAAATCGGAAACTTTTAAAGACTGTTCCAGTTTTTCAAGAAGAAGAATCTCATCTATTGAAAACTTCAAACTGACTTTTTCATTTTTATTTTCGGTCATTGATTTTGTGAGAAGATGAACTATAAGTTCAACTTCTTTTTCGGTTAATTCTATGTTCATTTTTTATATCTTACCTCTATTGATTTCTTATGATTTACAAGTCCTTCAGCTCCGGCAAAAGCCGCAACAGACGAAATTATGCTTTTATCGGCTGTTTTTAATTCAATATAACTTGACCTTTTTAGAAAAGTCATAACCGAAAGCCCGCTTGAATATCTTGCCGAAGCGTTTGTCGGCAACACATGCGACGGACCTGCCCAATAATCACCGGCAGCAGTAGGAGTATTATAGCCTATAAACACTGCTCCCGCATTAATTATGTATTTTACTATTTTTTTTGCGTCTTTTACTAATAATTCAAGATGTTCCGGAGCTATTTTATTGACCTGTCTGCATGCATCTTCAACATTTGTAACTTTTATAATTACCTGTTTCAAATATTGTTTATCAATCATATTTTTAACTTTCTTTGCAGTTTCATTTAAAGTGCAAAACAGATAGGCTTTAGCCATTGAATCATGTTCTACCTGAGCCATAACATCATAATATATATAATCAATATCTGCCCCGGCATCAGCTATAATGGCAACTTCGCTCGGACCTGCAAGTGAATCTATGCCGACTTTGCCGAAAACAAGCCTTTTTGCTTCATTTACATAAGCATTGCCGGGCCCTACTATCATATCAACGGGCTTTATTGTCTTAGTCCCGTAAGCAAGCGCCGCAATTGCAACCGGCCCGCCTATCGAATATATCTCATTTATTCCGCAAAGACTTGCGGCATAAAGAACCTCATTTGTCATTTTTTTAGGAGGAGTAATCATTACTATTCTCTTTACGCCTGCAACTTTAGCCGGTATGGCATTCATCAGCACCGATGACGGATATGAAAATTTGCCGCCAGGCACATAAATCGCTGCCGATTCAACGGGATTATACATCTGCCCGACTGTTTTTACCTTATCGGAAATAAACCACTGTTTTTTAACATTTGAATATTCTTTTTTGTGAAAAGCCTGTACATTTTTAAACGAGGCCAGAATCGAATTTTTGAGGTTATTTTCTATGTTTTTTGAGGCAAAATCAGTTTGTTTTTTGCCGACAAGCATTTGCTTAACCGATGCAAAAGACAGTCCGTCAAATTTTTTGACATATTTTATTACAGCCGAATCGCCGTTTTTTTTGACGTCATCAATAATAACTGCAACTTGTTGTGATATATTTAAATCCATA
>CAYTCB010000167.1:0-1710 GCA_964436195.1 uncultured Elusimicrobiaceae bacterium
CTCAGCCCAAGTTGCTGATGCTCGACGAAACGATGGCCGGCCTAACTCCTACGGAAATACAGCAAGCAGTCGATTTGATACGAAACATTCGCGCTCAAGGAATAACTTTGCTCATCATCGAACATGTTATGGAAGCCATCATGCCTGTAGCTGACAGGATCGTGGTTTTGGACGCGGGGCGTTTGATAGCAGAAGGTGCCCCTAAAGATATAGCTCACGATCCAAAGGTTATAGAGGCTTATTTAGGAGAGAAACGATATGTTAGACGTAAAAAACATCAGAGTCAGCTATGATCACATTCCTGCCATTCATGACGTCAGTTTTAGGGTTGATAAGGGAGAAATCGTCACGATCGTAGGGTCAAATGGCGCCGGCAAAACGACCATTATCCGAGCCATCGCCGGCATTCTCCGGCTCGATCACGGGGAAATTAATTTCCTGGATGAACCGATAGATAAACTTCCTCCTTACGAAAGGGTGGCACGTGGCATTTCTTTAGTTCCAGAAGGCCGGCACATATTTGGCAAGCTCTCAGTCCACGACAATTTGCTCTTGGGGGCTCATCTTGAAACGTCACCTGAAGAGATCCAAAGAAGGTTGGAGCAGGCCTATGAGCTTTTCCCGCGATTGCGAGAACGCAAAGGGCAGAAGGCCGGCACCTTGTCTGGGGGAGAACAGCAGATGTTGGCTATAGCGCGAGGCTTAATGGCCAATCCAAAGCTCCTCATGCTCGATGAACCGTCTTTAGGCCTAATGCCTAAGTTGGTTATGCAGGTGTTTGACGTTATTGATCAACTTAGGGAAGAACGAGGCCTTACGATACTTCTCGTAGAACAGAATGTATATAACGCACTTGAGCTTTCAGACAGGGCTTATGTCATCCAAAATGGGCGTGTGGTTATCGAAGGCAAAGGAGAAGAATTGCTCGAGAGTGATGTAGTGCGAAAAGCGTATCTTGGCATGTGATAACTTCTTCAACTCATTTATATTTATATAACTCTGCAAAATCGCATAGTAGCCGATCAATTTCACCATGGGATATTTATGAGCTTTTTTGAATCCAATTTACGGATGTTGGACTGATTTTGGCCATTTTTCTATGTTTGTAGTGGGAAATTATGGGTGAATCTGAGGGTATTATTAAGGACTTCAGAATAGTGGCAATTATAAGTTATATATAAAGGAACTATTTGCAATGATGTTTGGTTCTGGCCAGCCTCTCAATGCCCTTTTCTCGGGCGAATACCGGCGATGATGGCCTCTAACGGGCGAGAAGACGTCCATGCTGGTCATCATGTCGACAGCAGAACCGGCTCGCAAGTTTGAGAACCGCACTGGGACTTGGCGGATGCGACATTTGTTGCCATTCCAGTGAACGCGCCCTGTGTCATCAAAAAAGATGAACATGCCAAATTTTGGCTCAATTCGAATGATTGACACTTGTAGTTCAATAGCTTAAGATGATAACATAAATAAGTACACAAATTTGACAAGAGGGGGGAAAGATAGTGAGATGTAAGGGGAAATGGAGTGTGGCGTCTATTGGGCTCATCGCTATGTTTGCGCTTCTGATGTCCTCAGGAGGAGCTCATGCGGCTTATCCTGAAAGGCCTGTCCAGATCATTTGCCCCTGGGGTGCGGGCGGTGGAACGGATCAGGTTGCCAGGACGATAGGCGCTATCCTGCAGGAGGATCTGGGCGTCCCGTTTA
>CAYTCB010000168.1:0-1710 GCA_964436195.1 uncultured Elusimicrobiaceae bacterium
GCTCCTACAGCCCCCCTGCCCTGGAGCTTGCGCATTGCGATGATATTTCCAGCGCCAAACAGGTAGACGTCTCGATCAAATAGCTGAAGCGTCCCGATACCCCGATTCAAGACGGCATGTTTCGGACCGACGAGTTCTATCAGCGGGTGGATGACGTTCTGTATCAGCGTCTCGCGTGTGTTGCCCATCATGATCAGCGGGCCCCTCGGAGCGAAGTTCTCTACCCAGTCACACCACGCCAGGATTGAGCCGAAGGTTTTGCTCGACCGGACCGCACCCTCGAGGAAAAAGTATTTCGTGTCTGCGTCGTCCACGAAATCCAGCCAGACTTTTGCGGCTTTACTGTCCGGTGGTGGTGGTAGCCACGCCACGCCTCAGAGCCTCCCTGATCTCGTCCAGGCCAGACTTGAATTTGTCGGCTTCAGCCGGATTGTCTGACATATGCAAGTATTGCTTGCTCAGCCAGATTGCAGCGGTCACGTCGCCCTTGATGTACTTGTGCTTCACGTTCTCCGAATCGCAATAGGCGCAAGTGGCCCGAAACTCGCCCTCGGAGATCTTGTTGCAGTCCTTGCAGATCGTGAGGTACCTATCACGGGACATTCGCATAAGCGATTGCCGCACACCGATTTTTGAGCGGTTTACGCCACGGTCTATGATGTCTTTGAGCTTCTTGTCGCGCTTCATTCGCTTATAGAAGCCCTCTTCTGTGAAACCGCATTCTGTGGCGATCTCGTAGATGGCGCAATGATAGCGAGTGAGCCTTTCGACCAGTGCATAGTCTATTTCTTTTTGGGGCATATGAGGAATGTGATTACGATTTTGCGCAATTGTGCAAAACCATATATACTAATACAGACTTTTGCTAACTGGATAATAATCTTCTCAACGAAAATATTGAACCTATGAATATGTTTTTAAGGACTGAACGCGCTTTGGGGGAAGTACGGGCCTGGGTGGGTGTAGATCTTAAGGACTGAACGCGCTTTGGGGGAAGTACGGGCCTGGGTGGGTGTAGATCTAGGAAGGGAGCCAAAAGAAGATCCAGGCCCGAACGCTGAAGGCAGGAGTCGAACCTGCTAGCGCCATGTGGCGCTCCAGGATAGCAGCCTGGCGCATTTACGGTCTGCCACTTCCTCCCATATCACCCGTCATTATTTTTCGGAGGTCTGGTAGCGGAATGCCGCACGACAATATCACGCGAGGAGGTCTCAATGGCCCTGCATCAATGAGCTGTCTGACGCTCGGTTGGATCTCAGGCGGCTCGATTGTCATTGCTTCAGCCACCCGCCGAGGATCAAGCAGAGCCTATCGAACTCTGGTTCTCTTCCCTCGAACCGCAGTCCTTGGGCGGTGATCGTGATTTTCGGGAGCTTCTCTGCGGCTCCATCTGCCCACAGATCAAGATCAATCGTCCTCATGATACCACATCGATACTGTTGTCATAATGACCAGCTTAACCGGGCTGGGCCGCCTTACATGCCTTGAAGAAGTCCTTCGGCATGTACGATTTCTTGGGGGGCGGAGATGCCTCGTCGTTGAAGATCTCGCCGCAAGACTCGCATACAGCAAACTCATGATCGTCTATGCGGATGACTGCACCGCAATGACATTTCACATGATGAGATCCGGTGATAAAATAGATTCCAAAATTGGGATTGTATTCTCGATCTAGTGGACTGCGCCAGGCACAGCCTACACGGCTAGAGT
>CAYTCB010000169.1:0-1696 GCA_964436195.1 uncultured Elusimicrobiaceae bacterium
CGATCATATGTTGCTTTCCCGCAGCCTGCTGGATCCGCCCGGCCTGGCTTTCCTGACCTATACAGTTGTTCAACCGGCGTATGCGTTGAATGAAGCAGGAGAGCCGAATGTTTCGTACTCCGACCATTTACCCCTCCTTCTGGAGCTAAACATCAAGGAGGAGTGACTTTGAGAGGAGAGGCGCTATTCAGTTCCTCAATTGTTTTATCTTCGAACTGGTTTACCATATCGATATTAGCCCGGAACACCTGATCCAGTAAGGGATCCAGGAGCCGGTGAAAGCTAAAATGGGGCACAGCCCAGAAACCCCTTCGCACCTTATGGGGAGAACCTGCTCCCGGATCAAAGAAACGGATATGGTTCTCGATCGCCCATTGAATGGGAGCGTAGTAACACACTTCAAAGTGGAGATCCTTGATGTCCTCATACGCACCCCAGTACCTGCCCCATATCCGATCCCCCTTTTGCACCAGGAAGGCCAGGGCCAGGGGATCCTGATGCGGATCCGGATAGGCAGCTTCTACAAAAAAGATTCGGTGGGCAAAGGATTCGCTCAATTTTAGGAAAAAATCTTTGTTCACATACCGGGCGTCGTGCGGCGCAAATTTATCGTTGGTCCGGTTGTACAGCTGGAACATATGCCGGAAGTATGCTTCTCCTGCTTCCGAAGCGGGAACGATCCGGGTACGAATTCCTGCCCGCTGGACTTCCATCCGTTCTTTCTTGATATTTTTCCTCTGGTTTTTGTTGAAGCGTTGAAGGTAGTCTGAAAAATCCCTATACCCGGGATTTTCCCACTGGTAGTGGTTATGTTTCCACTTGCTCAATCCTGCTTCGGTTAAGGTTTGTGCCCAGTCAGGTTCAGGGAATAAGATATGAATCCCGTGGATCCTGTAGGTGTTGCAGATAGATTCGGCGAGTTCGAGAAATGTACGCTGCATCTGGATCGGATCATACCCCTCTGCAACGAGGAACCGGTATCCAACCACCGGAGTCGCGGGAATTATCCCTACCATCTTTGGATAGTAGGATCGGTTTAACATCTCTGCTGCTTCTGCCCAGAAATAGTCGTATACAAACTCCCCCCCACTGTGGCTTTTGATGTAGAACGGGGCGATGGCCAGTAACCGTTCCTTATCCCAGAGCGTCAGGTGACAAGGCTGCCAGCCCGTTTCAGGCCCTATGCTTCCCGAGCCTTCCAGTGCAGCGAACCATTCCCACTCCAGAAAGGGAGGGTCTTCAGGTTTCACCAGGAGGTTCCACGCCTCAGGCTGAATATCAAGGACCGAAGTGTGTAGTTCCATTCTCAGAGTACTGTTCATACAGGTTTTAATATACTGAGGAACCGAAGAAAATCTAAGCTCCCTTTTCATTTCTGTCGATAGATATTGTAGATATTGTATAAACCAAAAGCATTGGGAGAGAATCATGTTTCAATACAAAGTAAAATCCAATCCAGGAGCTGAAACATTTATGAATATTCTTTCAGAGACAGAGGATCTTTTGTATATCCATTTCGTGACCTTAAAAGAAGGGTACGAAGTGGAAAAGAAAGAAACCATGCCTCGAAAACTCTTTGATTCTTGCCTTCGAACAGGGTATCTTATGCCGCTGGAAGAAGCCCAGCAGAAGATACAAAAAAGCGCCTGACAGGCTCTATTTCTTTGTAAGATTGCTAAAACATTTAATAGGCTTA
>CAYTCB010000170.1:0-1688 GCA_964436195.1 uncultured Elusimicrobiaceae bacterium
ACCATTGTACTTTCTCATAAGGCTTCCCGATATAAATTTTCTGCCTTCTAAACACCTTTCCGCATTCCCCGCATATAATCCTGCTGCTGTAAGCATATCGGTTCAGCGATTTTGTAGTATCAGTTTTCATCTGCTTACGACGGTATTCATAAATTTCCCTGACCGCTTCCGCTTCCTCCATACTGATGATGGGTTCATGATTCTCAGAAATAAAATACTGAGGTAGCTCACCCTTATTTCTTTTTCGCTTGAAGGGGATTACCTCAGTAGTAAATGTCTTTTGCAATATTAAGTTTCCTGTATAGATTGGGTTAAGAAGAATTTCCTTTATCACTCCATCTGACCATTTTTCAGCACCTCGAATGGTTTGTGTTCCTTTCTCAGTCAATTCTCTTGCAATAACATAGGAACCTTTGCCGTTTAGATACTGTTTGAAAATGTAGCGGACGGTTTCTGCTTCCTGTTCATCAATGATCAGCTCACCCCCCTCATCTTTAATATATCCGAGGGCAGGTGTCCCTATTTTAAAACTGCCGTCTTGGAACCGTTTAATTGCTGCCCATTTATTGTTGGTTGAAATGCTTTCTGCCTCTCCTTGCGCCAGAGAGCTTAAGATGGTCAAGAGCATCTCACTGCTTTCGAATAAGGTGTTTATATTTTCCTTCTCAAGCAGTAATTTATCACCATCATAGCGTAGCCAAAAGTGCTGAAAAGTGCGGTACTGCGGGGTTTTGTGGCACTCAAAAATGTGTATCGTGACCTTTCGTAATCGACCGTTTTGAAGGTTGAAACACCAAATAAACACCAAGTTGTAGTGCAAAATGTGTCTGCCGTACAGCTTGGTGTTTTTCTGTGTGGGAAGGCTTTTATGTGCTGTGTTTTGCGTACATTAACTCGAAACGCGGTTCTCATGATTCAACCGTTGACAGTGCCTCGCTTATGGCGTTGGAGGCTTGAACCATGGTTTCGGCAAATACATGAGCGTAAATGGTTTCTGTGGTGCGTGTGTCCCTATGTCCCAAATGCTCGGATATTACCTTCACCGGCACACCCATGTTTATGAGAAGCGATGCGTTCGCGTGACGAAGGTCATGGATATGTATGTCCGGAAAGTTGTGCTTTTTCAGAAGCTGCTTGAACTGCAGGTTGATATAGGTCTTTGCCATGTACTCTCCGTATGACCCGGTGAAAACGGCTCCACGCTCCATCCAGCGGTTTCCTACGGCCTTTCTGCGTTCATCCTGCCATGCCTTCTGCTCCCGAAGGATTTGCACCAATTGGGGCGGCAAAGCAATCACACGAGCGCTGCTTTTAGTCTTGGGAGTGGAAAGCTGATACTCGCCATCCAACCGGTAGAGATTGTATTTGACCGTAATCATAGCCTTATCCAAATCCACGTCATCCCAGTGCAGAGCGGTCAACTCACCGACACGCATTCCGGTATATATGAGCGTTTTTATAACCCTGGGCAACTGCGGATTGCTGAGCTCATCGAGGAAGGTAATCAGTTCCTTGCACTGCTCGGCATCAAGGTAAAACCGTTCCTTTTCCTCACCGGAAGGTGTGGTAGCATTCGTAACCGGATTTTTAAGCAGGAGTTCCTTCTTTACTGCCGTTGAAAAAATAGGTGACAGTGCTGTACGGATACGCTTAATCGTACCCACATCCAGACCGCCACCTATCTCTTC
>CAYTCB010000171.1:0-1687 GCA_964436195.1 uncultured Elusimicrobiaceae bacterium
GGCATGCAGAGGTAAAAAATATATGAAAAAATGGTTTGCATTTTTAATCTGTTTTTTTGCAGTTTCTCCTTTGGCGGCAAAACCGCTTAACGGATTAAATGAATTATCTTTTAAGGCCGGTAAGATTATGTCTTCGTCGGCAGATTTTGATTTAAGAAGAATTGACGGGCTGCAGAGCACAGATTCGCAAAAAAGCAGCGACGGATTCTCATTAAAAATGGATTATTTTTATTATTTAAAAAAATATACCGGAGTCGGCATAGGCTGTAATGCAAATTTTTGTATGAAAGTGTGGGAAGAAAATTTTTCAACTGTTAATTATTATTTGCAGGCAAAACAGATAATTCCTCTTAACAGCTACAAAGATTTTAATTTTTATGTAAGTGCCGGAGCCGGATACGGACTTGTCAATTATTTTGCTGTTTATCAGGATTATACCGAGAAAATAACCGGCGGATTATGCTGGATTGCTTCATGCGGATTTGAATACGGTCCGTATCTTATTGAAGCATCTTATATAAATAATAACGCAAAATTTGAAAACAATACGTATTGGACCGGTGATGTTAAATTTTCAACTGTGCTTGTTACTTTGGGATACAAATTTTTAATTTAAAGGATAAGTAAAAAATGATAAAAGCAGGAATTGTAGGAATTACGGGTTATACAGGCGAAGAACTTTTAAGGATACTTTCTAAACATCCCGAAGTTCAACTGACTATTCTTGCCGGAAGGGAAACTTCTCCGGTAAGGGAATTGGCGGATATATATCCTAAATATTCAAATCTTAAAATGAAATGTATTCCGTTCAACGTTGAAGAAATCAAGAAAAACACGGATGTGGTTTTTCTTGCTCTTCCGCATGCCGTTGCTTTTGCCGTTGTGCCGCAGCTTCTTAAAGCAGGTAAAAAGGTAATAGATCTTTCGGCGGATTTCAGGTTAAAATGCTCCGATACTTACGAAAAATGGTATAAAGTAAACCATACTGGAAAGGATTATATAAAAGACGCTGTTTACGGATTAAGCGAGCTTTACGCAGACAAAATTAAACAGGCAAAACTTGTGGCAAATCCCGGATGTTATCCTACCACAATTCTTCTCGGTCTTGCTCCGGCGGTAAAAAACGGATTTATAACGAATAACGATATAATAATAGATTCAAAAAGCGGAATATCCGGAGCCGGCAGGAAAGCAGTTGAAAAATATTTTAAAGAAGAACATCCTAATACAAGGGCTTACAATATTGCCGGAAAACACAGGCATATTCCGGAAATTGAACAGGAAATTTCAAATTTGTTCGGCCAAAAAACAATAGTTACGTTTACTCCGCATATCATACCGGTTGAAAGAGGCATGTTGTCTGTAATATATGCAAATCTAAACAAAAAAATTACGACGGCCGAAGCCGTTGAAATATATAAAACTTTTTACAAAGGCAAAAATTTCGTAAAAGTTTTAGATGAGAATGTTTTGCCTAATATTAATAAAGTAGTCAATACGAATTTCTGCGAAATAGGATTAAGCGTTGATACAAGAACAAATAAACTTGTGATAGTTTCGGCCATAGACAATCTTGTAAAAGGAGCGTCTGGCCAGGCTGTACAGAATATGAATATTATGTCAGGTCTTGACGAAACGGCGGGCCTGAAGGAGATAATTTAATGCTTCCAAAAGGATTTTACTGCGG
>CAYTCB010000172.1:0-1687 GCA_964436195.1 uncultured Elusimicrobiaceae bacterium
TACGGCTTTTATATTCAATTCAGAAAGTCCTTCTTTTTTTGCAAATGCGGTCTTAACGGCGTTAAGAACACTATCCAATGCGGGAACATTTAACGCTTTTACCAACGCGCCTACCGCAACCATATTGGCGGATTTTATATTTCCTATTTCTTTATCTGCTATTTCTGAAATCGGGATAAATATTATGTTCTTATTTTTATAATCATCTTTATTTATAATTGACGAATTGGCTATTATAACCGCATTTTCAGACATTTTCGGCAAAAATTTATCAAGAGATAAAGCGTTAAGAGCAATAAGTCCGGACGGGTTAAATGCTATCGGCGAACCTATTTCATCATCTGAAATAATAACCGTTGAATTTGCCGTACCGCCTCTCATTTCTGCACCGTAAGAAGGAAACCATGTGGTATTTAAACCTTCTTCCATTGCGCTTTGGGCTAAAATAGTGCCGGCAAGCAAAACACCCTGTCCGCCGAATCCGGCTATAATTATTTCATTATATGTTTTCATTATTTAGTTTCATCCTTTATTACACCCAAAGGAAACGTTTTCAAAAATACGTCTTCAACCCATTTTACGGATTCCTGAGGAGTTTTTCCCCAATCAACAGGGCAGTGTGATATGACTTCTATAAAAGAATAACCTTTTCCTTCAACCTGGTTTTGAAAAGCTTTTTTAATTGCTTTCTTAGCCTTGATTATATGAGGAGCATTAAAAACAGTTACTCTTTCTATATATTTTGTACCCTGAAGATTTGCCAAAAGTTCCGCAACTTTTATCGGATATCCTTCTCTCAACGGATCCCTTCCGAAAGGAGTAGTTTCAGTAACCTGCCCGACCAAAGTCGTAGGAGCCATCTGTCCGCCAGTCATGCCGTAATTGGCATTATTTACAAAAATTACCGTTATATTTTCGCCTCTGTTCGCACAGTGGATAGTCTCGGCAGTACCTATCGCAGCCAAATCACCGTCTCCCTGATACGTAAAAACTATTTTATCAGGATTAGTCCTTTTAATTCCGGTTGCAACGGCAGGAGGTCTTCCGTGTGGCGCTTCGGTCGTATCAAAATTAAAATAATCATAGGCAAATACCGCGCATCCGACAGGAGCTACGGCAATCGTCTTTTCTCTTATACCGAGTTCGTCAATTGCTTCTGCTATAAGCCTGTGTATGACTCCGTGTCCGCATCCCGGACAATAAGACAAAGGATTATCTTTAAGCGCTTTTGGTCTTGATAATATTTTTTCCATTTTATTTTTTTAATTCCGTAATTTTATTTAAAACTGCCTGAACGGTAATTACGCCGCCGCCGGCTCTTCCTATAAATTCAACCTGAGACTTTCCGTTTACTGCAAGTTTAACGTCTTCAACCATCTGTCCCATAGAAAGTTCAACAGTTAAAAATTTTACATCTTTTCCAGCATGTTTATTTATAATTTCATAAGGAAAAGGCCATAATGTTTTAGGTCTGATCATTCCTGCTTTTATTCCATGCTGTCTTGCAAGTTTTAAAGCATTTTTTGCAATTCTTGAAGATATTCCGTAAGCAACTATTATTATTTCAGCATCATCAGTTTCATACATATCGTACTTCACTTCATTTTTCTTTATTTCTTCATATTTTTTCTGTAAATCAAGATTATGCTGTTCAAGAGCCCCGTCTTTCATAAGAAGAGACTGCAGA
>CAYTCB010000173.1:0-1683 GCA_964436195.1 uncultured Elusimicrobiaceae bacterium
CCTTTGAACCTTCTTCCGGGCGGATTACTGAATCTCCTCTCAACTAGGAGGCATCCGTATGCATCTGGCATCCCTCTTGTACATCCCATATCCTGACTGGCTCAAGCCTGAGATCATCCCCGGACTTCCCTTCCGCTGGTACGGTTTGATGTATCTCTTTGCCTTTACCACTGCGTACCTGCTGGTAAAACGACAGGTCCGGGAAGAGAAGCTCCAGGTTCGGGAAGAAGATATTACCAATCTTTTTTTCTGGGCGATTCTCGGATTACTCGTGGGGGGAAGAATTCTTGCTACACTGGTCTACGACACCTCGGGGCGGTACTGGCGCAATCCTCTTTTAATCTTCTGGCCGTTCGATGAGAAATTTCGTTTCGTCGGGCTCCAGGGTATGAGCTATCATGGAGGCCTCCTTGGCGCTGTGCTATCGATTGTCATTTACTGTAAAAGGAAAAAATTCTCTATCCTGGAATGGGGAGACAGGATTGTAGCGGCCGTTCCCCTGGGGTACACGTTTGGCAGGTTAGGAAACTTCATTAATGGGGAACTCTACGGCCGGATAACGGCTGTTCCCTGGGGGATGCTCTTTCCCCATGCAGAGAAAGTTCCCCTCCGGGATCCACGGGTGCTGGAGATAGCCCAGAAGGCAGGAATTGACCTACCTCAAGCTCTTTCTACTGCAAATTCCTTTGCAAACCTTCCCCGGCACCCTTCCCAGCTCTACGAAGCGTTCTTTGAAGGGATCTTTCTCTGGCTGATCCTCTGGATTTTTCTTAGAAAGCGCAAGCCCTTCCCCGGATTTCTCATCAGTTCCTACCTTATCGGGTATGGTCTGGTGCGGTTTGTTCTAGAATACTTCCGGCAGCCCGATGCGGAATTAGGATTTGTAGTACGTCTTTCATCGGTAGAAAATCCTCCGTACCTCCTGTTAACCCCTTGGAATTTCACTACAGGTCAGGTATTCTGTTTCTTTATGATACTGGCCGGCGCGTTGACGTTGGGAATATTTCATCGGCAACATCTGAAAAAAACTCTCGCCGCGGCTCCACATGCAAAACCTGCTTTGCGTAAATTACGAAAGCGACTAAAATAAGGATACACAGTACTGTATGATAAAAAACTCTTCTGAACTATGGATCGGTCTGGACATTGGTTCCACTACCGTAAAGGCGGTGGTACTGGAAGCCGGGGAAACGACTCCCCTCTATTCAACCTACCTTCGACATAATGCACGTCAGTTAGATACCGCGGCATCCGTACTGCGAGAAATCTTTGATTGGTTCCCCGGATCCTTTTTCCGGCTTGCTGTCTGCGGAAGCGGGGGAAGAACGCTGGCAAACCTTGTACACGGTTTCTACATCCAGGAGGTTGTAGCGAATGCACTGGCGGTAAAACAGTTTTTTCCCCGTACCCGCGTTGCGGTGGAACTGGGCGGACAGGATGCAAAAATTGTGTTCTTTTACCATGACGAACAAACCGGCCAGCTTACCGCGTCGGACATGCGGATGAATGGAAGCTGCGCCGGCGGTACAGGAGCATTCATCGATGAAGTAGCACATCTGTTGAAGATTCCCGTTGAGGAGTTTGAATCGTACGCTTCCCGGGGCACTCGAGTGTACGATATTTCCGGCCGTTGTGGAGTATTTGCAAAAACGGATATCCAGCCTCTCTTAAATCAAGGGGTAA
>CAYTCB010000174.1:0-1680 GCA_964436195.1 uncultured Elusimicrobiaceae bacterium
CTTACAACACCTTTACAAACAATCAACAGTTTCTCGGCAATCGCAAATAACGGTCTTCTTTTAAAACCTCAGATAATAAAATCCATAGACTCCGTACAGCAGTCTACACAGCCTGTTGTAATAAGACGCGCAGTTTCCGAAGATACTGCTTTTGAAATTCGTAAAATTTTAAAATCTGTAGTCGATAACGGAACAGGAGCCGGAGCAAAAATTGAAGGATACACAGTAGGCGGAAAGACGGGAACCGCGCAAAAAATAGATAAGACTATCGGAAAATACTCAAAAAAACATTATGTTTCTTCTTTTTGCGGAATGATACCTGCAATGGAACCGAAACTTGTAATACTTGTTCTGTTTGACGAACCTCAGGGAGATTATTATGCTTCTTCTGTTGCGGCACCTGTTTTTGCTAGAATAGCAAAAAGAACTGCGCAGTATCTAAATATACCTAAAGACGATACTGCCGTAAAAAAGAACAAATAAGGACTTTTATGATTTTAAAAAATTTAATTTATGGAATTGAAAGCAAAATACACGGAATCACCGAAATTGAAATAACAGGTTTATCATACGATTCCAGAAATATAGAAAAAGGATATGTTTTTTTTGCATTAAACGGCGTTCATGCCGACGGGGCAAAATTTGCAAAAGACGCTGTTCAAAAAGGTGCCGTATGCGTAATATCCGATAAAAAAATAGAAGATCTGTCTTGTACAAATATAGTCGTAACAAACACTTCTGCCGCAATGGCCGAAATAAGCGCAAAATTTTATGACTATCCGGATAAAAAAATGACAGTTATCGGAGTTACCGGAACAAACGGAAAAACTTCAATAACTTATATGACAGAATCTCTTTTCAAATCAAAAGGCATAGAAATAGGCGTAATAGGTACAATATCTTACAGATACGCAGGCAAAATCATAGATGCTCCGAATACTACGCCCCAGTCTTTAGATCTTTACAGAATGATGTCCGAAATGGCAGCGGCCGATATAAAATATCTCATAATGGAAGTCTCATCGCATTCTCTTGTTTTGGGACGCGTCAACGGCATAGAATTCGACATAGCGGCCTGGACAAATCTTACTCCGGACCATCTTGATTTTCATAAAGATATGAACACTTATTTTGAAGCAAAATCAATGTTGTTCTCGTCGCTTTCAAACAACCTGAAAAAAAATACAAAATACGCAATTATAAATATTGACGATGATTACGGCAAAAAGCTTTTTGAACAGAATATAAAAGCCGAAAAAATATCGTATTCAGCAAAAAGTTCGGATGCCTCGATATCGGCTTCGGAGATAGAGCTTAAAAAAACAGATTCTTCTTTCATGTTAAAAACTCTTTACGGAAATAAATTTATAAATGTTCATCATATAGGGCTTCACAATGTTTACAATATTCTTGCCGTAACAGGAATCTGCCTTGCCGCAGGTTTAAAATTTGATAATGTAGCAGAACTTATAGAAAACACTGCTCCGGCTCCGGGAAGATTTGAAAAAATAGTTTCAAAAAAAGGATTTACCGTTATTATAGATTATGCCCACACCGACGATGCTTTAAAAAATGTACTGTCTGCGATAAAAAATCTTAATCCGGCGAGAATTATCACCGTATTCGGATGCGGCGGAAACAGAGACAAAACGAAAAGACCGATTATGGCAAAAACAGCCT
>CAYTCB010000175.1:0-1674 GCA_964436195.1 uncultured Elusimicrobiaceae bacterium
TCTGGAAACAGATTACGGATGCAAATAAATATAAAGATGCTGCGGAAATCCTGGAAAAGATAACCGCCCTGGCAGATTAATCTAAATAATACCAATCAGGGGACTCTAAAGAAAATAGCCCCTGATTGGTGAAAAGGACAATAATCTGATGAAAAAATGGATTGATAGAATTGTAGATTCATTCATGGCCTTTCTCATAATTGGCATGACGATCGTTGTTTCTGTCTCGGTTTTCTATCGGTATGTTTTAAACCACCCCCTTTCCTGGTCGGAAGAGGTTACAAGACTGATGATTGTCTGGGTTTCGTTCATTGGCGCCTACATGGCAATGCGGGAAAATAGGCATATAGGATTTGATATTCTAGTAAACCGCTTTTCTCCAAAGATTCGCCGGATTATTGCTTTGATCGGTCAAATTCTTATTCTAATCTTTCTAGGGGTTGTTATTTGGGAAGGAATTTTATTTAGCAAGGAATTTCTTAACGTAGGAATGCCTTATACAAATATTCCTGTTGGTTGGTTCTACTATACGGTATTTCCTGTCAGTGGGGTACTTATGGCCATGCAGACCCTTTTTGCTATACGTGACCTATTGAGGAGAATTTAAATGCTGGTAATCCTTGTTTTTTCATTAATGGCTCTCTTTATTGCTTTGAATCTGCCCGTTGCCTTTGCCCTGGGGATAACATCGTTAGTCTTTCTTAAAATTGCAACAGAGGTTCCCCTAATCGTAGTGGTTCAACGACTGTTTCTAGGGGTAGATTCTTTCACCCTTCTTGGAGTGCCTCTATTTATCTTTGTAGGGGTGCTGATGAATTACACAAACCTTTCACAAAAAATAATTGATTTCTGTATGGCTCTTGTAGGCCATTTGAAGGGTGGACTGGCAATGGTAAATATAGTAACCAGCATGTTTTTTGCGGGCGTCTCCGGAACCTCGATGGCCGATACAGCAGCTGTGGGAGGAGTATTGATTCCTGCAATGATCGATAAAGGATACAAACGCGATTTTACTGCTGCTGTGACTGCCGCGTCTTCTACTATCGGTATCATCATTCCTCCCAGTGTTCCTATGATTTTATATGGAGTGTTTGTAGGGCTCTCGGTACCCACGTTGTTCATTGCAGGCCTTGTCCCGGGAATTTTGATCGGCGTTGTGATGTGTGCAATAGCCTATGTGATATCAATAAAGGAAGGGTATGGAGCAGACACAGCATTCAATTGGAATACGCTTCTAAAAACCTTCATTTCCAGTATCCCCGCCCTCGTTCTTCCCTTAATTATTCTGGGTGGCATCATGGGAGGTGTGTTTACCACAACCGAAGCAGCAGGAGC
This sequence comes from uncultured Elusimicrobiaceae bacterium, assembly GCA_964436195.1. Classification (GTDB taxonomy): domain Bacteria; phylum Elusimicrobiota; class Endomicrobiia; order Endomicrobiales; family Endomicrobiaceae; genus Proruminimicrobium. Next base: position 1,336 of record CAYTCB010000175.1, read on the forward strand.
GGCGGCTACCTATATCATCCTGTATGGTTTAATAAGAAAGGAATTCACCCTGAAAAAGGTATATGAAGCTGCAAAGGAATCGGCACTCCTTTCCGGACAGGTTATGATTATCATCGCTGTTGCAAATCTTCTGGGATGGGTTTTTGCCTACGCAAAGATCCCTCAACTCCTGGTAAATCCTTTCCTCTCCCTTACAAACAACCCCCTGATCTTTCTATGGATCGTCTCTTTAATCCTGATTATCGCTGGAACATTTCTCCATGGCACAGCCATGCTGGTAATTGTAGTTCCTCTATTCCTTCCGGTTGCAGCGAAACTGGGGATCCATCCCCTCCATTT
>CAYTCB010000176.1:0-1667 GCA_964436195.1 uncultured Elusimicrobiaceae bacterium
TCATCTCCCTTGAACAGTGCATCTACCTCTGCGGAGAGACCTGCTGTCGGATAGACTTGCGATGAAACAGAGGTACTCATCTCCGGACGAGCCGCTTGATTCAACCGGTTCATCTGCTCCACCCACCCGGTTACACTGTATTCCCTCTGATCCATTTTCCGGGAAAACGGTTCTTTCTCATACAGTGCCTGAACCGTTTCCGGAATAAACGGAGACGGAGTTCTGGTTTCTACTTCTTCTTCGAGATCCTTCTCTTTTATATCCGGGATCATTTCGATCTCGAACAACGATTGGGATTGCGCCGGTATCCCATCTACAGGAATTTGAAGCGCCCGAAACAGCAGGGGGAGAAACGCTCGCTCTCCCCGTACTACCCCGGATGATGCAGCCTCTTCCGTCTCTTTAGGACTATTGGAAGGCCGATTCTGCTTATTGAAGCATCCCGATATTACAAGGTGGGATTCCGCCCGGGTACACGCAACATAGAACAGCCGCTTTAATTCCGCTTCTTCTCCCGCTTCATTTTCCTCCTTCCCTTTTTGATAGAAATAATTGAAGGTATCCCCCTTTGTCCCGAGAGTAATGGTAAGACCGTACTGCTCGGAAAGATAGAAGAGATTCGTCCCCTCCCCTTTTCTCCCCCTGTTCCCTGCATTAGCCAGGATCACTACTGGATACTCCAGTCCCTTTGCCTTATGGATCGTGAGGATCTGAACCCCGGGTATACTGTCCCGCTGGATCGTTAGTTCCGGGATCCGCTCGTATTTGCCCAGGTTCGGTCTAAGCCGGTCCAGAAAGGCTGCAAGGGTTTCCCCAGGCACAAGAAGGGCAAACTCCCGCAGGTAATCGTACAGCTCCAGGTAGGGATGATAAGCAGGATGCTTCAGCACTGTGTACCGATACCCTCCTTCGTACGAGAGGTAGGAAAGAAGTTCCGGGACAGAAACCGTATCCACCCTGCGGGATAATTCCTGATACAATTCCCTTCCCCTGGAAAACCGCTGGGCATCTATCGGGGAAAAATCAAAAACTTCCTCTCCAGGTTCAAAGGGAGGCTTATTTTGAAGCAGCACTTCCAGAAAAGCTTCATCTCCCAGGTGTACAAAGGGTGATCGAAGGAGGGTTGCATAGGCAAGCCGGTCTTCTGGGTACAGGGCACATTGAAGAAAAGCGTACATATCGTTAACCGGAGATTCGAGAAAAAGGCTCCGTATCCCGATCGTTGTGTAGGGGATATTCAAACGGCGTAACATCCGTTCGTAATGGATCTGATTCCCTGTAGATCGCAAGAGGATAGCAAAATCCCTGTATTCGGCAGGCCGCTCCTTCCCTGATTCTTTATCCCGGATCAGGAGAGTCCGATTCTCGACCCAATCCCGTATTTTGCCGGCAAGAAAGTAGGCCTCCATCTCGTCCGCATGAAGCTCCCCCCCCTCCTCTTCGTTCTCATCCGATAGATTTTCCTCTTCTCTATACGGTTTCCAGAAAATATGAACATGAGGGCCATCGGAATCTCGTACTGAATCCAGAGAAGGAGGCTCCATGGGTTCGAAACAGGCTTCGTAAGCAGGGAGTGTGCCCCGGGGTTCCTGTTCTACAGGAGGCATGATGTGCTGGAAAAGAAGATTGAAGATGTAAAGAATGAAAAGAATAAAGTAGTAAAGAGC
>CAYTCB010000177.1:0-1651 GCA_964436195.1 uncultured Elusimicrobiaceae bacterium
GAGGATACACCCTTAAAACCATACGGTATGGCGGAGTCGAATCCTATGAGGTACCTGCCTTAGGGATTAAGACCTCGGATAAACGGGAAGCAGTGGCGGCTATCCGTATCCCGGCCTTTATCCAGGCCACAGGACTGAACGATTCTGCTTTGATCGAGCAGTATCTTGCCGCGGATCTGAATAGATCAGGTAGACTCTCCTTTGAAGAACTGGAAGCATTCCAGAAAAAAACGGTCCTCGCGTTCAAGTACCAGGAAAATGAGTTAGCCCTCCGGCCTGATAAGTTCATTGCTGCGGGAGGAGGAGACTGCGAAGATTTCGCTCTCTATACAGCGGGGCTTCTCCGCTTCTGGGGCTGGGAATCGTACATTGGATTGTTACGGCCAGAATACGAAAGTCCTGGACATGCTGTATGTCTTTCTTATGAAACAGAACCTTTCTCAGAGTCCTATGTTTACTACAACCTGCAATCGTGGACAACCGTAGATGGAACCGCCCTGAAGCCCGGCTTTTACGTTCCCATCGATTACGAGTATGTGGGAGGTATCTCGAGCGCTGTGAAAAAGGGCTGGAAATTAAGGGAGGTATGCACCCCTGAAAAGGCATGGGGCTTACAGATGTAGCGAAGCGTGCAGCATGTTGAATACAAAGCTCCTTGGTTTATCGTGATTGATCTATATAGTCTATATAATATTTAATATTTCCAAATTGCTCTTGATAAAATATATATCATGGTATATATTATTGAGGAGAGGTATTCAGTATGCAAAAGGCGAAGCTTTTTCAGAATGGAAGATCGCAAGCTGTGCGGCTTCCAAAGGAATTCCAATTTTCTGGTAGCGATGTTTATATCCAGAAGCATGGAGAGGCTGTTATTCTTATTCCCCGGGAAAAAGCATGGGAGGTTTTTTTAGAGGGTCTGAACGGCTTTAGCGATGATTTCATGATGGATGGGAGGGATCAAGGGGTGAATCAAGAAAGAGAAGATCTGTGATGTACTTGTTAGATACAAATATCTGTATCTATGCAATAAAGCACAAGCCTCCCGGGGTATTAGAAGTGATAAAAGAGAAATCCAGGGAGGGTCTGTACATCTCTTCTTTGACTGTAGCAGAATTAGAATATGGTGTAGAAAACAGTAATCGAATACAGGAGAATAGAATAGCGCTGTTAAAGTTTCTCTCCATATTTTATGTACTCAATTTTGATGATACCGATGCAATCCCTTACGGAAAATTGAAAGCAAAGTTAAAAAGAGAAGGACAGCTGATTGGTCCGATAGATATGCTATTAGCAGCCCAGGCACTGAGTAAAGGTCTAATATTAGTAACGAACAATACCAGGGAGTTTGAACGAGTAGCGGATTTGAAAATCGAGAACTGGGTGTGAACTACGTACCTATGAACAACAGAATCATAGAGTGGTTTGGCAAAACTATCGGGGGTTATATCGCAGCATCCCCTCGAAAGGCCCTGTCGCTCTTAAAGGCCGGCTATGCAGTGAATTCCCTCCAGTTAAGGTTTTTTCCAGACAGGCGCCTTTTGCCTCACCAGAAGTTTGCAGCAGTTACATGCAGCAAGGCTATCAGACGACCGCTGAGACGGCCAGATCGAACGGCTGTGATCGAAAGAACATCAATGACGGCCAGATG
>CAYTCB010000178.1:0-1648 GCA_964436195.1 uncultured Elusimicrobiaceae bacterium
ACGACGGGGCAAGCGCCGATATGCTTAAACGCGGAAAAGATTATTGGAAAAAATTGGATTAGTTAATGGAATTTATAATAACGGCCGTATTTACCATTATAGGCGTTTTTCTCGGATTTTTTATATCCTCAAAAAGAGGAGATCTGTCTTTTATAAAGAATGAGGCTGTAAAAAAAGATCAGATTATCAAAGACAAAGATTTCAAAATTGATTTGCTTACGTCCCTAAATAAAGAACTTGAAATTGCAAATAAACAGCTTACAATAGAAAAAGAACAGCTTGAAAAATACAAAAACGATATAACCGAAATGCATGAACAAAATAAAATCAAATTCGAAAATTTGGCTAATAAAATTATCGAAGAAAGCCGTCAGAAAATAAAAGCATCGAATGAAGAATCAATTGCCAATATATTAAAGCCTGTGCAGTCAAATCTTGAGGGATTTAAAAAACAAGTTGAAGATTTTATCAGGCAGGACGCGACAAGAGAAGGTGCGTTGAAAGAAAAACTTGAAGCTCTCGTTTTAAAAACCAATGATATAAGCCAGGGAGCCCAGCAGCTGGCAAACGCCATAAAAGGAGAGTCTGTTGTAAGAGGTTTCTGGGGAGAAGAAACCCTTATAAATATATTAAAAAATTCCGGGTTGATTCCCGGAACAAATCTTTTTATACAGACCCAGCAGAAAGACAACAAACGCACAGATATAATGATTAAACTCCCCCAGCCTTCCCAGAATACGATAGTTGTAGACGCAAAAACAATATTCGTAGATTATCAGAATTATGTTAATAAAAATGACTCCAAAGAAAAACAGGACTATTTAAGAAAACACATAAAACAAATTAAAGATACAGTCGATGATCTGAGCGGGAAAAAATATCCGGATAAACTTCAGGAAAACAGCGAGTTTGTGGAACCTGATTTTACTCTTATGTTCGTAAATCCGGAAAGCGCTCTTACGGTTGCATGTCAGGAAGAACCGGATCTGTCTGTAAAAGCCTGGAAGAAAAAAGTGGCTCTTGTATCGGCCTCATCTCTTATAAATACGATAAATATGATAGTAAAACTATGGGATTTAAAAATACAGTCAGATGAAATCGACAGTATAAAAGAAAACGCAAATAAACTGGTTGTCGGATTTAATGATTTTTTAGTTAATTTTTCAAAAGCCTGCGCAAAAGTGCAGGAGGCATCAGACAGTCTGAATACCGCCAGAAATCATATAGACGGAGATTCCGGAGCATTGATTCAAACGGCACAAAAGATAGCAAATGTTTACCCCAATCAGATAACTCAGAAAAATAAAAAACTTATTCAGTCTCAGGGATATGACTATGACGGGAATAAAAAGTGAATTTGAAACTGAATAAAAAAATATTATTACTGCCGATATTATTTATTTTTACGTGTTCCTGTTCAAACAATAATACTGTTGTTTCGCAATCTCACGGAGATATTTTTGTAACATCACTAAACGGAGATGCTTCTTATCTTAATCCTATTTTGGCTTCGGATACGGCTTCTGCCGAAATAAACGCTTTCATATTTAACGGTCTTTTAAAATATGATAAAAATCTTAATTTGATATGCGATCTGGCTGATAATTATAAAATAAACGACAACGGATTAACTATCTTGTTCAATCTC
>CAYTCB010000179.1:0-1631 GCA_964436195.1 uncultured Elusimicrobiaceae bacterium
ATGAAAGTTATGCTCATGGGCGCTTTTTTCGGCCCTTTCCTGGGAGTCTCTCTCAGCCTTGTAGCTATCCAGCATACCAGTACCGGGATAGCTTCTACCATCATGGCCCTTGTACCCGTACTCATCATCCTTCCCTCCCATTTCCTTTTCCGTGAACCCGTACTGCCGAGGGAAGTATTCGGTGCCGTTATTGCAGTGGGGGGCACGGCCCTCCTGTTTTTCTGATATCGGGAGCTGTCATCATGACTATCATCACGATTCTGGGAATCTCTCTCGGGCTTTCCATGGACGCTCTTGCGGTTTCCATCACCAACGGATGCATCATAAAGGATCTGAAGGTCAGACAGGCCTTCCGTATCGCATGCTCCTTCGGAATTTTTCAAGCTATCATGCCCCTTATTGGATGGGCTGCGGGACTTACGTTCAGCTCTTACATTGAAAACTTTGATCATTGGGTAGCCTTTGGCCTGCTGATCTTCATCGGTGGAAAGATGATTCTCGAATCACGAAAACTCGACAACAGTTGTGATGATAAGAGCTGCCTCGACGTTCCTACCCTTCTCCTCCTCTCTATCGCAACCAGTATAGACGCCCTTGCAGTTGGACTCTCGTTCGCTCTGCTCAATGTCCCCATCCTTAAACCCATCCTGATCATCGGAGGGGTAACTTTTGTTGTTTGTATCGGAGGAGTCTTTCTTGGAAACAGAATCGGCCACCTGGCCGAGGGAAAACTCGAACTCGTTGGAGGAAGTGTCCTGATCCTCATCGGAGTAAAGATTCTTATCGAACATATAGGATAGAGTATCTATTAATTTATGAAAAATATGAATCACAGTATATGATAGATTGATTTAAGGACTTAGTTTCCAATTTTAAGTGCTTTATCCATTCATAAAGATTTTCTGCTTCTTCAGAACTTTTCACATTAGAGCCCTTTCACCGCTGGCGCGGTAGCGTTCGATAATCACTTCCCACTCTTCTCTGCTTTTTCGCATGGTATTGTCCTCCAGACCTATACCATCGAAAAATTTACCTCAACCGGAAAGATGTGGTTGTTTTGACGGTTACCATCCCACCGAAAACCCTGCCAGAGGCTTTTCCATGGGTTCCTTCTTCCAGAACCTGCCATAGAGTTCTATTTTACTCATTCTCTGGTTCATGATGGGCTTCCTTCAGTTTGCGATCCAGATACCGAATTAGGATACCTTCAGAAAGATGCCGATACATACAGAAATAGGCCTCTTGTTCGTTATGGCTGCGAATGGCTTGGAAAATGTCCACATGGTACTGATAATTCTGTTCGTAGAACTCTTTCGTGTACAATTCGTCGTTTCCAGACTCCATAAGGTTGATCATCTTTGATAGTTCAAAAATATTTTTTCGAATTTCCAGCTTTACCGTTCTAATCACGCCCTTCACAATTACTTCGAATGAAGGATTACCTGTCGCCTTTGCTATGGAAAAATGAAAATTCTCGTCCGCATCATTCAGCTGTTCCTGGGAATTCCCCGCATCCTTAAGAACCTGCAGATGTCCTTCCAAAACAGTAATATCCTCGTCTGTTGCCCGTCTAGCTGCAAGAAGAGCAGAGCTACTTTCGATCATACAGCGGGTTTCTACCAGATCTTCGA
>CAYTCB010000180.1:0-1624 GCA_964436195.1 uncultured Elusimicrobiaceae bacterium
CCCCAGGGAGCTGAGTTGCGGATTCCTGCGGCTGTGAGTGAGAGCCTTCTAAATCGTATCCGGGAACTGGCTGTTCTTGCATACAAAGCCATCAGTGGAGAGGGAATGGCACGGGTAGATTTTTTCCTGGACAAAACAAGCGGTGATCTGTACCTGAACGAAATAAATACAATACCTGGTTTTACCTCAATCAGCATGTTCCCCCGGATGTGCGCTTACGACAAGATATCTTTTCCAGCCTTGTTAGATCGGTTGATCGAACTAGGATTGGAACGGTACGAGGAACGAACTGCCCTCTGCTACGATTACCAGAAAGATACTCCTGTAACTTACCAGTGATCGTAGGAGGCTATCCGTGATAAGGGAAATCGATCATGCAGAACAGGACTCTCCGATGCAGAATACCCTACAAGAAGGAGCAAAACTACACGCATTGAAAAAGGAACGGTAAGAATTCCTTCCACCGTAGGCTCATCAAACGTAGTGACAATGCAGGTTCCAAGCTTCTCATGAACGGCCTGCAACATCATGAAAGAAGCAGCAAAGCTGATATCGATCGGATACGAAAGCTGTCCATTAGGCATTCGATACTCAGTATTTGTAGAACAGCAAGCAATAATCACAGGAGCACTTCCTACATGTTCCTGCCCAAAGCACGCACGTTCAAACAGGATTCTTTTCTCCGGATCTCTTATAATAACAAATCTCCACGGTTGGCGATTTTTTGCCGAAGGAGCCAACCGTCCTGCTTCAAGGATCCGATTAATCTTTTCTGTTTCTACCGGCTTCGGCAAAAACTCCCGAACGCTGGTCCTTTGCAGTATTTCCGGTAGGATTTCCATTAGCCTACCCCCTTAGGTTTTATATTTCATAATACACGAGGTTTCCCATTCGTGGAAGCTTCTTGACGAAAATTGTGTAATCTTTCACTCTTTTCACTACATGAATCGTACAATCAGCACTATAGTAGCTCTTATTCTATGCCTCCAGGGAATATCCCTCACAAATTCCTCTCTCTGGGCTGAATCCAATCCCGCTGCATTGAAGACTCTGACGGAGCGTTTTGAAACCCATAAAACCAACCTCTCCCAGTTCTTCCCCCGTAAGGAAGGCTCCCTAGAAGAAAAGAATGCGTTTCTCTATATCCGAAACGTCCTGGAAAAGAGAGATCTCAACCTAGAGGAACGAGACTTTTCAACCATGCGGGGGGGACACTCATTCTCCCAGATACTTTCGGTGTTTATTCCCGGTAAAAGCCCTAATAGGGTTATGTTTGCTGTCCCTCTATCGCAAGAAGAAACAGGGGAAGATCCTATGGTTCCCCACCAGGCCGGATCTGACGGGATTGCTCTGGCTCTCAGCCTGATAGAAGAATGGGGGCAAAAACCTCCTCCATCATCTATTTTATTTTTATTTTTAGGAGGGGATACAGGATACGGAGAAGGAATCGGAAGTCGCCTTTTTCTTCAGGATTTTTATGCCTCCCATCCTACCGTACTTTTTTACCTGAATTTACCTACAATACCGAGCCGGCTGGTGATTCAAACCGGCAGCCGAAACAGTGTAACTCCTGCCTTTCTCATACAGCCACTCCTCCGTTTTCTCTCCCAGTCCCGGCTACCCT
>CAYTCB010000181.1:0-1621 GCA_964436195.1 uncultured Elusimicrobiaceae bacterium
AAACGTAGACTCGACAAAAGTAGCGCTTGAATCTTTTGATAAAAACATACATCTGATTTTAGGCGGACAGGATAAAGGAAGCCCTTACAAACCAATATACAACCTGATAAAAAATAAAGTCAAAACAATCGCACTTATCGGAGAAGCGACTCCTATAATAGAAAAAGAATTAAAAGGCGCAGCACCGATGTATAAAGCAGAGACAATTGAAAATGCAATAAAAAAGCTTAATAACACGGCAAAAAAAGGCGATATTGTTTTGTTTTCTCCGGCATGCGCATCCTTTGACCAGTTTAAAAACTTTGAACACAGAGGAAAAGTTTTCAAAAAAATAGTCTCGTCAATCAAATAAGATGAAAAGTTTTTTTTTAACTATAAAAAAATACATCAGAAACCCTTTAAATGAGCTGACAATGTTTAACAGATATGACATTGTGCTTGTTTTGGCCGTATCTGTACTTATTTTCGTAGGAATTATAGAAAGTCTCTCAATTACACCCGTAAGAATGGCTGATATTTCGCTTCAGCTTTTTTTCAAACATATGGTTTCAATATTTTTGGGTCTGATATGTTTTATATTTACGGCGTTTGTGCTTGATTATAAGATATATAAAGAAGAAAAGATAAACTATATGATGATTTTTATCATAGTAATCATGCTCATCGCCGTAATAGCGGTAGGAAAAACAGCTAAAGGCGCTACAAGATGGATAGATCTTGGAATCGTCAATATACAGCCCTCTGAGTTTGCAAAAATAGTTTTTGCGATAACAGCAGCTAAATTCCTGTCAAAAAAACAACCGCCTGACGAATCATTCTTTATAACAAAATTTCTTCCGGTAACATTCTGTTTCGGATTGTTTGCCGCGCTTATAGTTCTCCAAAAAGATCTCGGGACAGTAGTTTTTCTCGGAATAATATATGTCGTACTCCTTATTATATCCGAAGCGCCTTTAAAATTTATAACAATTCCGGCAACATTACTGGCTGCCGCCGCAATTCCTCTTGTATGTCTTTATCAATACCGAATGAACAGAATTCTTGATTATGTCGCTTCTTTATCCGACTGGACAAAATCATCATATAATGTTAAAAGCGCCATTATAGCTCTTGGTTCCGGCGGCCCTTTCGGGAAAGGATTCGGCAAAAGCGAAATGAAATTGCTTCATCTTCCGGAAGCTCATACAGATTTTGTGTTTCCGATAATCGGAGAAGAACACGGTTTCATAGGAGTTATGATAATAATATTTCTTTTTATTGCCATACTTTTGAGAGCTTCAAGAATAAGCAGACTGTGTGATGACGATTTCGGCAAAAATCTCGCTTTTATAATAGGCGTCATGTTTTCTTTTCAGGCGATTATAAATATCGGAATGTCCATAGGAGTTCTGCCGGCTAAAGGAATGCCTCTTCCTTTTATATCATACGGCGGCTCTTCAATGCTTTACAGCTTGACAACTATCGGCATATTATTTAATATTTCAAGAAAAAACAAATATGGACAATATTTTAATAATCACTAGCGGCACAGGCGGACACGTATATCCCGGAATAGCTCTTGCTTATGAGCTGAAAAATGCCGGCTATAACCCCGTTTTTATAGTAAATGACGTTGCTAATT
>CAYTCB010000182.1:0-1621 GCA_964436195.1 uncultured Elusimicrobiaceae bacterium
ACGCGGGGTCCGTGTCATTCGACTGCTACGTTGGGTACTACGGGAACAGCAGTTGCTCCGAACCGTTCTCGGTGAGCGAGCCGGATTCGGTGAAGAAGGCGTTTCTGCTCACGATCAACAAGCACAAGTGGGAGATCCTCAACGAGATGGCCGATCACCTCATGTCGGAAGCGGATGCCTTGCGCGATTCCGCAGAGGTTGAGATCGCCGATGTCCAGGCCTTGCTGGATTCCATTCGGAAGGAGGCCGAGGCCCCATGTACTACGGAATAGAGCAGTCCACGGACCTTCGGAACCCGCAGACGGTCGTGAAGAAGTTCCGGTCGAAAGCCCAGGCTTTGCGCTGGAAGGATGATCCGGGCAAGAGCGGTCGTTCCACCTTCGCCGATCCCGAAGGGGCGCGGAATTGGCACCACACGTTCCGTCAGGTCTACGAGTTCGTTGGGAGGGTGGACCTGAAGCATCCGGTGTTCAAGGATCGCGGAACGTCCACCTATCCCAGGTGCGACGCGGACAACCTCGCCAGCTACATCGCTGCTCACGGATCGCTGCTCACGGATGGGAGGTGAAGCGATGAGAAACGCATGCCGGTTGGGCGACCAGCCGGTTTTTGTCTGTATGGCCAGGTTCGGGGTGCGGTGTTCATGATGGAGGTGAGGCTGGACACATCGGGGACGTGGATCCTCGAGGCTACGAAGGTCCCCAAAGAGCGGTGGACCGGGTACTGCGGGCTGGCGGGGCGGATCGAGCGGATCATCGAGAAGAAGCCTTGAGGGGGGGGCTGGAGATGCAGGGCGAAGCGGTGGACAGGATGAAGAGCCTGGTTCACGATGCGCAGGTAATCCGTGGGCTAAGGGAATGGTACGAGCGGGAAACGTCGTCTGGGGAGTGCTGGGAGTACGAGGCGTCCTTCGGCATGGGGCCGCAGGTATACGGTATCGGGGACGTGGTCCCCGTGCAGTTCAGCTGTGTGGTCCAGCATCCCGGCGGGACGGCGCGCCCGCCGAGGGTGCAGTCTGCGTCGGCGGTAGCGAGCGCGTTTCTCCGGGCACTCAACGAGCACAAGTGGCTGATCCTCGAAACGATGGCCGACTACCTGCTGGAGGACGCGGGGGGGGCTGTGCTGGAGGTTGAGAAAGAGGTCGCCGGGGCGCAGGCCCTGCTGGATTCGGTGCGTAAGGAGACCGAGGATGAGGATGCCGTGGAAGGGGGCCGTGCGTGATGGTTAAGCGATACAGCATGGGATACAGCATGGGGTTAAATGGGCCAGAGCGTTTACTGACGATGCTTAATATTCGGGATGGCGATTACGTCCGCTATTCCGACTACGCCAAGCTGGAATCGGCGTTGCGGGAGTGCGTGGAGGGGTTCGACTCCACGACCGGGTTCACCGACAAAGAGGGCGACCCGCTGAGCCGAGCGATGCGGAAAGCCCGTGAGGTGTTGGGCGATGCCTAGACTCTGCCCGCAATGCTACGCGTGCCTCAAGTGGGCCGATAAGTGTTTTCGTGCGATAGCTGAGATGGAGGCGATGACACCGTGACCCTGGCTTCTGCCGCTCTACTGCTGGCGGCCTCACAAATCGACAGGTTGGACTGGGCGGCTTCGATGTTGGCAATGAC
>CAYTCB010000183.1:0-1595 GCA_964436195.1 uncultured Elusimicrobiaceae bacterium
TTTTTTGACGTCATCAATAATAACTGCAACTTGTTGTGATATATTTAAATCCATAAGAAAGATTTTATCAAAAAGTTAATTTATTATCAATTTGTCAGCTTGAAGAAAGTATCATTCGCATATTTGAAATATCCATATTATTTTTTCTAAAAAATATTTTTTTACCGCCTGAGTTCAAAAATATCGGCAGTAAAAACGAAAAAGCGGTAATCACGACCGTCGCGCCGCCCGTTAAAACTGTCCCGTCAACTCCGGAAGATACCAGCGCTGTTATAAAAAGCTGCGTAAGGCTTGCAACAATTGTTCCCGCCATTGCTTTAAATGCCAGCCATTTTGCTCTCATATTATCTCCGATTATATTATAAACTGCCGAAATTTCCGTAACAGAAGAAACAGCCTGCCAGAAATTCATTAACAAATATAATCCTATTAAAAATAAAGGACTGGCTGTAACAAAAAACAGCATTATGAGCCCAAATCCGGCTCCGAACAGAAAAGTCCTGTTTGTATGACGCATAACTATATTTTTTAATCTGTCGCCAGTATTTGAACCTACAGATTGAAGTAAGTTTGCCGCAAAATAAACTGGAGCCAAAAACGCCGCATTCAAGCCGCTCGCGGCAAGCGAAGGCTGTAAAAAGAAACATAAAATCACAAAAAAAATATTATTTACGGCTATATTGACAGCTACAAGAGAAAATATGCTTTTATCCGAGAACAAAACAGTTAAAGGCGCAAAAATACCGGATATTTTTTCTTTAAAAACAGTTTTGAGTTTTATATCGTAGACGGCTGCTTTATATTCTTTTGCCGTTTTTTCATTATGAGTAAATATAAATGCTCCTATAAGACAGACAACATCAACAATCGCCGCTATTGCAATCACCGTAATCTGGTTTGTAATTAAAAGAAGTGCTCCTCCTAAAAGAGATGAAACTGACATTATTATCCAAAATAATGCCATATTGGAACCGTACAATTTTTTAAACAAAATTTTATCATTAAGTTTTTCAAGCGAACCCATAAGAAAAGGGCTCATACTTACTCCCAGTCCAGATATTGCTATAACAGGCAGAATCTGTGAAACTGCAAGAATTACCGGAGATAACCACGAGAAAATAAACAAAACGCTTCCAATGGTATGAAGCGTCAAAGATATTATTATCAAAGTTCTTTTTGAAATTTTGTCGCCTATAAAACCGCAAAGTCCCGAACTTACAAAACTCAGCGGCGCAAGCACCGAAAATATTACGGAAATAAAACCGAGGGTGTATCCGCTTGACTGCATAAAAAGGGTGGAAAAAGAGGAATACAGATTAAATCCGAGCATAAGCTCTATAAAAGGGAAAAATCTCACGTTAGACTGCATATTTTTTATTTTTTTTAAATCGCCGTCTTTAGCACCATGGACATCATATTTATATACAAAAGGCTGCCTAAAATTGGCAAAATATTCCATAAGTTCTTTTTTTATGCTAAGAACCCTTCCCTTTATACTCGATTTATTGGTAATTTCTACAAGTTCCGACAAGTTATAAGTATCATTAAATTTTAATATTGCGCAATCATTATGTCGATTATACCATCGGTTTAGA
>CAYTCB010000184.1:0-1584 GCA_964436195.1 uncultured Elusimicrobiaceae bacterium
GTAAAAAATGTTTATCTTGAAGGCGCATACGGAGACGTTGACACGAGCTGGATATCAAATGCAGTTGATTCGACGGCTAAAATGCAGCTTGTTGAAAAAATGGTTAATACGGGAAGACTTACCGGCGCCGAATATTTCAGCGCTGTAAGCGGCAAAACAGGCATAATAAAAGGTCTTGAAAAAAAAGAACCGTATCTTGAAAATTTAAAAAGGTTCGGGCAGATACTTGAAAACAAAGATAAAATAAATTTGATAATGGAATCCGTCAGACGCTCCGATAATGAACTGAAAATAAAATATTTTGACAAAAGGCAGCTTAAAATTGAAGAACTTGCAAAGCATTATGAACAGGGCAAAATAACCGCCGAAAAATATTATGCGCTTTTAACAAAACATATAGACAGGCTCGGCATAGATATATACCGGTATGAAAATACTTTGAACTATATCATGCTTCTTTCAATGCAGAAGGATTTAAAATATACTGAAATAACAAAACAATTGCAGACGCTTATATTTGTTCTTAAAGAGACTATCCCGTACGGCGCTTATAAAATGCTTGCCGATTCCACAGGCAACTTTTCGCAGATAGACAAACTATATCTGTATCTTATAAAACTGACAAGACAGTACAATCTTGATATGTCGGTAAATTATCCCGAACTTGATAACTATTTCAGATATGTTGAATTGAGCCAAAAAATAAATCCTATAGTCCTTCTTGAAGAAAATCAAAAGCTTACAGAAGAAATAAACTCGAGATTTTCAAATTCAAAATCCCAGTCGGAAGTCGTATTTCTTGTTAATTTTGAAAGATATCTGAACGATTATCTCACAAGCAAAATGACAGCCTCGGATTACGCGTATTACAAAGCAAATATAAAAAGATATAAAAAACTGTGGGCAAAATATGTCGACAACAAAGTATTGGCGCTTCTCGAAGAATATATAGCCTGTTCTGACACTTTTTATGAAGTTAACACGGCAAGAAACGGCTATTTCACGGAAAATATATTTAACGGAGTAAGCGTATCATCAATAACGGCTTGCGTGCGGACGAATAATGAAATTTTAAACATAATTGAAAATATGCCGCAGGCAAAAAGAGTTGACGTTATAATAACAGGAGGATTTCATACAGAGACGGTATCGGGCATATTAAAAGACCATAACGTTTCATATCTTGTAATCACGCCAAATGTAACAGACGGATTAAAAACAGCCGAAGAAACTTATTATAAAATAGCAAAAGAGCAGAGCAAAATATCTTTTCAGGCTTTGGCAAACTTAATAGCGTCGCTTTCGCCCGTGGAGCAGAAAAGAGTATTGATAGCGGCCGATCCGTCCCTTGAATCAAAGCTCGGATTTATTGCCGACGGTCAGGATACTGTTCTCAGCCGGGATCAGATAAAACAGATTGCCGAAACAGTTAAAATGTCGGAAGTGTTGTTGTCAGACGATAAAGGCGATATAAAACAGCAGATAATACAAAACATAAAAGACCGTCTTGAATCTTCAGATCCGGAACTTGCAAAAGAAACAGACGAAGAACTTATAAAATACGTTGATATGGACAAGCTCAAA
>CAYTCB010000185.1:0-1583 GCA_964436195.1 uncultured Elusimicrobiaceae bacterium
GGGGCAGGATGTCCGGGGGAAAACTTTCATCAGAAGTTGAGGGGTAAGTTTGAGCTGATTTTTTCTCGATGTGTTCCCGGTCGAATTTGATTATCTCCCGTTGCACCCTCCAACTATCCTCTAAAGATGCATTTTCATCCAGATAGATGATGATATCATCTAAAATCGAATCCGGGAGTTTTATCTCAATATGTGTCAGAATAATACAAAGAAGTTCTTTATTCTGGGTGTTAAGATCCACCCTGCAATTTTGAAGAATTAAGAAAAAAATTACAGGCTCCGCATTACGAAAAGGAACCCGGGTAAAATCATCAACAATTTTATTATAGACGTCCTCCAGAGAGAAGAAAACTCTCTCAGTAATGTCGTAGACAAGACTCTGAGGGAGTGGCACTTTATTATGGAAGAAATACCGGATAAGAAATCGAAAATCATTGAAATAGAGTCGGTTTTTCAATGTTCGGTAGGTATGCTCGTACAAGTCCTTCTCTGGAACTCCCAGACGCCGAAGCAGGATAAGAGAGAGGATGGCCTCTTCCTTAGAGGTGTTTGTTTTTTGAAGAATAGTTTCAAGGAGGGTACGGAGTTCACTTATCAGGCTTTCATCGTTCAGAGCGGTAAGTTCATTGATTCCTTCGTGGACTTCTTCACACCATCCGTGTAGGCGAGCGATGCCGAACAGGTTTTCTAAATATTTGGGAATCTCTCCATAAGTCATTCTGATTCACCTTTATCCTGGAGAATATACTTGGGTTTAATTTCCTTGTTTCGTGAGTCGGGTAAAAGCAGCACATTGGGTATAACATCCTCCATCTTTTTCATATCGTCGAAAAATGCCATTCGGATGTTATTAGCAGCGATAGCTACAGATTTTGCTTTCCATAATCGATCGTCGATTCCCATCTGGTAGATATCGAATAAAAGATCCAGGATAAGTGTATTGTGAACTCCGCTTTGCCCTTTCTTCTTCTCTAAATATTTACCAATACTATACACATCAGCTACGGTAAGAGGATAGATAGAATATCCAAATTTAGAAAGCTTATACGTATTTTGAATAAGACCCAGGAGCGCTAAAAGCACCTTATCCAGGATCTCATCTCGACTGAACCGTGCAAGGAGTCTGAACGCTTCCTTTACTAGATACCAATTAGGTTTTACAGAACTGAATAGGAGGTTGGGATTCCTCCTGCCGATGAGTGCTTTTACCACATGAGAGTTGTTCGTTTCAAGAAAGCAGAGGAACAGTAGATAGTTGCTTGAGTTGATTCCCGAGTGGTTCAGGGCACGGGCTAATGCTACAGCGGCATCGACATCTAAACTATTCATGCATAGAAGAACCCGGCTTGTCAGAGAAAGTAATTCTTCCTTCATTTTCTTTTTGAAGAATTTATTCTTTTCTGAAAGTTTATTGATATGCTTGTACCTGATTATCTTTGTGGTTGGTTTCTCTCTTTCCTGCATACGTACCTATTTTTTTATAATAATGCTTATTATCAAATATCGGCGAAAAGAAAAAAAGTAGAAGTATTCTGCGCTTCAATGTTTTTCTACCTGGAGATGTCAAGCTAAGAACAGGGTAC
>CAYTCB010000186.1:0-1550 GCA_964436195.1 uncultured Elusimicrobiaceae bacterium
GAAGATTTTGGCAGCATTTTCGGGCAATCGTTTTTTAAATTATATAATAATAAAGAATTTGTAGCGGCAAGACGTTACAATAAAAACAGAAAAAACGGAGGACACGTTAACAGATGTACCGTATGCGGACATATCGGAACTACATCAAATAAGTGTAATTAAAATGATACAGACGCCAAAATCTTTGACTCTTCACATAGGAATATTCGGCAGAACAAATGTCGGCAAATCAACGCTTGTAAATTATATTACAGACCAAAAAACTTCCATAGTTTCAAGTGTGCCCGGAACAACTACCGATTCAGTTTTTAAGACGATGGAAATACTTCCGATAGGTCCCGTGACTCTTATAGATACGGCAGGTCTTGACGATAAATCAATACTTGCGAAAGAAAGAATAGAAAAAACAAACCACATATTTACCATGGCTGATATAGCTGTTATAGTTGTCGAACCAAATGAATGGACGGGATATGAGAAAAATCTTATAGCCGAACTTTCTTCAAGAAAAACGCCTGTGATGATACTTGTCAATAATTACAAAAATATTGAACTTAATAACGGTTTTATATCGGAAATTTCAAAATATAAATATCAGGTTTCTCCTTTGCTAAAAGGGCAGAGAGACGCTTTTTTGAATGAATTTAAAAAAATAATATTTGAAATAACTCCGGATGAAATTTTAAATAATCTTCCGCTTACCGACGTTATAATAAAAAAATATCAGACGGTTGTTTTGGTTGTGCCTATTGATTTGGGCGCGCCAAAAGGCCGAATTATTCTACCGCAGGTTCAGATGATAAGGGCAATACTGGATGTAAACGCCATAGCTCTTATAGTCAAAGACAGCGAGCTTCAGCAGTGCCTTGATAATTTTAAAACGCCGCCGGACCTTGTGATATGCGATTCTCAGGTAGTTAAAAAAGTTACCGACATTGTTCCTAAAAACATAAAAGTAACTACGTTTTCTATTATATTTACTGCAAACAGGGCCGATATAGCGGAAATGATGAACGGAATTGAAAAAATAAAAAATTTAAAGCCTGGCGATAAAATACTTATAGCAGAAGCATGCACTCATCATGCAAGCTCGGATGACATAGGCAGAATAAAAATACCAAATCTTGTAAAAAAATATCTCGGTTTTGACGTTCATTTTGATGTTACGGCAGGACATGAATACCCTAAAAATATAAAAGATTATGCCCTTGTTATTCACTGCGGCGGATGCATGATAAATAAAAAACAGATGGTTTCAAGAATGAATTATGCCGTTGATAACGATGTTCCGGTGACAAATTACGGGATAGTCCTTTCTTTTGTAAACGGAGTTCTTGAAAGAGTAACCGAGCCTTTTAAATCTCTTATTTTGAAATAAAAGTAGGCGCGTTTTTGGGAGTAAGTCCTTTTTTGACTTTATGATAGTAATCGTATGTCATTGAAGGTTTATCGTTTAAAATTGCGGCGTTTGTCAGTTTTCCTAAAAAGACTGTATGGGTTTCTGTATCCAAAACGGAAATTATGTCTGCTTCAAAATAAGCGTTTGCAAA
>CAYTCB010000187.1:0-1535 GCA_964436195.1 uncultured Elusimicrobiaceae bacterium
CACAGGACAACGAAGGGCGGTTTGAGTACCTGTAGCTTAGGGTTAAAGCAAAAAAATGCCGGGTGAAAACAATCATCCGGCGATTTGGAATCAGTTATTAGATTTTATTAAGGAAGAAAAGCCCGGGCCAATGCTTCAAGGGTGCTTCTTTTAGGTAATAGTCATTAAGGTTATCGGGATGAAATGTACTCGGCCATTCTTTCAATCAGCGTCCCAGCGTATTCACCATTTACGATCTGGCCTTTTCTGGCATTTTCCAGCCAATATCCGGGGGATTTCAGTATGCCGTTTCTAACCAGCACCTCCAAAGCTCCTTCCAGACCATTCTTGCTTTCTTTTATGTATGCTAACCCCAGTTGGGAAAGGATCGCGCCAGCAACTGCTTTGACAATTTCGTCTCTCTGGGTATCAAACAAAGCATTGTCCTGGCTGTTATCAATAAAGCCGATTTCGATTAGTACTGCTGGAGCCCTGGTTTCTCTTAAGACTTGAAAATTAGCAGTTTTAACCCCCCGGTTTACAAAACCGACCCCCACCAGGGAGCTTTGAATTTTTTCAGCCAGCCCCTTTGACTTGGCTCCCGGATTCAAATAAGTGTAAGTTTCCACACCGGCAGACGCCTCCGGTTTAAAAGCATTACGGTGAAAGGATATGAAGTAATCAAAGGTACCCTTATTTTCAAAATCACATCTAGCTTTCAGGCTTAAACTAACATCCGCCGTTCTGGTCTCATCGACAATTATTCCATGGCGTTTCAATACTGCTGCTACAGCCTGACCCAGGCTCAGCACATCATCAGCTTCTTTTCTCCCCATATACACCGCTCCCGGGTCACTGCCGCCATGACCGTAGTCAAAACATAATCTAGCCATCGCTCTTTTCCTCCTTGTTTAGCTGCTCCAGAACCAGCTTTAGTTTCTCCGGAATAGGCAGGCCGATCTTGGCCGCGTTTTCCAGAATACTGATCCCTTCGTTAGATAAATAGAAGAAGATGACTGCGGTACGGACAGCACTGCCGTTTGTTATTACCTGGGCGTCTATAATGTGTCCCACTGCCACCATTGCAAAAATCAGCACCTTCTTAAATATGCCCCTGCCCCCGACCTCGCTGGACAGACGCTTTTCCAGTATGGCCAACATGACACCGGTCAGGTAATCGATAACCACAAAGGTGATCAGCGCGTACAAAAAGCCGTCCCAGCCTCCCAAGACCCAGCCCAGCCAGCCGCCAAAAGCGGTAAAGGCGATTTGAATTGAGCTTTTCATTAGTTCGTCCTCCTTAAAATCGGCAATAAAAAAAGAGCCCCAAGACCCATTGTAAAAAAAACTTAAGCTGCCTATAATTCGCTAGCTGATGTAATCCTGCCTGACACTTCCTTTTGTATGTCAGCCGGCACTTGATCAATCGTTCTCCTTCCCGCCAGCACCAATTCAGCCATCAAATCCGGGCTGATCGTGCCGGGAGTTGCTTCCGAAAGTTTGGCTACAGCCTCCATCAGTACCAGGTTGTAATGTTCCAACCTGGCAACTTTTTC
>CAYTCB010000188.1:0-1534 GCA_964436195.1 uncultured Elusimicrobiaceae bacterium
TTTAATAAAAACGTAAATTTAATCGTATTTGTTGAGGAAGAGAAACAGCTTTTAAACAGATTGTATGCGCAATTAAGCAAAAATAAATATGAACGCGAAGTTACCTTTTTATATGAATTTATTCCTGTTATAAAAGAATATTTCGGAGCGAATATAACGGCAGACGATTATTTGCGGTTCAGTGAAGATTTTAAAAAATTCAGAATTATATGGAATTCTTATTTTCCTGAGAATACAAGCAGACAGTTGGAGCAATATGAACGGCTTCTTGCCAAATACCATTCCAACAATATAGAAAGAAACAGAATATTCGCCGATAAAATACTGCCGTATGAAAATAACGCCGCAAATATTAACGCGGCTTACGGGCAGGAAGCAATCGTAAAATTGCGAGATGAAATTAACGGTAAGAAAATAAAGGTTATAGTAACAGGCGGATTTCACAGCCAAGGATTGGAACAAATAGCGAAAGAAAGGAAAATATCTTATATACAGATAACTCCGAAAATAACAAAAGACATAAGCCGCGCAGGCGAGATTCATTGGAATACAATAAGAGGATACAGACAGGTTCTTGACAATACGATTAACGCAAAGCCTCTTACGGAAACATGGACAAGCGTTTTATTTCCGGAAATACTGGCCAGAGCGTTGGCTGCCGCCAATGAACTGCCTGATTTCTTGAAATTGAATGCCGAAAAACAAAAACAGTTAATACGGGAAGTTGTTGACGGGGCTTTAAAATCACGAAATTATAACGACAAAGTTTCAGTGGATTGGAGAATTGAAGAATTTGAAAAAGATAAAGCAAAAATAACAGCCGTATATACCGATGCGTCTGAAACTGAGATTAAAACATATAACGAAGAATATAATTTTGACGGCAAATCTCTGTTGCCTCGTTTTCATAATATTGAAAAAAAAGAAATCCGGAAAACATCGCCCAATGAGAAATCCGTACAGTCAATATTTAATAATATATTTAAAAATACAAAAACATTTTGGTATAGACTGTATACAACGGTAATCGCGCCTGTATGGGAAGAATTTGTTTTCAGATTTATTCCTTTTGCGATAACCGGCAGCCTTGCCGCAATTTTGCCTGTTCCCGCAGCCGCATTTGCCGTTGCCGCAGTTGCGGGTCTTGCGGCGTTTCCTTTTGCCCACGTTATTGCCGATAAATTATTTTTAAAGTCCGGTTCTAAAACAAGAAATTTTAAAGATTTTATTCTGCCTTCGCTGGTTTTTACGGCTGTATACGTTACGGCATCGGCGCTTTTTCCGGCGGTTCCTCTTGCAGGTTTTGCAGCATCTTTTTTAGCTCATGCCGTTTATAATTCGGCGATTCTTATTTCAAGAAATTTTATTAATTTGCGAAAAATTCCGTCGGCAGTATTAAAAACGGCCAAATTGGAAATATCAAGCGTTTTTGACAAACTTTTCATTCCTCAAGAAATAAATGTCAATGAAAAAATAGGAAATCTTATAAATAAACTGGATTCTATGATCCGAAATGATGATTATGCAATGAGAA
>CAYTCB010000189.1:0-1524 GCA_964436195.1 uncultured Elusimicrobiaceae bacterium
TCTCTCACAAGAAGAAGATGAAGATGAAAAGAACATTTCCCCATCCAATGGTTCACGAATGGGAAACAGCCAGACCCAGACTAAGCAGAACAACAATACCCCTGTCATTGACAACTTTGGTATAGACATGACGGCAGCAGCTATGGAAGGAAAACTTGATCCTGTTGTCGGAAGAGAAAAGGAAATAGAAAGAGTTGCCCAGATTCTCAGCCGCAGAAAGAAAAATAATCCGATTCTCATCGGTAATCCCGGTGTAGGAAAATCCGCCATTGTGGAAGGACTGGCACTGCGCATCGTTCAAAAAAAAGTATCCCGGATTCTTTTTGATAAGCGTGTCATAGCTTTGGATATGACTTCGGTGGTTGCAGGTACTAAATATCGTGGACAATTTGAAGAAAGAATTCGTTCCATATTGAATGAATTACAGAAAAATCCAAATATCATCCTATTCATTGATGAGATACATACCATTGTAGGTGCCGGTTCAACTCCGGGATCTATGGATGCAGCCAACATGTTGAAACCAGCTCTTGCACGTGGTGAACTCCAGTGTATCGGCGCAACGACCCTTGACGAATATCGCAATAGCATCGAAAAAGACGGAGCCCTTGAACGCAGATTCCAAAAAATTATCGTTGAGCCTACTTCTTCCGACGAAACGTTATGTATTCTAAAGAATATTAAGGACAAATACGAAGAGCATCACAACGTTAGTTATACAGACGCAGCCCTCGAGGCTTGTGTCAAACTGACAGAACGTTATGTCTCTGACCGTTTTTTTCCTGACAAAGCTATAGATGCTTTAGATGAAGCCGGTGCAAGGGTCCATCTACACAATATCAATGTACCCAAAAATATTGAGGAACAGGAAAAGCTTGTAGCTGAAGCTCAGACAAAGAAAAACGAAGCCGTTAAGCAACAGAATTTCGAGCTTGCTGCCAGCTATCGTGATCAGGAGAAGGAATTGGAGGAAAGTCTGGAATCCATGAAACTAGATTGGGAGAAAAATCTCAAAGAAAACCGAGAGACCGTCGATGAAACGCAAATTGCAGATGTAGTGTCCATGATAACCGGAATACCGGTCCAGCGTATGGCTCAATCTGAAGAATCAAGATTGAAAGATATGAAGAGTGAACTCTTGAAACATATCATCGACCAAGATACAGCAGTTGAAAAATTGGTAAAAGCCATCCTGCGCAGCCGTGTAGGCTTAAAGGATCCCAACAAGCCTATCGGTACATTTCTGTTTCTTGGACCTACTGGTGTAGGAAAAACTCAATTAGCCAAAGAATTAGCTAAATTCATGTTTGGCACAACAGATGCTCTCATCCGTATTGACATGAGTGAATACATGGAAAAATTCACCGTTTCCAGGCTTGTCGGAGCTCCTCCGGGATATGTAGGTTATGAAGAAGGTGGACAATTGACTGAACAAGTGCGTCGCAAGCCCTATTCCATTGTACTTTTGGATGAAATAGAAAAAGCTCATCCGGATGTATTCAACCTCCTCCTTCAGGTAATGGA
>CAYTCB010000190.1:0-1506 GCA_964436195.1 uncultured Elusimicrobiaceae bacterium
TCTCTATTCTTGGAACCCGCTGTCCCCAATTTGCGAAACTTATTGTACCTTATCGAGGACAATCCTATCGGACAGGTTTCTCACATTGCTTCTTAGTGTGCAACAGGCAGTCGGGGCGATAAATCTCCGCAAGGAGGAAACACAAAGGTTTGCCTTCCGCCACAAGCGGATTGCAAACCCTCTTTTGGGGATTATTGAATCAACTCGCACATTTCGGCGATTGCTTTCTTTCTTCTGCAATTGAGCGTAGTCCGAGCAATATCCAAATACTCACATGCTCGGTCATACGTCATCCCCTGAATGTACAGCGCGTCGATAACGCTGCGATACTCAGGTCTCAGGCATGAAATTGCTCGTTCCACTGCGTCAACTATCAGCCTCAAAGCTTCTTTCTCTGCTTCTCTTTCCCACATGGTTCGTTGATAGTGCCGTGCCAACCGTTCTGAACATGATATTGGCACACTATTCCGTGACGAGGGTGTCTCTGCGAGGACGAATATCTTCCCCCTAAGATCCAACTCCTTTTCCAACTCTTCGAGCCTTATCTTTGAACGTGTGTGCTGTCTAAGGATAACTTCCATCTCCCTCGGGTCGATTACTGATTCTTCCTTTAGTACCAATGTTTTCGCCTCCTTGAATAGAACAAACGTTCTTAACAATTGTAGCGGATTTCCCTGTAAAAATCTAGTAGATAGTGGGATAGGAAAGATTATCGTGTTGTATATTGAAATGCATATTATGCAAAATTATTCATATCCTGAAATTTAGTAGTCAGAGAAATTAAAAAAAGACCCACGTGAAAAAGTGGTGGTCACGAAATTTTTATTGAGTTTATGTTATAGGAATACTGCTTTATGTCAATCGACTATTGTTAAAATACGCACCTTTGGAGTGGAATATTAGCCTAATGAGCTTTCAAATTATGTCAGGCAAAGTTCTCCAAAACCTTTGTTGAGGGTTCGAGTCCTTCTGCCCCTGCCACAAGGAAAGGCCCGGAAACGCTGATGTTTCCGGGCCTTTTACCGCCTGAGATCCAGATTCTGACGGCAACGAAACAGTCGCATCGCTAGACAGGAGGGCGAGGAGCAGGCCGAAGTCGGTCATCTCGGCGTTCCCTTCGCGTTCTCCCGCTGAAGCTTCGCTCAACTTAATCGTCCTGGAGTGCGTCATAGCCTTCTTCGCCCGTGCGGACTTTGATGGCGTTTTCAACATCGTAGACGAAAATCTTCCCATCGCCGATTTTGCCGGTATAGAGTGCCTTCTTGGCGGTTTCCACGACGAGGGCCACTGGCACCTTGCATACGACAATCTCAAGCCGGATCTTCGGCAGAAGGTTGATGTCAACCGGAACGCCGCGGTAGAACTCCGTGCCGCCCTTCTGCATACCACAGCCCATCACGTTTGTAACAGTAATGCCGGTGATGCCGATCTTGCCCAGCGCATCCTTGAGCGCTTCGAAGCGGTGCGGGTTCGTGATGATGTCCACCTTGGTGATCTTAACGTCCG